>NZ_JBNFXM010000019.1:0-87143 GCF_049943995.1 Lysinibacillus sp. VIII_CA
TGTTCATTTGTAAATTTCGTCATAAAAAAACTACACCTCCAATTGTTAGATGAGTCTAACAATTGGGGTGCAGTTCAGAGAGGGATTCGTTCTTTTTTATTAGTTTTTAATTATAATAAACCCTTTGAACGCTTCTCAGCGATTTCTACGAGGCGTTTTGTAATTTCTCCTCCAACTGAACCATTAGCGCGAGAAGATGCTTCTGGCCCAAGCTGAACGCCAAACTCTTGTGCAATTTCATATTTCATTTGATTCACAGCTTCTTGTACACCAGGTACTAGAAGTTTATTTGAGCTACGATTATTATTAGCCATTATTCTCACCTCCTTGCATTTAGAATGGTTGCCTACAAACTTTTCATACATTTAAAAAGAAGGAAACGCACACGCTAATTGCTAACAGCAACAACTTGTGGAAATCAAGCTAAAATGAGCAAACTGTCTGTTATAATAAAGCCTGGCTCTTTGCTAAAGAAGGTTGATTAAAAGGAGGAATTTATTAATGACGAATAATGATATTCTAATTCGTTTACGCTATGCGTTAGATATAAAAAATGTAGATATGGTGGAAATATTTAAGCTTGGTGGCATGGATTATACGAAGGAAGAAATATTAAACATGCTTCTAAAGGTTAATGATGAGGAAGATGCACCAGAACAATACATCAAATGTAATAACAAAATGATAGAAGCCTTTTTGAATGGATTGATTACATTTAAACGTGGTCCTCAAAAGACTAAAGAAGGACAGCCAGAAGGTCCATTACCTGTCTCGGGGAAAGAAAGCCCAAATAATATGCTATTAAAAAAAGTGAAAATTGCCTTAGCTTTAACAACTGAGGACATGCTTGAAATATTATATGATGGTGGGATAAAAGTTACTAAAGGTGAATTAGGTGCGATTTTAAGAAACCCAAGTCATCGTAATTATAAAGAATGTGGCGATTCATTTGTTCGTAATTTTTTAAGAGGTTTAACATATAAATATAGAGAATAATGCGCTAATGTAGCGAGAATAAATCATAAAGTACCATTTTTTTCTTTTAAATGAGTTGACATTTTGTGACGAAATTGTGTACAATCTAGTTATCACAAAATGTTCACAAAAAAGATGAAAAATGTTCACAAATAAAGGGGTGCTTGTATGATTTATTTTGACATCTTATTAGTAGCTATTGCATGTGTTACAATGCCTTTTATTGTTGCAGTTATGTTAGATATTTTTTATGCAGAACGAAAAAAAGTTCGTTTTTCTTTACGACGTACTTCATTATGGTATATGGCTATGTTTGCTCTATCATTTATACCATCTGTATTACTGATGACACAAAACGTATAAATTATTCAAACACTTAGGGGTAAGTGGAAAAATATGCAGCTACAATATGTATTCATGTTGTAGCTGTTTTTATTTTGCTCTATAAATGAATAACTAGTAATGAAGTAGTATAAGTTTATACATTTTAAAATTGGTAGCATTGACTACTTTTTCCCATTGTGTTAATTTTGGGAGGGAAAAGATAGGCAAATTTACTAAAAAGTAAAGATGCAAAGCTACAGGTCTAAGGGAATATTTACTTAGATAGCTAGGTTGCAAAAGAGTGCTAGTTGTTCCGTTAAATTCTAGTTTAAGTTCTTTTATGCCTATTTCTTTCGGAATAGGCTTTTTATTTGCAAAAACGTATAAGGAGGAAGAAAGTCATGAAGTTATGGAAAAACATCTCATTAAAAAACAAACTTTTACTGACGGTTTCCATTGTTGTGTTATTGCTTATAGCCGTCATTACTACACAAAGTATTAAAGAATTAAACAATCGTATGACAGTTGATTTGGAACAAGAATTAACAAGTGTTGGTTTGTTAACAGCTATGAATTTAGATAGTGATGAAGTGAAAGATTTATTGTCTGAAAAAGGAGAAACAAACGCGAAATTTACGAAGGTACAAAAGCAACTCGATTTGATTCAAGAACAACAGGGTATTATGAGTTGGAGTTATATTTGGGATGTGCAGGATGAAGGTGGGGTCAATCCGATTGGCTATACATCTAATTTGAATGAGGTCTATGAAGCAGGTGAAATTTTTACCGATTTAGCGAATGAGCATGTAGAAACAGCAAAATTAGCTATTCAAAATAATAGTACAGAAGTAACAGATATATTCGAGGATCCCTTTGGTTCCTGGAGAACTGTTTTCAGCCCCATTCACGATGATAATGGACAATTGATAGCGCTCTTAGGAATTGATTACTCTGCGGACTATATCAATACCATTATTAAAGCAAGTGTTATTAAGCAAATCGTCATTGCAATTATAGGAATTTTAATTTTATTAGTTTTAGTTTACATAATTATAGATCGTTTATTAAAGCCACTTCAGAAAGTGGTAAATGTAGCAAACCAAGTAGCAAATGGAGAGCTAATAAATGTGGATTTAGATATTACTAAAGATGAAATCGGCAATTTATCAGCATCTATTCAAACAATGGTTGCCAATTTACAACATATTATTTTAAACATCAGAAATACTTCGAATCACGTTTCTTCAGCAGCGACTCAATTAACTGTCAATGCTGGTGAGACCTATAACAGCTCTACCAATATTGCGAATGATGTAAAGCAAATTACTCAAAATGCAGAAGCTTCTATGATAATGACCGAGGAAACGGCAGCTGCTATGGAGGAGACTGCAACTGGTATCCAACAAATTGCTGACTCGGCTAATACAGCAGCGGAATCTTCTATTTCAGCATCACAAGCGTCTGAACGAGGCAATCAAGTTGTGCATCAGGTTATTGCACAAATGGAATTAATTAATGAATCAGTCGAGCAAATTGGCACAACAATTAACGGCTTACATGTCAATACTAAAAAAATTAGTGACATTGTTAGCTTAATTACAGCTATTGCGGACCAAACAAATCTTTTAGCACTGAACGCAGCCATTGAAGCGGCACGAGCAGGTGAACATGGTAAGGGCTTCGCTGTTGTCGCTGATGAGGTAAGACGATTGGCTGAGCAATCCTCGCAGTCAGCAACTGAAATTTATAATTTAATTAGTTCGATTCAGGCAGATTCCAATGCATCTCTTACTGTTATGGAAAAAGGAAAAGAGGATGTAAAAGTAGGGATGACATTTACTAATGAGGTGGGAGAAATCTTTAAGGAAATTCTTACTTCCTCAGAAGAAGTAGCAAATCAAATACGTGAAATTTCTGCAGCGTCTCAGCAAATATCTGCCTCCTCGGAGGAAGTGGCTGCATCCGTTAATAACATTAAACAATCTGCAGAATTATCGGCTGATTTCTCTTCTAATGTTTCCAAATCTACACAAGAGCAGTTAACGACAATGCAAGAAGTGAAAGATGCATCCTCAGCGCTTGGACAAACAGCAGAAGAGCTTCAAGCGCTTGTGACAAAATTTAAATTGGAGAATGATCAAGATGAACATTGATTTTACAGGGAAAAATGTTTTAATAACAGGCTCTAGTAAAGGGATCGGCAAAGCCATTGCATTAGGCTTTGCTCAGCATGGGGCTAATATAGTAATCAATTATATTGGAGATAAGCCTGAAGCTGAGGCAGTGCGAATGGAGGCTGAAAAGTTTGGTATTAAAGCTTTGACGTTTCATGCAGATGTTTCTAAATCTGAGGAAGTGCAAGACATGTATCAATATATGGATAAGCATTTAGGCAAAATTGATATTCTTGTGAATAATGCTGGGTTTGCACAGGCATCCAGCATTACCGATTTAACAGATGAGCAATGGGACAGAATGATTAAGGTTCATTTATATGGATGCTTCTATAATTGCCGTGAAGCTGCTAAAAGAATGAAAGAACGAGACACAGGGAAAATCATTAATATTTCTTCTGATATTGGGAGCTTAGGATGTGAAGAATTTACACATTATTCCGCCGCCAAAGGTGCTATAAATGCCTTTACAAAAGCATTAGCTAGAGAATTAGCACCAACAATTCTTGTTAATGCAGTAGCGCCAAGTGGTACGTTTACAGACATTTTAAAAGAGTTTGGGGACAACTATGTTGAGGAAGAATCTGCAAAATACCCATTAAAACGTTTAGCGCAGCCAGAGGAAATTGCCAAAAGTGTATTATTTTTAGCCTCTCAGCATGCTGATTTCTATACAGGTCAAATATTAACACCTAATGGTGGCGTTGTAATGAATGGATAATGGAAACTAAGGAGTACGAGCATGTTAAATATAATCATCTTTAGCTTATACTTAGTATTTATTTATTATATTGGCTATAAAGGGTACAAGCGTGTCAATACCGCAGAGGATTTAATTGTTGCTGGTTGGAGTATGCCTCTTTCTGTGGTCACTGGAAGTTTAGTCGCGGCTTTATTAGCTGCTCCATTCTTTTTTGCAGCAGTAGGATCAGGTTATACGAGCGGCGGCTTTGAAGGTTCAGCAACAATGGGTGGCTTAGGTACTTGTATGATACTTGGTGCACTCATTTGGACAAAGCCACTACGTCGGTTAAAGGGTTGGACTTTAGCAGATTACTATGGCTTACGCTATGGTAGTAAAAAGTTAGGAGCCTATACAGGTGTCGTAATGGCCATTGCCTTTGGTGTGTTTAATGCGGCGGCATTAACAGTCGGTGGTACATATATTATTCAGCAACTATTACAAATTGACTTCATTCCTGCAGCACTTCTATTTGTATCATTAACAGCTATCTATTCAGTTATAGGTGGTTTATGGGCAGTCGCTTATACTGAAATTGTACAAGGTGCGCTTGCCATAGCAGGGATTTTAGGAATTACTATCTTTATTTTATTTTATTATCCTGATGTGACTTTTAACCCTGAGTGGTGGAATATTCATACATTGTTTGACAAGGCAGGAGCCGAGTTTTGGACGCTATATCTTGTCTTAGCACTTGGGGACATTCCAGCAGTTGATCTTGGTCAAAGGGTCGCAGCGGCGAAAAGTCCAAAAGTAGCTCAGCGCAGTATGATCATTGCGGGGACTATAGTTATTGCGATCAGCTGGATTCCAGGAATGTTGGGTGAAGCTTTCAAATCTATTTACCCTAATAGTACTAACCCAGAAACATTGATGCTTACCTTTGCACAAGGTTATTTCCCTCCGCTTTTGGCAGCTATTTTTTTAACGGCCATGGCAGCTATGGGGATGTCAACGGTAGCCGCATGCTATGTAGCGACTTCGGGAATTGTCACAAAGAACATTTATTTAGATTTTATTAATCGAAATCCTGATCCTAAAAAGCTTCTAAGATTCTCACGCTCTGTCATACTTTCAAGTGCATTGCTAGGGTTAGTGTTAGCGATAAGCTTTCAAAAGGTTATTGATTTAGCGTATTTAGCATGGGATGTCATTTTTGTAACGATATTCTGGCCAATCGTTTTAGGACCATTTTGGAAACGTGTGAGTACACCTGCTGTTTGGGCAAGTATATCAGTTGGCTTAATCTATTACATTGTTACTTCATTGACATTTGTCCCTAGTTTAACCATCCAATCAGAAGGATTTCTTGGTCTATTAAATGAATTGTGGCAGGCACCAGTATTTTCAGGTGTTGTAATAACAGGAATTACGATTGTAGTAGTAAGCCTACTAGTGCCACCATCACAGCATGTTCTTGAGATGCACAAAATAGAAAAAGATAAAACACTAGATGACGTAGGCAGTAAAGAAGAATTAGTCGGTCGTTAATAGAGAACATGAGATCATTGAACTTTTACTGATCTCATGTTTTTTTATGTGAGAGAAATAAGTATGAAAAGATAGATTCATGAATAGATTGCTAGTATATTCAACTATTTCTCTAGCGGATTATCTTCATAAAGGCGGGATATGAATGAACATTATTTTCTTCATTTTATTAGGGATCATCTATTTTTTTCTAGCAAATGCAATTGAAGTAGCCATTATTAAGCAGCTATTTTTTTTAATCGGGCTAACGTTAGTGAGTATAGGCATTATTCGGTATATAAAAGAGCGTTATATCGAATCACAAAATTATGCAGAAATGAAGGAAGCTAGTGAAGAGGAGATGAAGGCGATTCCTCATACACAATGCCTATTATCACAGGATGCTTTAAAGGGGTTATTGTTAAATGAACATACAAATATGCTCATCTTCGCTCAAAGGGAAGAGTTAGAGGAAGAACTTAAAATTATAGAAATTCCGTTTAGTAAAATTTATGAAGTAGCTATGATGGAGGATGAAATGTTTGTCCTCAGAACTAAAAATTACTTAATGAGTGGCTCGTTGTTAGGGGAGGAGGAGAATGTAGCAGAAGAGGAAGTTGAAGAGGATGATACCGTTTCACAACTATCATTAAAGTTTGTAGTCGATCATTTATCAGAGCCTATTTTAGAATATATGTTTATGGATCAGGGTGAA
Organism: Lysinibacillus sp. VIII_CA; assembly: GCF_049943995.1. Classification (NCBI taxonomy): domain Bacteria; kingdom Bacillati; phylum Bacillota; class Bacilli; order Caryophanales; family Bacillaceae; genus Lysinibacillus; species Lysinibacillus sp. VIII_CA. The sequence continues at coordinate 6,401 of NZ_JBNFXM010000019.1, forward strand.
CATCCTATTGCGAGAGATGAGGAAGAATACGAAGAAGCCATGGAATTATGTGAGAAATGGTTTCAAAAGATAAGTGTCATTATAAAACGTCATGAGCTGGAAAGAGTGCCAATTAGACATTGGCAATAAAGAAAAGATAAAAAACTATCCCAAATCCGAAAAATTGAGATAGCTTTTAACATCGTTTTTAAATTTTAAACTGTTTTAATTGGCCATTTAATTCCTCGGCTAATCCAGCGAGCTGATTAGCACTTCGAGCTATTTCATCCATAGTAGCGGCTGTTTCCTCCACAGTCGCTGTCGTTTGTTCAACCCCTGCTGCAGATTCCTGTGAAATGGAAGCCATTTCATCAATAGAAGCATTGATCGTTTCGGAACCATCCGCAAGTTGATTTAAATTATTAGAGATAGTCGTAATATTATCTATCATATCCTCTACAGCACTAGATATTTGTTCAAATGTTTCACTTGTTTGATCAAGCTGTGCTGTCCCTCTTTTGACTTCCTCATAGCCTGTCTGTAAGGCAGTAGTGACAGTACCTGTCTCACCTTGAATCCGATTGACGATTGTTGAAATATCAGTAACTGAGAATTGCACTTGTTCGGCAAGTTTGCGTACCTCATCTGCGACAACAGCGAAGCCCTTACCATGTTCACCTGCTCTCGCCGCTTCAATAGCTGCATTTAAAGCTAGTAAATTAGTTTGGTTTGAAATATCGTCTATTACAGAAACTAATTTTGAGATTTCAGCAGACTGATCATTCAAATTTTCAACCTTTTTCACGGAATCTAACATGATTTCATTAATAGCGGCCATTTGTTGTGTAGATTGAATCATTAAATTTTTGCCACTAATCGTTAAATCTTGAACTTGGCTAGAATGATCTTTTAGCTCGGTACCTTCCTGTGTTGTTTCTTGAATACTACGTTTGAACGCTGTCATTGTTTCTGCTAAATCACCCGTTGTAGAGGCTTGCGTTTCTGTGCCTGAAGCAAGCTCCTGCATAGTCACTGTAATTTGTTCAGTACCAGCCTGTACTTCATTGGAAGATTGCGCTAGCTCCTCGCTACTTGCTGCAACAGTTTCAGAAACTGTATAGATGGATTGAATGGTTTGCTTTAATTGATCATTCATATCGTTTGCTGCAGACATTAACGTTCCAATTTCATCGCGCGTTTTTACAGTTAATGGGTCAAGCTGTAAATTACCATCTGCTAGTTCCTTCATACGATTTGCCACTACCTTAATGGGCTTCGAAATCGTACTAGCTGTAACAATAGCAATTAAAATACCAATAATTGTTAGGATAGAGCTGACAATAATACCAATCGTACGATTGGTAGAGCTCGTTGTTACAACATCATTACCAACAGCTGTAATAGCTTCTTCACGGTCATTAGCGAGCTGTTCATAGCCATTACGTACGCTTGACACGAGATTTTGTGTATCCATTAAATTTTCTAAGGCTAGTTCCTTATTGCCCTGTTGATAGACATCGAATACCTCTGTCTTCACAATTTGGCTCCAATCACGTGCAAGTTCTACAGTTTTAGTGCGTTCCTCGGATGTATCATATTTGTCCAGAAGCGCGTTATTATCCTCAGCTATTTGACGATACTCATTAAACGTTTCCTTATATTTTTCATCACCAGTTAACACATAGTTTAAGGCTGCTGACAATCGGACACTCATAGAGAGTGCTAAATTGTTACTTGCATTGAGTACTACTAAATCTTCCTTTACTAAAGCCTTTGCTTGTTTCTCCATAGCTGTATTGGAAGTGTAAGTGTAAGCTGTAAAGCTAACGACTAAAACTAACAAAAGTATAAATGCACTTAAAATTTTTGCTTTAAGTGTTTTAAACTGAAAAATGCCTTTCATTTCCCCATCCCTTTACCTAACTCCATATAGAGTATTTTGATCAATAACAACTTTTATTTTATAACTATTTTGATAGATTAATAAGCCATTTGGTAAAAATAATTAAAAATAGTTTTTTAGTTCAACAGTATAATTATTTTTCTTTTACGAGTAGTAAAATATGTACAGCGGCCAGAGATATGAAAAAAATATTTATGTGAAATTTCCTAATGGCAAAGAAAAAACACCTGAAGCAAAATGCCTCAAGTGTCTTGAATCATATATTTATTGTTTTTTACTCTTTGCCTGTCGCTCCCACTGAAGTAAGGAAGGATAAGGATCAAATGCCCATTCAGTTCTACCATTAAATTTGTATATGCCATAATGAAGATGGGGTGGGAATTTTCCAGATGTACCTTCTTTTCCGTAGCCAGAGCTTCCAACATAGCCGAGCACCGTGCCGGGCTCCACAATTGTACCTACTTCAATGTCCTTATGATAGCTGCCGAGGTGGGCATAATAGTGATAGGAGTTATGATTATCACGAATACCAATACGCCAGCCGCCAAATTGGTTCCAGCCTTTGACCTCAACAACCCCATAGGAGGTAGATAATACAGGTGTTCCATAATTGGCAAAAATATCGGTTCCCTCATGGATACGACGTCCGCCCCAGCCTCTATTGGCGCCCCATGTTCCTTTATAGCTGTAAGTAGAGCTGATATTAAGTGGGAAGGTATGTGCATCAAGCTCGATGGTTTTATAATGTCTGTATAAAGTGGAAATGGTAAAAATTTGATTGACCGCTTCTTCGCTGCCGTAGTACTCCCATAAGGCTAATTTAAAATCCTCATCAGTTGTTCCATATTTGGCTAAGTAACTTGCCATTGAGAAGATGACATCCTCATCGTCCTTAGGGCTAGCAATTCCATCGTTATTTCCGTCTAAGCCCATTCCTCCAAAATAGCTAATTGTTTCGGGTTTGCTGTCTTCCTTTATAGGATTTAATGCACCAGACCAATATTCATCAGAAAATTGAATGGACAAATAGCCATCTCGCTTAGGGATATCTTTTCGAACGGATTGTAGATTTCTCTCATATTGATCTATAGCAGCCAAAAAGTGCCAAGGGATGAGCAATTCATCAAATTGTACATAATAAGACATACGCTGCTGCACAATTTCTTCTTCCGTTGCCTCCTCCTTTGCAAATGAGTCGGCTGGGCAGAGTGTAATTCCTAAAAGTATGAATGTTAAAAGAAATATAAAATGACGATGCAATGATGGACCTCCTTTCTAAAGATTAGAATAACCGAAATTTTTATCTTCATTCCAGAAAGCTTTTTCCTTACGATTTAGGCCATGTTTTCACGGTTTTTTTTGCCATAAAAAAAACCATAATAAGAAGAAACTTCACTAAAGAAAAAGTAATCGGTATCATCATGTCATTTACTTCATACTATGTTATAAATCAAGCCCTGAATGGAGGGAAGGCTATTAACATTTTAGATAAAGTGAAAAGCTATCGCGAAGAAGAAAATAGGCTGAAGTGGGAAGGCACATTTGCAGATTATTTAAACATCGTTAGGGAAAGACCTGAAGTTGCACAAACAGCCCATTCACGCGTCTACAATATGATAAAAAGTGCTGGTGTAGAGGAACGCGATGGGCAAAAAATGTACAAATTTTTCGGACATGAAATTTTTGGGCTTGAAACAGCAATTGAAAGGCTGGTGGAGGAATATTTCCATCCAGCAGCACGCAGGTTAGATGTTAGAAAGCGTATTTTATTATTAATGGGACCAGTTAGTGGTGGTAAATCAACAATTGTTACTTTATTGAAACGCGGGTTAGAGCAATATTCTCGAACAGATGAGGGTGCGGTCTACGCAATTAAGGGATGTCCAATGCATGAGGACCCATTGCACTTAATTCCACATCATTTACGTAATGATTTCTTTGAGGAGTATGGCATAAGAATTGAAGGAAGTTTATCGCCTTTAAATACGATGCGTCTTGAAAAGGAATACGATGGACGTATTGAAAACGTGATGATTGAACGAATTTCTTTTTCAGAAGATAAACGCGTAGGAATAGGAACATTTACACCTTCTGATCCGAAATCGCAGGATATTGCCGATTTAACGGGAAGTATTGATTTCTCCACAATCGGTGAATTTGGTTCTGAATCCGATCCCCGTGCCTATCGCTTTGATGGGGAGCTCAATAAAGCCAATCGAGGAATGATGGAGTTCCAAGAGATGCTGAAGTTGGATGAAAAATTCTTGTGGAATTTATTATCTTTAACGCAAGAGGGAAATTTCAAAGCAGGAAGATTTGCATTAATTAGTGCGGATGAGTTAATTGTAGCTCATACAAACGAAACCGAATATCGATCCTTTATTTCTAATAAAAAGAATGAGGCATTACATTCCCGTATTATTGTTATGCCGATTCCGTATAACCTAAAGGTGAGTCAGGAAGAGCATATTTATGAAAAAATGATTAAAGAGAGTGATATGTCCCATGTTCATATTGCGCCGCATGCTTTAAAGGCCGCAGCAATCTTTTCGGTTCTTACGAGATTGGAGGTTCCGAAAAAACAAGGTGTGGATCTGATTAAGAAAATGCGCTTGTACGACGGAGAAAATGTGGAGGGATTTAATTCCGTTGACTTAGAGGAACTGAAAAAGGAGTTTCCTAATGAAGGCATGAACGGTATTGATCCGCGCTATATTATTAATCGTATTTCATCAGCAATTATCCGCAAAGAGGTGCCATCTATTAATGCATTAGATGTTTTACGAGCTTTGAAGGATGGATTGGATCAGCATGCTTCCATTTCTCAGGAGGATCGTGAGAAATACATGAACTACATTGCGGTTGCCCGCAAAGAGTACGATGAAATTGCAAAGAATGAAGTACAGAAGGCTTTTGTATACTCCTATGAAGAATCAGCGAAAACATTGATGAACAATTACCTCGATAATGTAGAGGCGTTTTGTAATAAAAATAAATTATTTGATCCGCTCACTGGGGAAGAAATGAACCCAGACGAAAAATTAATGCGTTCGATTGAGGAGCAAATTGGCATTTCGGAAAATGCTAAAAAGGCATTTCGTGAGGAGATTCTCATTCGTATTTCTGCCTATGCACGAAAAGGCAAACGTTTTGACTATAATTCTCACGAAAGATTACGAGAAGCCATTCAAAAAAAATTATTTGCCGATTTGAAAGATGTAGTGAAAATTACAACTTCATCAAAAATGCCGGATGAATCGCAGCTCAAGAAAATTAATGAGGTAGTCGCGAGACTTGTGGATGAGCATGGTTATAATACAACATCTGCAAACGAGTTGCTGCAATATGTAGGAAGCCTGTTGAATCGATAAATAACTTTTATTGTTCCAAGTCAGATAGGAGTGTCCCAATTCAGGGCACTCCTTTTACTATCAAAATGAGGGATTTTTACGCAATGCACTATGGAATTTATAAAAAACGTGCAAGAAAGTGTTTCTCAAGCATAGTATAGAAAAAGCGAATTTGAGATAGATGGGTGAGGATAAAAATGACTGAACACGAAAATAAAGGATTTGTTATCTCTCAGGAAAATTGGTCCCTCCATCGTAAAGGACATCAGGACCAACAACGACATATGGAAAAAGTGAAAGATGCCATTAAGAACAATTTACCTGATTTAGTTAGTGAAGAAAGTATTGTCATGTCTAATGGTCGAGAGGTTATTAAAATACCTATACGCTCACTGGATGAATTTAAAATTCGATATAACTATGATAATTCTAAGCATGTAGGGCAAGGGCAAGGAGATAGTAATATTGGTGATGTAGTGGCACGAGATGGTAGTAAGGCCAATCAAGCTCAAGGAAAAGGAAAAGAGGCAGGTGACAAGCCTGGCCAAGATTATTATGAAGCGGAAGTCAGTATTGAAGAAATTCAAAATGTCTTATTCCGCGAGTTGGAGCTACCTAATTTGCAGCAGAAGGAAAAGGCAGAAATCGTCACTGAAAAAATAGATTTCAATGATATTCGCAAAAAAGGGCTAATGGGCAATGTGGATAAAAAGCGCACCATTTTAAATGCATTAAAACGCAATGCAATGCAAGGAAAAGCTGAAATTACACCTATTCATAATGATGATTTACGTTTCAAAACTTGGGATGAAGTGGTAAAACCAGAATCAAAAGCGGTAGTGCTTGCCATGATGGATACGAGTGGCTCGATGGGAGCATTTGAAAAGTATTGTGCTCGCAGTTTCTTCTTTTGGATGACAAAGTTTTTACGTTCCAAATATGGAACGGTTGAAATTGAATTCATTGCCCATCATACAGAAGCAAAGGTAGTGACAGAAGAGGAGTTTTTCACAAAGGGAGAAAGTGGAGGAACTATTTGTTCTTCGGCTTACAAAAAAGCACTGGAATTGATTGAGGAAAAATACTCTCCATCCCGTTACAATATTTATCCTGTTCATTTTTCAGATGGTGAAAATATTTCAATGGATAATGAAAAGTGCTTGAAGCTAGTGGCAGAATTGATGAACGTATCCAGTATGTTTGGATATGGAGAAGTCAATCAGCATAATCGTTTCTCGACACTTATGTATACCTATAAAAAAATTGATGATCCGAAATTTAGACATCATATTTTGAGAAAAAAAGGCGATGTCTATGATGCTTTAAAGAGCTTTTTTAAGAAAAATGAGGAGTAATATGGAAGTTTGATTAGTATCAACGTTCAAGGGAGGGGGCGTAAAATGGACACAAAAGAGCTTCATCGAGCAATAGATGAAATTACCGAAATTGCCTCAGGCTTTGGCTTAGATTTTTATCCGATGCGCTATGAAATTTGTCCAGCGGATATTATTTATACATTTGGCGCTTATGGAATGCCTACTCGTTTTTCCCATTGGAGCTTTGGAAAGCAATTTCATAAAATGAAGCTTCAATATGATTTAGGGCTTAGTCAAATTTATGAGCTCGTTATTAATTCTAATCCATGCTATGCATTTTTACTTGATACGAATACGTTAACACAAAATAAATTGATTATCGCCCATGTTTTAGCACACTGCGATTTCTTTAAAAATAATGTACGCTTTTCCAACACAAGAAGAGATATGGTAGAGAGCATGACAGCTACGGCTGAACGAATTGCCGGCTATGAAAGAGAATATGGTAAGGATGAGGTGGAACAGTTTTTGGATGCCGTTTTAGCGATTCAGGAACATATTGATCCATCTATATTGAGACCAAAGCTATCTTGGAGTGAGGAAGATGAGCTAGAGGAAGAAAAAGCCCCGATAAAATCACCGTACGATGATTTATGGAGCTTAGAGGAAAAAGATAAAGTGTATAAACCAATCAGACGGAGATTAAAGCAGTTCCCACCAAAACCCGAAAAAGATCTTTTATTATTTTTAGAAGAACATAGTCGAGAGTTGGAAGATTGGCAACGAGATATATTAACAATGATGCGTGAAGAAATGCTCTATTTTTGGCCGCAGTTAGAAACGAAAATAATGAATGAGGGCTGGGCATCTTTTTGGCATCAACGAATTATGCGGGAGTTGAATCTAACAACTCCAGAAACCATTGAATATGCCAAGTTAAATGCTGGAGTTGTGCAACCCTCTAAAACGTCGATTAATCCATATTACCTTGGCATTAAAATTTTTGAGGATATTGAAAATCGTTATAACAATCCGACTGAGGAGATGAAGCGGTTAGGTGTACAGCCGAACACGGGACGGGAAAAAATATTTGAAGTAAGAGAGGTTGAGTCAGATATTTCCTTTATCCGTAATTATTTATCAAAAGACTTAGCGAAACGTGAGGATTTATATTTATTTCAAAAGAAAGGTAATGAGTATCGGATTACCGACAAAGATTATGAGATGGTTCGAGATCAGCTTGTTTCCATGCGAGTAAATGGTGGATTCCCTTATATTTTAGTAAAAAACGGAGATTATTTACGGAACGGAGAACTCTATTTAATGCATGGCTATGAAGGAATGGAGCTAGATCCGCACTATTTAGAAAATGTTTTACCCTATATATATCAGCTGTGGGGCCGTCCTGTGCATTTAGAGACCTATGTGGATGGTAAACCAATGTTATATTCTTATGATGGTACTAAAAACTATAAACGTAATGTTTAATAAAAAACTTCTATCTGTTGAGTGTGACAATGAACAGATAGAAGTTTTTAATTCTATTCCTCTGTTTCTTCTGTTAAATCATTGTCCTCTTCATGGCTTTCACTATGATTAGAGGAGGAATGAATATCGCTATCAATGACTAAGCTATCCCTTACCTTAATACCTTGCTGTCCACCAGCTTCGTCGTTATTATTACCCGCTATACCGCTACGGCCATTACCATCTGCGAACTGAGAATTTACATTCCGTGTGTGACTGCCATCACTAGCATTTTGACCACCTTGATTGGCATTAGTCCCCACATCCTCATTGATTTGACCTCCGCCTTCAGCGCGTTGCTCAAAATGGAAGTCTGTATTTCCTATATTGAAAGTAAAATTGAATGTAATATGGTTTCTAGCATGTTTTTCAGTAGAATTGTTTTCAGGTTCCTCAGGGTCATTAAATTTTCTAGAATTGAAACTTTGCATCGTTTGACCTCCTTTCATCTATTAATACTAATACTAATAAGATATTACAGTTTTTAAAGTCCGTTTGTACGTGTAGCCATATCAACTAGAGAGAAGCACATGAATTTTGCTATCTATCCTATAAATTTGTTAAAATGAATGGGATTTGAATATCTAGGGAACTGGAACGGTGAAGGAAAGTTGAAAACATTTAAAAAGGTTTATATAGAAATAACGAGTGTTTGTAATTTAGCATGTAGTTTTTGTCCACCTACTGCACGAGCAAAGGGACTCATAAAAGTAGAGCAATTTAATAAAATATTAGACGAAATCCGACCCCACACTAAATATATTTATTTGCATGTAAAGGGAGAGCCTCTTTTACATCCACGAATAGATCAATTGTTGGATGCGGCTCATGCGAAAGGGTTTAAGGTTAATATTACAACGAATGGTACGCTAATTAAGAAAAACCGTGAAAAAATATTAGGAAAACCAGCATTACGTCAAATAAACTTTTCTCTACATAGCTTTGATGGGCATGAGGGTTCTGAAAACAGAGAAAAATATTTAGGCGATATTTTAGATTTTGTACGGGAGTCTAGAGAATACAAAACGATTATTTCCTACCGTTTATGGAATTTGCAAAAAGACCATGTTTCAGATGTTGCAGCACGTCGCAACCGTGAAACATTAGAAATACTAGAAAATGAGTATAATCTTGATTTTCGCATCGAAGAAAAAGTAGAGCCTGGTAAGGGTGTGAAAATTGGCCCCAATATTTATTTGAATCAGGATCATGAATTTAGATGGCCAAGCTTACTGGAGCCAGAAGATGAAGGTAAAGGCTTTTGTCACGCACTTCGGAGTCAGGCTGCAATTCTTGTAGATGGTACCGTGGTACCTTGCTGTTTAGATGGCGAAGGGGTCATTAATTTAGGTAATGTTCATGAAAAATCCTTCGCAGAAATAGTGGATGGGGAACGTGCAACTAATATAATCGATGGCTTTTCAAGAAGAGAGGCTGTTGAAGAGCTTTGTAGAAAATGTGGCTATCGTCAAAAGTTTGGTATGTAATTATGTATATGAAAAGAAACAGCTCCAATGTCATTGACCATTGGGGCTGTTTTTCTTTGACTGTGAATCAATCGTATCTAAAAAATCCTTTGTAATCCGAACGACATATTTAACCTCATCTAAATTGCGTTCTCTTAATAATGATCGATGAATGTCTAGCATAAGGTTCTTTTCCTCAATATCAGTAACGCCAGATAATTTTTGAAAATTAAAAAGCTCCTCAGGAGGGATGTCTAGTGCCTTCATAAGTGTTTCTAATGTACTCAAGGTTATATTAGATTGTCCGTGTTCAATATTGGAAACTCTCCCTTTACTGAACCCCAATTTCCCTGTTCTTTCGGCCACTTCTTCCTGGCTTAGCCCCTTAGATAATCTAATAATACGGAGTTGTTCACCTACTAGCTTTAAAAAATCTGACATATGATTCACCTCTATGTTAAAAGCTAGTGAAAAATAGTGGAATTGACTATACTATTATAGTGGTATAATAGAGAAAATGTTACATTAAAATGGTACAATTTTAGAGTATCAACTTTCCTTAACCAAATGGCCTAATGGAAGCTATAAGGATTATATTGAAAGTGAACTTTATAGGGCGGTTTACAAAGTAGGATGTAGGATTGGAGGATGAAAGCAAGGTGAAATATTTGTTAGAAGAGATAGCAAAAATAAAAATTGGGAAGGTGGTCACGAGTAAAAAACGTTTTGCTATGGATGGTATTCCTTATATAACAGAAGAAGCGCTAAGGAAATTATCGTTGGAAGATAATACTAGTCTTTTACCAAAGGTTGATAGTACTTTGAAAGAACCATTTTCTTTTTCACTGGTGCCCGCTCAAAGTATCCTTCTAAATAAAATGAATTTAAAGGAAGCGTATATATATCAATGTAAAACAGATGTATGTATTAGCCATGATATCATCGCAATCATACCGAAAGAATCGATACTAATCGGTGACTATTTATTTCATTTTATGAAATGGTATCAGAACAATAAAGAGAGATGTAATGTCTATAGTTTAATGATTGATTTACCTTCTATAGCCATTCAGCATAATGTCGTTCAATTAATAAATGCTGTTGAACAATTATTAAAAAATAAGGGTTCACTAGTCACTGCGGTGAATGAACTACCCAAATATTTTGATAATATTTCTAGACAAGTAAAACAGCATTCCGACAGCTTACACGAAGGATTTGAGCAATTGAATGATCAATATATCGCTATGCTAGACCATATTTTTAATGGTGATTTTTTGAATGATTTTCAAGAGTATCATGTTTTTCAGAGTATATGTAGCGAATAATATAAAGCAGTCGGTGCGTAATGGATTTGAAAGTCCATGCACCGACTGCTTAAATTTCAATAATAATGGGTAAAATCATAGGTTTCCGTTTTGTTTGTGTAAATAAATATTGACCTACAGCTTTTTTTATTTCTCGTCTTAAGACATGTATTTGCCTACTTTCTTGCTGCAATTCCATGATGATTTCTTTGGTCAGGACATTCACTTTATTTAATAGCTCCTCAAAATCTTTTGCATACACAAAGCCACGAGAAATAGTATCAGGCTCTGAAATGATAGCACCGTCTGCTTTGCTAAGGGTTAAGACAATAACCAACATCCCATCCTCAGAAAGTTGCTTGCGATCACGCAGGACAATGCCTTCTACTTCACCTATGCCGATTCCATCCACATACGTATCCCCTGATGGGACTTTGCGTGTTTGTCGCGCCACCGCATTTTCAATATCAACAACATCTCCATTTTTCATAATAAACGTATGGCCCTTTTGAACACCAACAGCCTCAGCTAATAAACGGTGCTGATGCAACATACGGAATTCGCCATGAATAGGAATAAAAAATTGTGGTTTCATAAACGTCAGCATAAGCTTTAAGTCTTCCTGATAGCCATGTCCTGAAACATGCATTCCCGTATGACTGGAAGAACCATATATGACTTTTGCGCCAAGCTGAAATAAATGATCCACGATGCGAGAAACTCCTTTTTCATTGCCTGGAATAGGAGACGCTGCAAGAATAACCATATCATCAGGTAAAACCTTTACTTCCCGATGATTACCATTTGCTAAACGAGCGAGTGCTGCTAACGGTTCTCCTTGACTACCTGTGCATAGTACTACAACCTCTTCAGGGGGAAGGTATTTGACTTCACGCGCATCTATTAACAGATCATCTGGAACAAATAAATACCCTCGTTCAATAGCGACATCTACAACATTTACCATGCTACGACCTAATAAAGCTAGCTTTCGATTAGCGGCAATGGTTGCATGCACAATTTGTTGAATACGATTAACATTTGAGGCAAAGGTTGAGATGATAATTTTACGCTCAGCATGGAAAAAGGCCTCCTCAATATGATGCCCAACAAGTTGCTCTGAGGGGGTTAAGCCTGGCCGTTCAGCATTTGTACTTTCTGATATTAGAACGAGCACTCCTTTTGATCCGATTTCCGCCATTTTATGAATGTCTGCGAATTGGTTATTCACAGGTGTTAAGTCGAATTTGAAATCGCCAGTATGCACTACATTTCCTTCAGGAGTGGCAAGGACGATTCCTAAGCAATCGGGTATGCTATGGTTAGTTCTAAAGAAGCTTACATCAATTTCTCCTAAATGAAGTGCTGAATCAGCATGAATTTCAATTAAATCCGTCTCTCTGAGCAGCTTATGTTCTTTTAGCTTCAATTCGATCAGCCCTAAAGTAAAGCGAGTAGCATAAACAGGAACGTTTAATTTTTTTAATAGATATGGAATACCACCAATGTGATCTTCATGTCCATGCGTCACAATTAAAGCCTTAACTTTTTCTTTATTTTCAAGCAAGTAGGTAATATCAGGAATTATTAAATCAATACCGAGCAAGGTCTCATCTGGAAATTTCGCTCCGCAATCAATAAGAATCATATCATCTGCATATTGAACTACATACATATTCTTGCCAATTTCATTAATGCCACCTAAGGCAAAAATTGATAATAACTGTTTCTTTGTGGACAAAATACTCCCTCCTAAAGTTGTAACTCCATCTAATAATTACTTTAGCCATTGGTAGTATAGCTATTAGTGTTTCATCCTATACAACAAGGATTATGATGAATCCAAGACTACTATTTGTATTTCATGATGAATAGAATGGAGGAGACATAAACTGGGTGCGTTAGTGTCAAGCTTCTTCCAAAGTTCAGAAAAATAAAGGAGGTTTAACTTTGTCTGATTTTGTGCAACATGCAATTTTCGAGCATAGGTTTTGGCTAGAAATCATGCAAAATCATGCGCAATTTATTCATGATGCATTATATCCCTCTGAACAGGATGACATTCAAAGGGCAAATAGTTTTATCCAGCAATTCTCTCGGCTCCTCACCTATGTGTCGTCTATTGATGCTACCAATGCCGTCGCTTTCACGATAACTGTCGATGACAATGTCGAGCAGTTTAAACAATTTAAACTCCATCTACTGAGACATCAATTGTCAGGAGATATTGGTATTCATTTAACACCAACATTTGTCAATCATATGGTGAATGAGCTTGAGGAATATCAAAATGTACTTAGTTATTTGAGAAAAGGCGAAGTGCCACCCATATTTCATGAGCTTCATCACCATTTAATTTGGTTATTGGATGCCTCAGGACATGCAGGTATTATTCAGGATAATTTAGATGGGGTCGAAAAAAGATTGAAGCAAAAGAGTCATGAGTTTGCCAAACACTTTGAACAATTTTATTTAAAAGCAGTAGAATTAACAGGTTATTTACGAACTAATATGCATTCCTTTCCTGCTTTAAGCCGATTTAATAAAGATGTTGAGCTGGAGATGACATTATTCAAAACATTTTTAAAGGAGTTAGAAGAGATGGAATTGAGTGCAGAGGTTTTAGGTACATTTACTGCACCTATGGCGGATCATATGTGGCGTGAAGAGCAATACTATTTAATGAAGCTTGTACAGTCAAGAGGGGAAGGATAAATGAATCGAGAGGCTATCCCAATAGATAGCCTTATTTATTATGGATGAATCACTACTTCAGTCCCTATTGGAACAATACTGGCCAGTTCTTCAACATCTGGATTTTGCATTCGGATACATCCATGAGAAACAGCATGCCCAATGGAGCTAGGATCATTCGTGCCATGAATGCCATAGTGTTCCTTTGATAAACTCATCCACATAGTTCCAAATGGGCCGCCTGGATTTGGGTCTTTGTTAATAATAATAAAGCTGCCGACAGGTGTTTCGTGGAGCATACGTCCAACTGCTATTGGATATTGTTTTTGTAGGATACTATTTCTATAGAGACGTAGCCAACGATTTTCTGTAGAAATCTCAATACGGTAGGGGATCGTTTCGGGGTCCGGAAAGCCAGGTATTATTATTGGTTGACCAACGTAAAGAGTACCTGATTGAATGCCTGGATTGGCAGCAACAATGGAAGCCACTGGAGTACGATAATCACGGGAAATTTGAATTAACGTTTCCCCAGGTTTAACGGTATGAATCAACGTCAATCCCTCCTTTAATACAGGTGATGATTATACTATATGCTACAAATGAATGATGTTATGGATTGTTCAGGTCTTTGGATAGAATAAACAGTAACATCGTATTGTTAAGGAGCATATAGCATGAAGGAATTTAAAATTACTTATTTTTTTGATGAAATACATTATGTCAGAAGATTTATCTTTATCGAGTCGCAGCAAGAAGCAGAGAAACTGGTAAAGAGTGAACGAGATCAATATATCTCCTTTACAGATAGCAGAGGTATTTATCATGAATTGCATACTAGGCATGTACGAGTCATTCAAATTTCTGAATACCATCGTATCGATAAAAGTGCTAAAAGGGAATGACACATAATCTGTTCATCATTACACACATTAAAGAAGAAAGGAGTGTGGCATGATGGACAAAGAACAAATACCACATGAAAAGAAAATATTTATGAATTTAAATAGTAAAGACAAACCTGACATGGTTGAATCTGATACAATAAGTCTTTTCGATTTGCATGAGGATATGCAAACCGTGGATGCTATTCCTGTGGAGGAGCTTAATAAGAGAGTAGAAAGAGAAGGCGATGAATTGATTGAATTACAGCCGGATGAATTGTAGGGGGAGCGAGCAATGAATAGAGAAAATGGAGATGCCCAATTCTCAGTTTCGGGTACGAATATTGATGAAGTGAAGCAAAAAAATGCCGAATCAGGATTATCCTACAATGAGGTAAAAGCATTATTGGCTAAACAGGGAGGACATGGGACGGCTGTCTTTAGTGACACAAATGTTGATGAAGTAAAACAAGAAATACACAAGCATCAATAAGTGACTGAGGAGGAGTGAGGTGTTGAGTGCTCTTCCTTTTTTCCTTTACAATGATGAGATAAGAAAGGGAGGTCTTAGACTATGTTGGAAAATAGATGCCCACGTTGTGGGAGAGAAAATCATTGTGAAGTCGCCAAAGGTGAAAAAGAATGTTGGTGTATGACAGAGAATTTTCCAGAGCAATTGTTAAGTACTACAAAGACGAATACATGTATTTGTCAAGCATGCTTAAATACATATAAAGAAGAGTCAGTATAACTTATAACTATTTGATGTTGCAGTAAAAATTGCACAATTGGTACAATTGTCTATCGCACAACAACCTAGGGGGCATACATTACTCTGAAAGGAGTGTGTCTAATGGCTAGACCAATTGAACTTAGTAATGTCACACAGATATATTTAGAGGAATATCAACGCATCCTCAAAAAGATGATGCAGGGCATGACCTATGTGACCATTACTTGTAGTATTTCAGAAAACTTTATAAAGCAAATCATCCCTTATCAAATAGCAGCAATTCAAATGTCAGAAAATGTTTTACGCTTCACAACAAATATTCCTGTACAAAATCTTGCATTAGAAATCATCCGAACACATACAGAAATGCTTGAAAGTATTGAAGCGCTACAAAATAGATGTTGTGTTGTGCAAAATTCAGAGTATGAATTATACGAGTATATGTGTGCTTATAAAGAAATTACGGAAGCTATGTTTAATGCAATGTGTGCACCACCAGTTTCCAATAGCATTAACATCAACTATTTAAGGGAAATGATTGTCCATCATCAGGGAGGAATACGACTAGCGCAAAATGTGCTGAGATTTTGTATTTGCCAAGAATTAATCCCGATTTTAAAGTGCATGATTCAAACGCTTTGTGAGCAACTAGAGGCTATGGAAAAGTTACTGGATAGTTTACAAAATTGCGATTGCGAGTGCTAGTACTAACTAAAGGTTTATATAGGAAAAAGGCGCTAAGATCAATCATGGTTTTAGCGCTTTTTCTGCATGAGAATAGTTTATCAAAGAACAATGAGGAAATGTCGATAAAGGCTCGCCTAAAGATTCACGTCTTGGTGAGTGGTATTATGGCACTGGCAAAAAGCTGTTAGGTCAGGAACGTGTCTATATAGAATTAGAACAGCCATTCATTCATGTACATGAAATTGCTAAAAAAGCCGTGTGGGAATATTACACAGGTCTTAAAAATGAGGCGGAAAAATACTTGCAGGAAATTTCAGAGAAATTCTTTGTAGTCATTGAAAAGCTAAAAGCGTTAAAGGAAATTCTCTTGGACGGAAAAAAGCAATATATTCATTAAAAACGGGGAGCAAGCAAAGAGAAGATTAGCTTGCTCTTTTTATGTTTAGGACACGGTTCCTTTATCAACACTAGGAACACACATAAAGGTTACGGTCCGCTTTTCACTATCATACAGACACCATTCACGGTGATCTACAACGGAGCCAACATTTACACCGTATTGTTTATCTTGTAATACAATTGGTTGTCCATAGCGAATGCGAATGGGTAGTTTTTTCTGCTGATGATAAAGACCTGATTCATGGCTATGGCCAAAGAAGAACAATGGCTTTTGAAAGGATGGGAATGTTGGCTGCCAGCTTACACTCCATTTAAATTGATGTCCATGCATTAGGGTGGCTCCATCAATTTCCATTATTTCAGGTAATGCTCTAAAGCGCTCAATACCAGTTACCTGTGTAATACGCTCTTCTTGATTGCCCCGTATAGAGGGGAAGGTTAACAGCTCTTCAAACTTACTTTCAACGATTGCTGCTCTTTGTAAAGATAACCCAGACATCGTTTGGGCTTTTTTCTTACTAATAGTGCATTCATATAAATCACCTAATCCAATGATTTTTGCTTCCTTTGCTGTCTGCTGAATATGAGTGAGAACAGCCTTCGTATCTTCTATATTAGAATGTAAATCTCCTAAAAGTGCATAAAGCATGCAAACCCGGCCTTTCCTATAAAATCGTATAAATATCATACACCTAATAGAAATTGCTAGAAAAGTAAAACGTCTAAGAATATTTCGTTAGTTTACCAACATATTTTGGGTGTATGGAAAAATTGCCAGGAAATTAAATGCTTGCTAAAATAAAATCATAATTTTCTGAAATTTAAATCCTTTAGTAGTTTGCCATTAATGATGACTCTATCCCGCAGTAGAAAATGAATTTTGGAGGGCTTATAATGACGATGTACATGACGGATATTCTTGAAAAGTATGCTGTGCAACAGCCTAGTAAAATTGCGACCTTATATAATGGGAATAAGTTAAGTTATCGTGAGTTTTACAAACATGTCGAACGATTTGCAGCTTATTTACAAGAGCAAAATTATAAAAAAGAGGATGTCATTGCACTATATACACTCAACACAGATTTATTTTTAATTGCATATTTAGGTGTGCAATTAGCTGGCTACGTTGCTATGCCCATTAACACTAAATTAGCAGCTCCGGAGGTTGAGTTTATTTTTAATCATTCCCAAGCAAAGGGACTCATTTATGATGAAAGATTAGCTGAAACCTTAGAAAATGTATCCTATTCATTCCAACATATTATTGGATTTCAAGATATGAATCACATCCTTACTAATACTAATTTAGTAAGGGCTGTAGTACCGTTGGAGGCACATGATACTGCTGTTGTTATGTACACTTCAGGTACAACTGGTAAACCAAAAGGCGTGATGCTAACTCATCAAAATATTGTGGCTACAGCAGATATTTGGTCATCTTCCATGAACATGCTTAACACGGACAAGATGTTTATTTGTACACCATTATTTCACTGTGCGGGACTTCATGTTTTTGCCATGCCCATGTTTTATCAAGGCGGGACTGTCTTGATAGAAGAAGCTTTTTCACCCACTAAAACATTAGAGCAGATTGCAGTAACAGAGGCAACCATCTTCTTTGGTGTTCCATCTATGTATACGATCATTTTAAATACGCCCGGATTTAAGGAACATAGCTTTAACCATTTGCGTTTATTATGTTACGGGGCTGCCCCAATGCCTTATGAGCTTGTTAAACAAGTAAAAGAGGCGTTTTCAAATGTTAAAGTTCAAAATTTATATGGTCAAACGGAGAACACACCTGCAGCCACCTCTTTATTAGATACGGATGCTTTAACGAAAATAGGCTCTGTTGGGAAGCCATTAGAACAGACAGAGGTCCGAGTAGTTGATAGTGAAGGAAAGCTAGTTCCCGCTGGTGAGGTGGGCGAGATATGTGTAAGGGGACCCCAGGTGATGAAGGGCTATTTACGTAATCCCGAAGAAACAGCTAGAACGATTATAGATGGATGGCTTTATTCAGGTGATTTAGGACGTTTTGATGAGGAAGGCTATTTATATATAGTTGATAGGAAAAAAGATATGATTATCCGAGGCGGTGAAAATATTTATCCAATCGAGGTGGAGGAAGTGCTGTATCAATTGCCAGAAATTTTAGAAGCAGCAGTGGTTGGATTACCACATGAAGTGTATGGAGAAGTGCCTAAAGCCTTTGTCGTATTTAAAGAAGGTAAATATCTCGATGAGGAAATCATTTTATCCTATTGTCAATCACGGCTTGCTAAATATAAAGTACCATATGAAATAGAATGTTTAACTGAACTGCCGCGCAATGCTTCTGGTAAAGTTTTAAAGCATACATTACGACCAAAAGTAAGAACGATTTGAGAAAAAAGTTTTAGTATTTACAGTTAATTTTACTCGAAGCTTCGTTTTCGATGCAAAAAAAGTTCTCAGAAACAAGATAAAATAGGAACCTCTTTCAAAGTATCGTATAATAGAGTCTACGACAAATTAAAAGAGAGAAGGGTAACCCTTCGATTTAGAATAGGAGCGGAATTTGTCTTGTGGACGGGGTATAAACGCCTATTACTTATTGGCATGTTGATTATTATGTTACTTTCTAGCTGTCAGCCATTTTCACAGCAAGATGCAGAAAATAAAAATCAATTAACAGTATTAACAGTAGAATTTAATAGTGGAGCACCAATTGCTAATCTTTATATTACGGTCACAGATGTTCAGAATGGTAATGTTGTAGAAGAAGCTATTGGTTCTGAAGAGGGAGAAGCGATATTTTCGAAGCTAAAAGAGGGGCGAGAGTATGCTATTGCGGCAACGACTCTTGAAAATAGTGCAACAAATGATGGCTATACAACCATCGAGAATTTTACCTATGATACTACAAAACCTTACTTTAGATTGCAGACCCACTTTACAAGAGACGAGCAAGAGCTAGATGTTCCCGTGGTGATGCAAAATCCTGAGCTTCCACATGGCTGTGAAATAACTTCACTCACAGCCGTATTAAATTACTATGGAATGAATGTGTCAAAGCTTGAAATGGCTGATAACTATTTACCAAAGGAAGAAATACGTACAATAGGCAATCAACGATTTGGACCAAATCCAAATGAGGCTTTTGCAGGTAATCCTCGTGATAAAGCTCGAGGTATGTATGTATTTGCTGCTCCGATTGTCAAGGCGGCGGAGGCAGCTATTGCAGAGAAACAGGCTGATTTACGTGTAACAGATATGAGAAATGCCTCACAGGCTGATATTTTACAGCTTGTTCGTGAGGGAGTTCCTGTCGTGACATGGGTGACGCTGGATTTATCCAAGCCTAAAAAAAATGCAAATAGAGGCTGGATTTATAAAGGAGCGACTACTTCCCAGGATGCTTTTATGAATTTACACGCTGTTGTGCTAACTGGGCATTTAGGCGATAAGGTCGTGGTAATGGACCCGTTAAAGGGCTATGTAACTTATAATGTGGATCAGTTCTTTAAAAGCTATCATGAATTAGGTGAACAGGCAGTAGCTGTACATAAATAAACTAGCCATTAGGAAGTATGTTACACTAATAAAAAAGTAAAAAGTGAGTTGAGTAGAATGGCCATTGAGCACGCTTTTTTACCGGTTTTATTAGGCGATGAAATGAATGCTTATGGCATGGCCAGAGCATTTTACGAAGCCTATGGTGTGAAGCCACTTGCATTGAATCACACGAATATGGAAAAAATTCAACAAAGTGATTTATTAACCTTCCGTGAAGTACCGAGACTTCATATAGAAGAACGATTTGTGACGGCACTAAAGGCAATAGCGCAGGAATTCACAGAAAAAAAATTACTGCTATTAGCCTGTGATGAATTTTATGTCAAAAAAATTGTAGAACATAAAGATGAATTAATAGAGGATTTTTTAGTTCCTTATGTGAATACTAGCCTTGCACATCAGCTGCTGACTCGTGAAAGTATGTATGAACTGTGTGCACAATTTGGCTTTCAATACCCTGCTATGCATGTATGTACAGTTAATGATTATGAAGATTACGAAATGTCATTGGATTACCCAATTGTTATTAAACCAATGAATATGACAAAGTATGCCACATGTATTTTTCCTGGAAAGAAAAAAGTATATATTGCACATGATAAAGAAGAAAAGGATAGTATATTTCATGCTATTTATAAGGAATCAGCCTATCGGGATGATCTCATGATTCAACAATATATCCCTGGAGAAGACGCGAATATGCGTGTTGTCAATGCTTATGTAGGACAAGATGGGAAGACGAAGCTTCTTGCTGTAGGAAATCCAATACTAGAAGAGCATTCACCAGAGGGCATTGGTCGTTATGTAGCTATTATGACAGCCTATAACCCTGCTTTAATGGAAAATGTGAAGTTGTTTCTAGAAGCTATTCAATTCCAGGGATTTGCTACATTTGATATGAAATATGATGAGCGTGATGGACACTATAAATTGTTAAGTATCGAATTACATAATGAGCTTTCCAATTATTATGTGACTGCTAGTGGCTATAACCTTATGCAATATGTAGCGGACGATTATGTTCGTGGAAGTAAACAGCCACTTACATACGTGCAAAATAAACATCTTTGGACAATTGTACCCAATGGTGTCCTTTTCAAATATGTACAAAATGAACAACTGATTATTGAAGCGAAAAGTCTCATTCGACAAGGAATGGCAACGGATTCTATTTTTAATTATAAGGATATGAATGCTAAACGCTGGTTGAATGTTACTGTCGATAATTTAAATTTTTACCGTAAATATAAGAAATATTTTAATAACAAAGGTCTGTCTAACTCATGAAAAAACAAACTTTAGGTATAATAGGTGGAGTTGGTCCACTAGCAACCATGTTTATTGGTGAAATGATTGTAAGACGTACAAAGGCGCAAAAAGATCAGGAGCATTTACATACCATTATTGATAATGATACAAATATTCCTGACCGTACGGCTTTTATTTTAGATAATACGAAAGAAAACCCTGTGCCTGTTATAATGGAGGATGCAAAAAAGTTAGCTTCTGTAGGAGCTGATATGATTGCTATTCCGTGTAATACCGCTCATACTTTTTATGACGAGATTCAGGCAGGCTCTCCGATTCCCGTTTTGCATATGATTCGTGAAACAGCAAAGCGAGCATCCGAATTGGGAGCAGAGCGTGTTGGAATTTTAGCGACAACAGGTACATTGACTTCACGGATGTATCAAGAGGCGTTGGAAGAATATGGTATTACACCTGTGGTACCAGATAATGAGATGAGGGCGCATGTGATGACCATCATTTACGATTTTGTCAAAGCTGGTAAAGATGTCACACAGGATGATTGGCAACCAATTGAAGATGCCATGCTTGCCCTAAACTGTGACCGTATCGTGTTGGGTTGTACGGAGTTATCTATAGTTAATCGAGATTTAAAATTAAGTAATGTATATATCGATTCATTAATCGTTTTAGCGGAGTGTGCTATTTTAGCATGTGGTTATGAGCTAATCGATTAGGAATGTATAGAAAAAATCTGCTTGCTTTACATGGGTGCTGCAAGTCTTCAAAGAGTTGTGGACGGGCTTTCATTTCCATGTGTGGAGTTAGGCAGATTTTTTATGGATGAAAGATTCATTTGGTGAAACGATTAGACCAAGGTTTGCGTACATATAAAGTAGGAAGCTGCCGAGTGTGTTAAACTAGTGTCAAGCAGATAGAAGGTGGGAAATAACATGTCAGTAATCAGTTTATTAAAAGAAGAATTACAAGCAAAATGGAACTTTGAAGCAACCATGAAAATTCAAGAGGAAATGATACCAGCCATGCTTGAAGGGAAGGATATCGTAGCTGAATCACCTACAGGTTCTGGTAAAACATTAGCGTATGTTTTACCATTGCTGAATAAAGTTAATGGAGCGAAAAAACAAACACAAGGTCTTATCGTAGCTCCATCACAAGAGCTAGCGATGCAAATTGTGGAAGTTATCCGTGAGTGGACGGCAGGTACGGATATTACAGTTCAGCAGCTTATTGGTGGTGCCAATTCCGCTCGTCAAATTGAAAAATTAAAGAAAAAGCCAACGATTGTTGTAGGAACACCTGGTCGTTTAAATGAATTAGCACGTGCAGGGAAATTAAAACTCAAAGAAATTGAAACAGTTGTTTTAGATGAATGTGATCAATTACTAAGTCGTGAATACCGTGTTGTCATTAAATCCTTTATTGAAGGTTCAGCGTTTGGACGACAAGTGGTAGTTGTTTCGGCTACTATTACAGAGGAAATTGAATTAGTGGCAAGTCGAATGATGTTCGAACCAGTTCGTTTTAAAATTAAGCCAGAGGATATGCTAAAGGTTGGCAAAGTAACCCACTCTTTTGTGAAGGTCGAAGAACGTGATAAAACGGAGTTTCTTCGCCGCCTATCGCATACAGAAGGCCTGAGAGCATTAGCTTTCGTCAATAATATTGATCAATTATTAATGAAAGAAACGAAGCTCCAGTATCGCTCTGCACCAATCGTTACACTTCATTCTGACATGAAAAAGGAAGAACGTAAAAAGGCTTTAGATGCTTTCCGCAAAGGGGACGCACGTATTTTAATAGCAACAGATATTGCTGCACGTGGTTTAGATATTGCCGGTTTAACACATGTTATTCATGTCGATGTACCACGAACAATTGAGCAGTATTTACACCGTTCTGGTCGTACTGGTCGTGCCGGTGCAGATGGTGAGGTATTAACATTACTATCTTATCGTGACGAAAAAACCTATAAAAAATGGACAAGAGAAATTCCTGGTAAGCCAGTGCAGAAGATTTGGCATGATGGTAAGTTGAAAGAAGGTAATTCTAAAACAATTGGACAAAAGGGAGGGAAATAATATGACGTTTGAAGAAAAATTACAGGCATACGCAGAACTTGCAGTAAAAGTTGGGGTAAACATTCAACCAGGTCAATATTTGTTAGTCAACACATCAGTTGAGGCTTTAGATTTTGCTCGTTTAGTCGTTAAAGAGGCGTATAAGGCTGGGGCAGGGCGTGTCCATGTTAATTTTTCTGACGATGAAATGGATCGTGCCTATTTTGAACATGCCTCTGATGAAGAATTTAACCGTTTCCCCGAATGGGTCGTACAAATGCGTGATGAACTCATTGAACGTAAAGGGGCATTATTATGGATAGATGCCGCAGATCCTGATAAATTAACAGGAATCTCGGCTGATCGATTAGCTACTCATCAAAAGGTATCAGGAGCTGCGTTGAAAAACTATCGTAATGCAGTTATGAAGGATTTGATTGCGTGGTCCATTATTGCAGTACCTTCGCCAAAGTGGGCGGCAAAGGTATTCCCTCAATTGACAGCAGACGAGCAAGTACCTGCTTTATGGGAAGCTATCTTTAAAACAGTTCATATAGGAGAAGGTAACGCAGTTGAAAATTGGCATCAGCATGTAACGAATTTAGAATCTCGGGCAGAACTTTTAAATAATAAAAAGTATGCGAAGCTACACTATACTGCACCTGGAACAGATTTAACGATTGCTTTAGCTCCACAGCATAAATGGGTAACTGGTGGCAGTAAAACGCCTGAAGGCCATGTTTTTATCGCCAATATGCCAACAGAAGAAGTCTATACACTTCCTATGAAGCAAGGTGTAGACGGTTATGTTAGTAATTCAAAGCCTTTAGTATATCAGGGCAATATCATTGATGGTTTTAAATTAACATTTAAAGAAGGAAAAATTATTAAAGCGGAAGCTGAAGTAGGTCAAGATTTACTACAGGAGCTTATTCAAGTAGATGAGGGTTCTAGTTATTTAGGTGAAGTAGCACTTGTCCCGCATGAATCACCAATTTCAGCATCAGGGATTTTATACTTTAATACACTATTCGATGAGAATGCTTCGAACCATTTAGCGATTGGAGAAGCATACCCGACATGCTTAGAGGGTGGTAGAGACTTGGAAAACGGTCAACTAGAAGCATTGGGTGCGAATATTTCTGTAACCCATGAAGACTTTATGGTTGGTAACGGTGAAATGGACATTGATGGTATATTACCAGATGGAACTATAGAGCCTATATTCCGTAAAGGTAGCTGGGCTTTCTAAACTTAGTTTGAATGGAGAATGGGGGAGAGCAGATGAAGCACATAGGTAGTTTGATTGGGATGATTATATTATTACTGACAGGCTGGAGTTCATCTGCTTTTGCTCAAACTGAAAACTATATAGCAATTGGGGATTCACTAGCTGCTGGTCAAACCCCCTTTCAACAAATTGATGCTGGGTATAGTGATCTAATTGCTATGAGATTACAGTCAATGAATCAATTAAAATTCTATACAAAGGAACTTGCTTTTCCAGGTTACACAACAGCCCATGTATTAGAAAAAATTAAGACTGAGGAAGCAAGGGATTTATTAGCCAATGCCACTTTAGTTACTGTTTCAGCAGGTGCCAATGATTTATTAAGCCTTATACGGCTAAATCCAATGGCTGGAACATTAACTTTTTCTCAACTTCAAACAGATTACGCCTTAAATACGGTGAGAAAAAATATAATAGCTATTTTAAATGAATTGGCGGAACGAGCTCCAAAGGCTCAGGTATATGTTGTAGGCTATTATTTTGCCTATCCAGCTGTTCATCTAACTCAAAAAGAAGGCACAAATGCACAGCTTGTGAAATTAAATAAAATTTTACAGCAACAGGCGGAGCTAGCTGGAGCGGGTTACGTAAATGTGTATGACAGCTTCGGGTTAAATGCCACAAACTACTTACCAAACTATACAGATGTCCATCCGAATATGGAAGGCTATCGCCAAATGGCCAATGCATTTTTAAAGGCTTATAGTGGTAGTGATGCCCTATCTATAGCTCCATCACAATTACCGAAACCGAATCCTGTATCATTTGAGGAAATTTTACAAGAACGAGCTTCTGCACAGCCTAAACAACAAAAGGTAACATCCTCCCAGTCTGTACGAAGTGTACGTTCCATTCAGGGATTTCACGGCTATACCGCTTTTATGGAAAAATTAGAAAAGAGATAAGTGAAGGCATCTGATAGGATGCTTTTTTTTCGTTCTTAATTCCCCAAACAAAGGAAAAACAATCCTTTACTAGCCATGATAAAATAGTAAGAGGACAGGAGGTACAGGAATGAAAATATTTCATACAGCAGATTGGCATTTAGGGAAGCTCGTTCAGGGTGTCTATATGACAGAAGATCAACAATATATCCTACAACAATTTATACAAGCTATCGATGAAGAAAAGCCAGATGTAATTATTATAGCAGGTGATCTATACGATCGTTCCATGCCCCCTATTGAGGCAGTGAATTTACTAAATGACACTTTAGCAAAAATAGTTTTAGAAAAGAAGATTCCTATTTTAGCCGTTGCAGGAAATCACGATAGTGCAGGCAGATTAAACTTTGGTAGTCGATTAATGCGTGATAGTGGTTTATATATTAAGGGCCAATTTACGAAAGATCATGCCCCTATTATTATAAATGATCAATATGGAGAGGTGCATTTTCATCTTGTACCATTTGCAGACCCTGCCTCTATTCGCAGTATCTTTGAAGAGGAAGCCATTCGCTCTCACCAAGATGCTATGCAGAAAATAATTGAACATATAACAGCAGGTATGGATACAAGTAAACGTAATATATTTGTTGGACATGCCTTTGTGACCAAATACGGTGAGGAGGAAGCCAACACTAGTGATTCAGAGCGTCCGCTTTCTATAGGAGGCTCAGACTGTGTGAATGCTGCTTTATTTAAACCATTTCATTATACAGCACTTGGACATTTACATAAGGCACATTTTGTCTTAAATGAAACGATTCGCTATGCCGGTTCACCATTAAAATATTCATTATCTGAGCATCTACATGAAAAGGGCTTTTTAATTATCGATCTAGATGAGCACGGAAATAGTACTGTAACGAAAAGAAAGTTGATGCCGAGAAGAGATTTGCGTGTAGTAGAAGGTCAGTTGGAGGAGTTATTAATGCTTCCACCAAGTGATGATTATGTATTTGTTAGATTGACAGATGCTACGTCCGTATCTTCGCCAATGGAACGTATTCGTACTGTTTTTCCTCATGCCCTGCATGTTGAACGTAAGATTTTACGACAAGAGAAACCAAGTGAGCTTCAAGTAGTAGAGGCAGAAAAGCTAGAAGATATAGATCTATTCCGCTCTTTCTTTACAGATATAATTGGGATTCAACCAGATGAAGATACCGAGCGCCTGTTTACAGAGATGTTACAGGAATTATTAGATAAGGAGCGAGAAACAGTAAAATGAAGCCATTAAAGTTAACGATTACGGCATTCGGTCCTTATAAAAATACGGAAATAATTGATTTTCAACAGTTAGGGGAACATCGATTGTTCGCCATCTCTGGCAAAACTGGAGCAGGGAAGACGACGATTTTTGATGCGATTTGTTATGCACTTTATGGGGCAGGTAGTGGTGAAGATCGCCAGGATACAGCTTTACTACGAAGTGGCTTTGCTGACGATGATGTGTATACAGCAGTAGAACTTATTTTTGAAATGCATGGAAGGGTCTATCAGATTTTACGTCAGCCCGGACATATAAAGGGAAAAAATAAAACAGCTACTGGTAAAAAAGTGGAGCTAGCGGAAGTTAGGGAGGGAATGCTCGATTATAACATTGTGGAAAAGCAGCAAACACTTGAGGTCGATAAAAAGATTCAGGAAATTATAGGTCTGACAAAGGATCAATTTAGCCAAATTGTGATGCTACCTCAAGGTGAATTTCGCAAATTATTAACGTCTGATTCAACAAACAAAGAGGTAATCTTACGAAAAATTTTCAAAACAGATCGCTTTGGTGCTATGACAAAGCTGCTTGATGCTAAACGAAAAGAAGCAGAGAGTGATCTTGAACGTGCCAAACAATTAAAAGAACATCTACTTGGTCAAATTGTTGGTGCACTTCCACAACGTTCATCTCCTCTGTTCAAACAAATTGCGGATAATACGGAAAATATGTTTCAGCTCAAGCAAGCACTTGAAGAGGAGCTGACCTATTATAAAAAATGTTTTGAAGATATACAGCGACAATATGAGGAAGCTTATAATCATCATCAAAAAGAACAGGAATTTTACCGTTTAGCTAAAACGCTTAATGAACAATTTGAGGAGCAGTCCAAACGACAAGAACGACTACAAATGCTGTTAGATGAGCAAGATAAATACCATGCGAAGGAACGGGAAATAGCTTTAGCAGAACAAGCGGAGCGTTTACTATTACTCGAACAACAATGTATGGATTTACGAGCTGAACAAAATTTAAAAGAACAAGCCTATCAACAAGCCCAAAGTAGTCAGCTACAAACCAAGGAACTCTTACAACGAGCACAAGAAAAATATGAAGCGGAAGAGGCAAAAGAGTCTGAGTGGCAACTGCTTTTACAGCAAGAAATGCAACTCCAAGCATTGCTTCCTAAGTTTGAAGCGTATGACAGCCATGTACAGCAGCTGCAAATTGCTGAGCAATATGTGAAAACCGCCAAACAAGGTGCAGCGGATAATATAGTACTAATCGAAAAAGAAAGCGCACAATTAGAGCAGCTTTCACAATCAATTGAGCACTATGAAAAACAAATGGAACCATATGAAGGTTACTTAGAAAAACTTCCAAAGTTGCAGGAGCAAGTAACTTTGCTCATGCAGATGGAGAACTATACAAAAACGGTAGAGATAGCGAAACAGGATGTTATCGCAACTAAAGCTCGCTATCAGGACAGTAGACTGGAGCTTCAACAATTAGAGCAACGCTGGCTGACAAGTCAAGCAAGTGTTTTAGCTCAGCAGCTTAAAGAAGGGCAGCCTTGTCCTGTATGCGGGAGTACGGCTCATCAGCAAACTCATAATGAGAAATTGGAAATTGTTGAACTTGCTCAGGTGGAAACATTAAGGGTAAAAGTTTCTTCCGATGAACGTTTGTATTTGGAAAAAGAGGCAATGTTAAGATCCGCACAACAGCTTCAGCAAGAGACACTGAAACAATTAGATGCACACTCTATCAAGCAACAGGATCAAGCACAGATAATAGCTTCCTTAGAAAAAATGGAGAAAGAGATTACTAGCTTAAGGGTTATCAATCAACAGTTAGCTCAAACAAGAAAAAACCAGAAGGAACAGCGTTTAACAATAGAGCAATTGCAAAACAAACAATTAAAACTTGAGGAATATTTAAGCGAGCAGATGAAGAGCTGGACAAGACTTCAGGCAATTGTAGAGGAACAGCATAAGCAAATGCCAACAAATATTCCAACTTTACCGCAATTAAAACAAACGCTTACTGATGTTAGCCAACAGAAAATGGATTTTCAAAAATTATGGCAGGAAAGCCAACATCATTTACATGCCATGAAGGAAGCTGACAGTAATGCAAAACTAGCTGTGGAGATCGCCAAACAGAATTTTGAAGAATTAAAGCTCAAAATGAATGACAAGCGTGAACAGTTTTCAACAAGCATGCAGGAAGCGGGCTTTGTAAGCTATGAAGACTACGCAGCTGCGAAAAGAAGTGCCACTCAATTAGAGGAACTCCGGAGAGCATGCAGTGACTACACCCTTCAGGTTCATACGTTAAAAATTCAAATTTCAGAAGGAGAAAAACATCTTCAAGGAAAAGAGGAGCAAGATTTAGCCTTGATGGAGGCGACTGTGAAAAGCCTCCGAATCGCCTATGAGGATGCCTTTAAACAACTTCAGCAAATAGATGGATTTGTGAAATCATGTCAAAGCTTTATGAACAAAGTCGAGGAAACAGAAAGAGAGCTACGTTTACTTGAGAGTGAGGCTGGACGTGTAAAGGAGCTATATGGCTTATTAAATGGGCAAAATTCGAAAAAGCTGTCCTTTGAACGATATATTCAAATAAATTATTTAGATCAAATTACAGAGGCAGCCAATATTCGCCTTAATCATTTATCGAATGGTCAATTTGAGCTTAGACGCTCAGACAGACTTGAAAAGCATGCAAAGCAAAGTGGACTTGGGCTTGATGTATATGATGCTTACACAGATCAATTACGAGATGTCAAAACTTTATCTGGTGGTGAAAAGTTCAATGCGTCATTAAGTCTTGCTCTGGGAATGGCGGATGTTATTCAAAGCTTCCAAGGCAATATTCATATTGAAACTATGTTTATTGATGAGGGCTTTGGCTCGCTCGATGAGGAATCATTAAATAAAGCAATAGACACCTTAATCGATTTACAAGATTCTGGCCGAATGATTGGCGTCATCTCCCATGTGCCTGAATTAAAATCCGCGATGCCAGCCGTTTTACATGTCGAAAAAACATTAAACGGACATAGTCAAACACACTTTGAAATAAAATAAAGGAAGGTGTATTTCCGGCTTAAGGAAATACACCTTCCTTTCATTTTTTCCGAGGACTGACTGTAGAAGTTGTCCCTTTTTTTGCTGCCATCACTTTTTTTACAATCGGTATAACAATCGGCGCTAATTTAACAGCGGTTTTTACTACCTTTGATACTTTCATTAAAAACACAGCTCCTTTTTTAATTACTTCTACCTGTTTATTCTAAAAGTAAAACATTAGCGGATAACTCGAACGGCTTGAATAATATTCCATATTACGATTCCGAGCGAGACAATTCCGTAAATGGCGAACGAAATGAACCAAACGATCATTACTGTACTATTACTTGAAGTGGGATCTAAACTAAAGGTAGAAAACACAAAGACAATGAAAAATAATATACCAAATACAAAAGGAATTAAATGAGACACTAGTGCGCGAATGGAATGTCTTTTGATATCAGCATCTTTCGAAACGAAATAAACAATCAATGGTACGATGAAAGGAGCAAAGAAAATACTGAGATAGCTGAAGGCAGATAAAATTTTTTGGTTCTCCATAGTTGTACCTCCTTTTTTAATATTTACGCATGGAAATCAGCAAAGTTTCAAAAATTAAGTATGGAAGAGGTTGTAATCATTCCATGCTTTGCGTACAATGTAATTATTCAAAGTAAATTCAGATGTAACGACCACAAGGGGAGCTGATGATGTCAGCTGAGACTGGGCACGTAATGCCTTTACTCTTTGAACCTGTAAGCTAGCACTTACGTAGGGATGTGGATAGAAACCGACACTTGTACGATGTGAGGCTCTGTCCTGGCATCGTTTTTTCATTCTTGAAAATAATAAGATGTCAGAGAGAATCAAATCAGCGCTTTTCTATTCCTGCTCTTGTATCCTACATCGGAACAAAGGAGAGAATATGTATGGACAAAAAAAGACTATTAATGTTAGTGGAGATTGCAATATTTGCAGCAATTGGCCTTGTGCTGGATCAGGTCTCGTTTAAAGTATGGGCACAAGGTGGCTCTGTTAGTCTTGTCATGGTACCAATTATGTTAATTGCTATTCGCTGGGGCTTAGTAGCTGGCCTAACAACAGGCTTACTTGTAGGTGTTATGCAAACCATGTTTGGCGCTTATATTGTACACTGGCTTCAAGGGTTACTAGATTATGGCGTCGCTTTCACTGTTGTAGGATTAGCAGCCATTGTGCGCAGACCTTTACTAGAGGCAGCAAGTCAACTAAACAAAACAAAAATGGCACTTTATATTATTTTAGGTACTGTGTTTGCAGGCTTCTTGCGTTATGTAGCACATACTACTGCTGGGGCTGTATTTTTTGCGGAGTATGCCGGCGATCAAAATGCATGGATTTATTCGATTATTTATAATGGTACATATATGCTTCCTGCTACAGTATTAACAGCCATTGTGGGAGTGTTATTATTCACAGCGGCTCCACAACTTATGCAACGTAAAGCATAATGCCATCCCCCTTCATGTTGGTGAAGGGGTTTTTTATATAGTTATAAGAGAATAGCGCTTTTTGCACTTTGCCAAGGAGGCACGCATACAATATTTAAAGCGTTTAGCGTTATACGTATAAAAAGTTATGTTATATTAAAGAGTAGATATTAGATGAAAGGGACGTTATACATGATTGTAAAAACGCAAGAAGAGATTGAAGCTTTTAAAAAAATTGGACGCATTTGTGCGGAGATCCGTGAAACAATGAAGGCTGCTACAAAACCAGGTGTCACAACACTTGAACTAGATGAAATTGCCGGTCGAATGTTTGCTGAGGCAGGTGCGATTTCTGGACCAAAAGGAGAATATGACTTCCCAGGATATACTTGTATTAGTGTCAACGAGGAAGTAGCGCACGGTATCCCAGGTAAACGTGTTATTCAGGAGGGAGATATCGTTAATATCGATGTTTCAGGCTCTTTAGATGGCTACTTTGCCGACACGGGTATTTCTTTTGTAGTCGGTGATGGCTATGAAGATAAAGAAAAACTATGTCGTGTTGCCAAAGATGCTTTTGATCGTGCAATGACAAAGGTAAAGGCTGGCTCTAAATTAAATCAAATTGGCAAGGCGGTAGAGCGCGAGGCGAATGCTAATGGCTTAACAGTTATCATGAATTTAACAGGCCATGGTTTAGGTCGTTCTTTACATGATGAGCCAAATCACATTTTAAATTATTATGATGCATGGGACTCTACGATTATGAAAGAAGGTATGGTTCTTGCAGTTGAGCCATTTATCTCTGCAAAAGCAGAGCATATAGTAGAAGCTGGTGATGGTTGGACATTCATAACACCCGATAAGTCTCTTGTTGCTCAAATTGAGCATTCAGTGATTGTTACAAAAGATAAACCAATTATCCTCACTTCATTAGACGAAGACTAGGATGACACAAAAAATCCTGCTCACCAAATTACTTTTGGTAGGCAGGATTTTTTTTAATGAATAAAATGCCAACAAAGAGTACACCACATAAAAATAACGCAGCGGTTGTTACGAGTAGCTCATCAAAACCATTATGTAAAGCGATTCCTATATAAGCCCATATAAAAACACTTGGATACATGATATCAAAGTGATGAAAGCGGATATGTAGCGCAATGACTCCACCTAATGTCAGTAAAATAACTGCCCAAAGAGGAGTACTTAGACCAAAACCGTTCCAACCATAAGCTGTTAACGTAAAGCTAATATTTGTGATGAAAATAAATGTCATCCATGCTAAATAAATGGCGAAAGGAATACGACCCGACAGTGATTTGTCATGAAGTGGATACGTATTGTACAACATAAATAGATACAAGACTAAGAGTAGGGTAATGCCGAGAGAAACAATAAATAATTCATGATGCCATACGTATATCATTAATGCTTGTAAAATATTTATGCAACTAAAGAGCGCAGACTGTTTCATAGATGTCTTTTTGATGTTCATCACTAACCAATAACCGATGAATAAATAAATGACAATCCAAATTAAATGACTTCCATCAACAGGTGCAAATACCACCGAAAAACGATTAGAAATTTCTAAAGAAGACTGACCGTTAAGTTTCATGAAAAAGGATGAAAAGGTTAGGATGAGTGAGACAATATACGAAATTGTCATCAATAAAAACCGAGGCATGCTTTCCTCTCCCTTCGTGTTAAATTGTATAGGGAAAAGACAAATAAGTATAGTACTGTCACTCATTTTATTATAACGGAAACTTCCATCAATGTATCGTGTTGTTTGCTAACACTATCTACAATTTACCATCTCAATAGGCATCCATTTATTTCTTTAGTACAATAAGAATATATACAAAATAAAGGAGTGAAGCTTTATGACACAAAACTTAAAAAATCTAGACCTATCTATTGAACTAGATAAAAAGATGTATAAAAAGAAATTAAAAGTACTCCAATATGAAATGTTAAATGCCCAACAATTTTTATTAAAAAACAAAATTGGTTTAATTTTAGTGTTTGAAGGTATGGATGCCGCTGGGAAAGGTGGAGCGATAAAACGTTTAATTGAACGTGTCGATCCACGTGGCTATGTCGTACACCCAATTTCAGCTCCACAGCCACATGAGCTACGCTATAACTATTTACAACGGTTCTGGAGAAAGCTACCTCAGCATGGGCAAATCGCTGTTTTCGATCGTTCATGGTATGGGCGTGTATTAGTAGAACGTATTGAAGGGTTCGCAACGAAGGAAGAATGGTCTCGTGCCTATGAGGAGATTAATAATTTTGAAAAGATTTTAACTGCGGGGGACTACATAATAATTAAGTTCTGGCTTCATGTTTCAGATGAGGAGCAATTAAAGCGTTTTAAGGAACGAGAACAAAATCCATATAAATCTTGGAAGCTAACAGAAGAGGATTGGCGCAATCGAGAAAAGTCACCACAATATATTGAGGCTGCCAATGAAATGTTTGACAAGACCGATAAGAAAAATGCTCCATGGATTTTAGTAGCTGGAAACGATAAAAAATATGCACGTGTGCAGGTGCTACAAGAAACGCTTGCACATATTGAACGAGAGGCACTGAAACGTGGACTTCATTTAACAAATGTATTAGACAATCCGCTTTTAGAAGATGCTGACTCATCCAGCCTGAACACCTTGAATGAGAAGAAGAAGTAAAAAATAAAATGTAAAATGATGGTGCTATGACATGAAGACATGAGCTGTTTTAGTTGTAGCAGCATCTTTTTTTACATACAATAAGGTAAAACTAGGGATTACTCCTTTAAATTCTATTAGTTAAGAAGGTAGTGAAAATTTCTACCGATATTGATTGGAAGGCTAGTGTGGAGAAATGGTGCTTAAAATTTGGAATTTATTAAGAAAAAAGGGTGGGAATGTGGTAACTATAAAGGGGGAAAAATGCTACATCCGAACATTCCAAGAAAATGATGCACGAAGTTTAACAGGTCTCGTAAGCCGCAATAAATACTTTTGGTCAACATATGAGCCTTTACAAAGACCTGAATACTATACGATCGACGCGCAATATAAAAAAATTCAAGAAAGCTTATATTTAATGGATTCAAAGCGAGAATTTACTTTTGGCATTTTTGAGCATGGTACTAATAACCTAATAGGACATATTGCACTATATGCTGTAAAACGTTTACCCTACTCAAGTGCATTTGTGGGATATGCTATGGATGAAATTTACGTAGGTAAAGGAATTGTTACTGAGGCAGTGAATATGGTAGTCCGCTTTGCATTCGATCAAATTGGGCTACATCGAGTAGAGGCATATGTATCAACCCAAAATAATCCCTCGATGCGTGTTTTAGAGAAGGCGGGCTTTCAACAGGAAGGTCTTTTAAGGAAGCTCCTGTATATTAATGGTCATTGGGTGGATCATTATATGTATGCTCGTTTAGAGGATGAATAAATAAACAAGTGCCTTTCTTTTCAAAGGAAAGCACTTGTTTATTGATTAGCTATAAATCAAGTTAGGATAACTATTGATGGTTACCATCTTCAATTAAATCTAGATGACCTGTATTTGGGTCAATAATTAAACCATGTACAGGAACGTCTTTTACCATTAATGGGTGATTTCGAATCGTGTCGACACTTTTTTTGACACTTGTCGCTACATCACCAAAACCACGTAAAAATTCTTTTAAATCAAAACCAGAATACTCCAGCATTTTGATGGTTTCTGGATTGATACCTCTTTTAACCATTTCACTTAGCATGGCATCAGGATCAACTGCACTCATACCACAGTCATAATGTCCAACCACATAAACTTCATCTGCTTGTAGGCCATAGACAGCAACTAATAAACTACGCATTACAGCACCGAAAGGATGGCTCACTAATGCACCGGCACTTTTCACAATTTTTACATCGCCATTACGGAGATTCATCGCTTTTGGTAAAAGCTCTACAAGACGAGTATCCATACAAGATAAAACAACAATACGTTTATCAGGATATTTTGTAGTGATGAATGGTTCATATTTTTTCTCTTGTACAAACTCTTTGTTAAACCCTAAAATATCTTGTAACATTGTCATGAAAATTGCTCCCTTCCTTACAAAAAATATTTTAGAGCAAAACTTTAATTATGCAAACAATAAAGACTTTTTTCAGACAATTTTTACAATAAAGAAGCAAACTTCGTACACTTTAGCAGCTTAATAACGTTGAAACTATAAAAAAACAGCTACTTTTACAGTAGCTGTTTTTTTACTTAAAATTTTTCGTTTGGCTTTGGATCTACAGTTACTGAAGACTTGCTATCTAAACCTACTTGTAGGTAGTGGATGAAGAATCCAGTTGAAATTAATAAAACTGCTGAAAAGCCAAGAACAGTTGTAATGAACATTTTTAGAGCTCCTCTCTACTTAAATGATCTACTAATTACCCTAAACTAATTATACAATAGGATATTAGGAAAATCTAAGGATAATTTATGACATCCATAACATACTAGACTAGAATACTATTAGTAAGAATGGATTATTTAAAATGCCCAATTTCCATCACGGAATATTGGTTCTTTTTGATTATCGTGGGTAATGCCATCAATATTCATTTTATTCGATCCAATCATAAAGTCTACATGTGTTAAGCTTTGGTTTATGCCATGAGCAGCTAACTCATCAGAAGACATGTCTTTACCACCTTCAATACAAAAAGCATAAGCACTACCAATGGCTAAATGATTTGAGGCATTTTCATCAAATAACGTATTGTAGAATAACAAATTCGATTGGGAAATAGGGGAATGATGAGGCACTAATGCTATTTCACCAAGATAATGCGCCCCCTCGTCTGTTTCAATAAGAGAAGCTAAAATTTCTTGACCTTCCTCAGCTTTTACATCGATAATACGGCCATCTTTAAACGTTAATGTGAAATTGTTAATAATATTGCCACCATAGCTTAACGGTTTAGTGCTGGATACAAACCCATTTATGCCTGTTTTTAAAGGTGCAGTAAAAATTTCTTCAGTAGGTATATTCGCCATAAATGTTTGACCTTGTTCGTTGACACTACTACCGCCTGTCCAGATGTGATGTGCAGGTAACTCGATGGTTAAATCTGTACCTGGAGCCGTGTAGTGAAGCGACTTATACTGTTTGCTGTTTAAATATTCCGCTTTGTCGTGTAATTCTTTGTCGTGAGCTAACCAAGCTTCCACTGAATGTTCAAGATCAATACGCGTCGCTGCAAAGATAGCTTCCCATAGGGCATCCATTTGTTGATCCTCTGGTAAATCAGGAAAAACCTTTGCTGCCCATGCTTTAGATGGAGCAGCGATAACTGACCAACTAAATTTATCAGACTGTAGCAACTGATAATAGTTCGCTAATGCTTGGCCTGATGCTTTTTGGAACGCCATAATTCTGTCACGCTCAATACCTTTTAGTAAATCTGGGTTTTGTGAACTAATGCTTAGGAAAGCAGCACCATTTTCAGCCAGCCACTCACGTTCTTGAACTTTCCATGGTGGGAAGAAATCAAATGAGTCTTTCGGTGCTCCTTCATAGCGAGCACGAACAAGTTCATCGTCAGATAAATCGACAAATACTTGTTTTGCACCATTTTTATAGGCTAATTTAGTAATAATTTGAGCTAATTTTAAGTTATCAGTCGAACAGCTTATATAAAGATATTGATCTTTTTGGATATTTACTCCTACTTTTATTGCTAATTCGGCATATTTTAGTAATTTTGTGTTAAATGATAATAACAAATTCATATCCCCCTTTGAAATAAGACAGTTTAGTGTAAGATTCTTAATTCAATATAATCAAAAATGGTCGAAATGTGAATAAAAAGCATTAATTACATCGAAAAATAATTAAAATACATTTATACTAGCATTATATATTTAAAATATGGAAAATTAGACGAAATTAACAGTAGATAGTAGATTTGGAGGTTCTAGAATGGATAAGTCGTCGATCATAGGGTTAATAATTGCGTTTATAGCGCTGTTAACAGGGATGGTAATGAAGGGTGTAAGTTTAACAGCATTTTATAACCCAGCAGCTATCCTAATTATCATCTTTGGTACTATTTCTGCAGTAACAATTGCCTTTCCAATGCAAGAGTTAAAGCGTGTACCAAAGCTATTTAAGATTCTTTTTAAAGAAACTAAATTAGCAAATGATATTGAAATTATTAAGATGTTTTCGCAATGGGCTGACTTAGCTCGTCGTGAAGGGCTATTAGCACTTGAAAGTAAAGCATCAGAAATTGAAGATCCATTTTTGAAAAATGGTCTTACATTAGCAATTGATGGACAAAATGCAGACTACATCCGTGATGTATTAACAGAGGAAGTAGAGGCTATGGAAGAACGTCATGCAAGTGGTTCTGCCATTTTTACACAAGCAGGTACATATGCACCAACTCTTGGGGTTCTTGGTGCAGTAGTAGGTTTAATCGCCGCATTGGCTGATATGAATGATATTGAAAAGCTTGGACACGCTATTTCAGCAGCTTTCATGGCTACATTACTCGGTATCTTTACTGGTTATGTTTTATGGCACCCATTTGCGAACAAATTAAAACGTAAGTCTGCTTTAGAAGTGAAACAAAAGAGAATGATGATTGAGGGTATCCTTTCAGTATTAGAAGGGGAGGCTCCACGTGTTATTGAACAAAAACTATCATCATACTTAACGATGGAAGAACGTCGTCAAATTTCTGGTGAAAGCGGGGCGGGTGGCCTTGGCAAAGAAAGCTAAGAAAAAAAAGCATGATGAGCATATAGATGAGTCTTGGCTAGTGCCATATGCCGACATCTTAACATTGCTCTTAGCTGTGTTTATTATACTATTTGCTTCAAGTTCAGTAGACCAAGAAAAGCTAGAGAGAATGTCAGCCGTTTTTAGTCAGGTTTTTGATGGTGGAACAAGCTTTTTAGAGCAGCCTGCACCAGTACCTAGTCCAAATGCGGATAGCGACCAAACACCACAGCAAAATTCAGCCTACTTAAAGGATCAGCAGGAGTTGGCTGAAATTAAAGATAGTGTCGATAATTTTATCGCTGTCAATGAAATGGAAGGTCAATTCGCTACAGAAATGACGGATGAAGGTTTACTTGTGACAATTCGTGATAGTATTTTATTTGATCCTGGGCAAGCAACGATTAAACCAGAGTATATTCCTATTGCGAAGGAGCTTGCGGATGTATTAGTATCCAATCCACCACGTAATATTGTTATTACTGGTCATACGGATAACGTTCCAGCTGGTCCTAATTTTTCATCAAATTTAGAGCTATCATTAATGCGTGCATCTAATTTCTATATGGTTTTATTAGACAGTAATTCGCAATTGAAATCTGAGAACTTTAGTGCAAAAGGCTATGGCGAAAACCGTGCGATTGCACCAAATGATACAGCAGAAGGTCGTGCAAAGAACCGACGTGTTGAAGTACTTATTCAACCACTAGTGACTGAGGACGGCTCGGAAGCGAAGAATACACAATAAATAAAAAGCTATTAGCAAGGACTATTTGTCTCCTGCTAATAGCTTTTTTATTTGCTTATTTACGTAAAGCGCCCAATTCTGCAACAATTGCCTGCATTTCACTTGGACTAAATGATTCTCTTTTCATAACCATTTCGTATAAATACGTTAAGTCTTCGTAGTTTGCTTCATCGAAGTGTTCCGATTTCATTGCATCGACATTTACCATGCGAAGCTTGTCCTTCATTTGATCAATCATATAAATAACGTTTTCCTTTGACGGGACTGACAAATCCATTTTTTAGCCTACCTTTCGTACTCCTCGCACATATCATTTCATTGAATAAAAAAAATGTCAACTCCGTATTTGGGCATTGCTTTAAAAATAGACTGTTATTGGGTAGAATAAGGGCAGTAGACTAGTTTATTTATGAAATATTAGGGAATATGCAATTACACAAGCAGGGGGTTTTAATATGGGTCAAAGTAAATTATTAGTATCAATCGTAGCAGGAGCAGCAATTGGAGCAGCGTTAAGCATGCTCGATCGCACTACTCGTGAGAAAACAATTGACACTACAAAAAAAATGAAAGAAGCTGTCACGTATTATGCAACAAATCGTGAAGAATTACAGGTCCTCGTGGAGGAAAAAGTACTGGCTGCGAAGGTGCTTTGTGAAAATGTGTCAGATAATGTCAACACTATTGCAGAGAAGGTGGAGGAGTTTAAAGAATTGCCAACTACGATTCAAAGTATGATTGATGACACAAAGTCAGCTTTTACTTTACCTCATAAAGAATAATTGTAGTTTTAGGAGGAGTTGTATGGAAAAGAAAAAGGCAACAATGCAAAATGCCTTTGGATTCGTCAAATCATTTGTGTCTCCTGAAGGGGAAGTGATTGATGTCATGACATCCAAGGGCTTTGTCCAAGATTTGATAGGTCGGGTAAAGCGAGTGGAAATTTCAGCGCTTTCCGCACAGCTCGCTTATTTCTTTTTACTATCATTCTTCCCATTACTTATCTTCCTCGTGACATTGCTACCATATCTTAACTTAGAAACAACGCAGGTTTATTCATTTTTAGTAAATGTATTGCCAGATGAAGTGTATAAGCTTATTGAAAATACGTTGAATGAAATTTTAACAAACCGCAACAGTAGTTTATTGTCCATCGGTGTACTAGGTACGATATGGTCGGCATCTAAAGGTATTAATGCGCTGATTCGAGCTTTAAATAAAGCATACGATACAGAAGGAAGAGCAGGTATATTAGATAGAGGGCTATCTCTTGTTTTTACAGTGGCTCTTGTAGTTGTCATGGCAGTCGCTCTTCTATTGCCGGTATTTGGCCAGCAAATAGGACATTTCTTATTTTCAATCGTCGGAATAGAGGAACAATTTGAATCGGTCTGGCATAATTTAAGATGGTCGATACCACCAATACTTATTTTTATTGTTTTAATGGGTATTTACTGGTTCGTACCTAATACAAGCCCTCGGTTGAAAATATTAGGTGTTTGGCCAGGGGCAATGTTTGCTACGCTTGCCTGGTTAGTGGTCACATATGCTTTCTCTTTCTATATTAATAACTTTGCGAATTATTCTGCTACATATGGTAGTATTGGTGGCGTTATTATTTTAATGCTCTGGTTATATTTTACAGGAATTATTTTAATCTTTGGTGGAGTATTAAATGCTACAATGCAGAAAAGGGCATTACAAAAGGAAATTAATAGATAAGAAAATGACATAATTAAAAAAGGCCTCGCTTCTATTATGAAAGAAGCGAGGCATCTTTGTGATTAAACATTTTTATTCAGCATGCGTAAGCCGTTTAAAATAACGAGGATGGTACTACCCTCATGTCCAATAACACCTAGAGGTAAATCGACTACTTGTAAAAAGTTTGAGGCAATTAGCAAAATAATTACCCCGATAGAGAAGATGATATTTTGCTTTACAATTCGTTGCATTTTACGAGAGAGGCGAACAGCATAAGCAATTTTAGATAGATCGTTTTTCATTAATACAACATCAGCGGTTTCTAATGCAACGTCTGTACCCTCACCCATCGCAATGCCGGTAGTTGCTGTAGCTAGTGCGGGGGCGTCATTGATGCCGTCACCCACCATTCCTACAAATTGATATTGGGAAAGCAAACGTTTCATTTCTGTTACCTTCGTTTCAGGTAGACACTCCGCTACATACTCAGTGACACCAGCTTCTTTAGCAATTACTTTTGCCGTTTTTTCGTTGTCTCCAGTAAGCATGACGACTTGAATACCAAGCTCTTTTAATAATGACACAGCTTTTTTGGCTTCGTTACGTACAGTATCCTTTAAAGCTGTTAACGCTACAATTCCATTTTGGTCACGGATGAAAATAACCGTTTTACCTTGTGCAGCAAGTTTTGCCGCAGCTCCATTTGCAAAATCATTGGCATGTTGAGCATTCACAAAATCAGGTTTACCAACTTGATATTCCTTGTTGTGAACGGTCCCCTTAATACCCCATCCTGGGATATCCTCAATTGTTGCTGATGGTAAGGCAGTAATTCCTTCCGCTTTCGCATAGGAAGTAATGGCTTGAGCAAGAGGATGGTTGGATTGTGTTTCTATTCCCGCAAGAATAGCTAAAGCCATATTACGATCGAATCCATCACGGACAATAAAATCTGTTACGACTGGTTTACCTTGTGTTAATGTTCCAGTTTTATCAACAGCTAATGCACCTAAAACACTTAGATGCTCTAAATGTAAGCCGCCCTTAAATAGCACACCATTTTTAGCACCATTTGAAATAGCTGCAAGTGTCGCTGGCATGATGGCTGCGACAAGGGCACATGGAGAAGCAACAACTAATAAAACCATGGCACGATAAAAAGTTGTTGTCCAATCCCAACCAAGTACGAAATGGGGAAGGAACATCATGATGGCTACACCAAGTAAAACAAATTTTACATAAGTTCCCTCGAATTTTTCGATAAATTGTTGAGACGGAGATTTTTCACTTTGAGCACTTTGGACAAGCTGAATAATTTTTTGAAAGAGTGTTTCTGAATTGGCCTTCGTCATTTCCATTGTAATAGCGCCATTCAAGTTTACCGTACCTGCAAATATTTCATCACCCTCACGTTTTAAAACGGGTAATGGTTCACCACTTATAGCTGACTCATCAATGGAAGACTGTCCTTTAAAAATAATGCCGTCGGCTGGAATACGCTCCCCGGGTTTAATCAATAAATGATCACCAATTTGTAATGTCGAAACAGATACCTTCATTGGCTCAAAGCTACCTCGAACTAACCAGGCTTCTTCTGGCTGAAGATTCATTAACGCAGATATTTCACGATGACTTTTATTCATAGCATATGTTTCAAGTGCACCACTTACTGCAAAGATGAAAATAAGAATGGCACCTTCTGTCCAATAACCAATAGCAGCAGAACCAATAGCTGCTAATACCATTAGGAGTTCAACATTCAATTTCCTTTCTTCTATGGTTTCTTCTATACCTTCCTTTGCTTTGGCAAAACCACCTACACAAAATGCAATGACATAAAGAAGAACAGAAGCGGTTGTTTGTCCGCTTATATCTAAACGCCATGCAAGTAAGATGAATACACCAGCCATTAACGCAGCGATTAATTCTGCATGTTCTTTAATTTTCTCAATTAAATTTATATTTTCTCGATTAGAGTGTTCCATTCCTATCCCTCCTGATAATGAAAATCAATATCAAAACCCTTAAATATAAGCATTTATTTATGGCCTTTAATTGAAAATGGATTTCAATTACCACATCTTTTATTTAGAATAATTATAACAAAGTAATTTATAGAAATAAAGAGGGAGTTAAAAAAAGGAGGAATTTTATTAACAGAAAAAGGCACAGTCTATTCACTAGGAATATTCTGTGCCTTACAAAAGTGTGCAGTAAAAAGGGCTACTACTTACTTATATTTAATTAGAAAACTCTTTCTGCGTGCAGTGCAAGTTTTTCTAAAGATGATTTATCGACATCTGCGTGTAATGAGTTGCCGTGTGAATCCATTGTTACAACTGCTGTAAATTTTTCAACATTTAAGTGCCACATCGCTTCTGGAATACCAAATTCCATTAAATCAACACCATCTACACCTTTAATGCAGTCTGCGTAATATTGTGCTGCTCCACCGATAGCATTTAGGTAAACGCCACCATGTTCATTAAGAGCTTTTAATGTTTTTGGTCCCATACCACCTTTGCCGATGACAGCACGAATACCGAACTTTTTCATGATATCGCCTTGATAAGGCTCCTCACGAATAGAAGTAGTTGGGCCAGCTGCTTTTACTGTCCAATTGCCTTCCTCATCTTTTGCCATAACTGGTCCACAGTGATAGATAACTTGTCCATTTAGATCCACTGGTGCATCATGGCTCATTAAATGATGGTGGATAGCGTCACGACCAGTATACATACGTCCTGTAATAGAAACTACATCTCCAACTTTTAGTGAACGAATTTGTTCTTCTGTAATTGGTGCAGTAAGCTCTACTACATTTGTTGTGTTGTCTTCTGTTGTAGCTGCCACTTCATCCTCTTTGAAAGTAATTTTTTCACCTTCTTGGTAGTGCCATTTAATAATTTCACCAGTTTGAGGATCGATATCCACAGCCATACGACGGTAAGCCCAGCAGTTATATGCTACAGACACATAGAATGAAGCTGGGATACGGTGCATAACCCCAATTTTGCAGCCTAGTAATGTTGCTTCACCACCGAACCCCATTGTACCGATACCAAATGTATTAGAAGTTTTCACCACATACTCTTCTAATTTGGCAAGATCAGGATTTGGATTTGTATCTTCAACATGACGGAATAATTGTTCCTTTGCTAAATCGTAGCCGGAAGAACGATCTCCACCAATACCTACGCCGATGAAACCAGCTGAACAGCCTTGGCCTTGTGCTTGGTATACAGAGTGTAAAATACACTTACGGATACCATCTAAGTCACGACCTGCACGACCTAGACCATCTATTTCACATGGAAGACTGTATTGAATGTTTTTGTTCTCACAGCCGCCACCTTTTAGAATTAATTTAATCGTAATGTAATCATTTTCCCATTGTTCAAACTTCATAACTGGTAAACCATCGCCAAGGTTATTACCACTATTGGCACCAGTTAATGAATCCACTGCATTTGGACGTAGTTTTGCATCAGCTGTAGTATCATTGATTGCCTTTTTAATCGCAGCTTTAATTTCTAATTGGTTTACGCCCACAGGTGTATAAATTTTAAAAGTTGGAAGACCAGTATCTTGACAAATAGGTGATACATTATCTTCAGCCATAATAATATTATTTGAGATTGTGTCTAAGCTCATTGCCGCACGTGTTCCAGCATTCTCCGCTTCTTTTGCTTTTTTAATCGCACGACGTACATCCTTAGGTAAATTTGTGGATGTTTCAGTAATTAAATCATAAAGACTTTTCTCCAAAGTTTGTAGATTCATTCGTGTATTGCCCCCCATAGAAAATTTGATTATTTCCACGTAACATTATACTCTTTTCAACTAATGAAAAAAAGAGTCCTTACCTATGAGGGCTAAATTTACGCATAGTTTAATAGTATTTGGGGAGGGAGTTGATTTTATAGAACATTTGTTCTATAATGATAGTAACCCACATTTAGGAGGAA
Source organism: Lysinibacillus sp. VIII_CA (assembly GCF_049943995.1). NCBI lineage: Bacteria > Bacillati > Bacillota > Bacilli > Caryophanales > Bacillaceae > Lysinibacillus > Lysinibacillus sp. VIII_CA. The sequence goes on from NZ_JBNFXM010000019.1 coordinate 50,728, forward strand.
TTTGTATGTCTGCTAAAACTTTACTTGAATTACCTGAAGAATTTGATCAATACAGACCGCTAATAGAGGAAACAATGAAGCCCGTTGTTCTGATTGATGCATATGCTGGGAAAACAACCTTGTTTCAAAGTAAGTTTGCAGGGGACCCTTATTTCCCACTAGCGATGGAATATCCTAAAAATGCAAGTGGACAACCACTAAAGCTTTTAGCCCAAGTTAATTTTGCAGAATTGCCTAAGCATTTGCCTCATTTCCCAGAAGAAGGGATAGTGCAGTTTTATATTGATGGCTATGACGATGTATTAGGAATGGACTTTGATAATGGAAAAAATCAAGAAGGCTTTCGTGTCATTTTTCATGATACCGTTATACATGATGAAGCACAGCTTATTCAAGATTTTTCATTTGTAGAAAAAGAAGATGAGGAAATGTATTTTCCGGTAGAGCGTGAAATGACCTTATCCTTTAAAACAGGTTTTGAACCCTTAACGATTGATGATTACAGAGCCAATGAAATCTACAGTAGCATCTTGAAGGCTATTGAAGATAACGAAACAGTAGAAGATGCCTTTTATGATGCTTTAACTGGGGATGGACTTAAAATAGGGGGGTATCCATTCTTTACACAAGAAGATCCACGAGCATACGGTAATTATACAGACTCTACCATTTTGCTCTTGCAAATAGATAGTGTGGGGGATGATATATTATGGGGCGATTGTGGAGTTGGAAATTTCTTTATTACTGAGGAAGAGTTAAAAAATAAAGACTTTAGCAATGTTCTTTATAATTGGGACTGTCATTAAAAAACAAGCGAGCATACTTTGTGCTCGCTTGTTTTTTCATCTTTATTGTTCACGAGCATTAAATTGCTCCATTTTGTCTTCTAGGTCATCCATCATTTGAATTAAACGATCAATATCATCTAATTCAGCTGTTTCTGGATCTAGGGCATCTAATACTTCTAAAAACATTTCAAGACGCTCTCTTAAATAGGTTACTTGCTGTTTTTTATCAGTGATTGGCTTGGACATTCGTACACCTCATTTCATCCCTTTCATCGTAGCTGATTTAAGCTGAAATTTCAATGTTTAGGTAGATGCCTAGGACTAAGAGATTAATTTCAAAAATAAGTAGACGGAATATTTACAATATTGAATATGTATGTTAAAGTTGTTTTAAGATAAAGTAAAGGAGCTGATTGAAAACATCTTTAAAACTCTAACTCGAAAAGGAGGGAGTTTAAACAAGTACTCGGTAATAATCAAAAGCCGAATTTCGTGTTTATACAATTAAATGACTATAAGTATTCGTTAAGCCTTAGCGTAAAATCACATGTGGTGAGCGCTAAGGCTTTTTGGTATGCTGTTCTTTGGGAGAATGATTGGAGGAAAAGATGACATATTTCTCAGATTACAGCAAAAAAAGATTTACCATATTAGTAATAATTGTATCCATATCGGGCTTTTCACAAGGGATGTTATTACCGCTCATTTCTATAATTTTTGAACGTGATGGCGTTTCCTCAGCATTAAATGGCTTGAATGCAACGGGCTTATACATAGGGACATTATTAATTTCACCATTCATTGAGCAACCATTACGAAAATGGGGCTATAAACCGATTATTTTAATGGGTGGCGCGTTTGTTTTTATCTCCTTATTGGCATTTCCTTTATGGAAAAGCGTCACATTTTGGTTTGTGCTTCGCTTACTGATTGGTGTTGGGGATCATGCCCTGCATTATGCCACACAAACATGGATTACTAGTACCGCTGATCATAAAAGCTTGGGAAAAGGGATGGCTATCTATGGCTTGTCCTTTAGTATAGGCTTTGCCGTTGGGCCACTAATGGTAAAGTTGATTGAAATAGCTGAAGCTTTACCGTTTATTGTTTCGTCAATCATGTGTTTAATTGCATGGTCTTTTGTATTCTTCTTACAAAATGAAAAACCTGAGCGATTAACAGGTGACTTACATGCAAGAGGATGGAAGCGTTACAAAATGGCTATATTATTTGGGTGGATTGCCTTTTTAGGACCTTTTGTATACGGGTTCCTTGAATCTTCATTGAATGCATTATTCCCCGTATATGCACTACGTAAAGGGTTTGAGGTTGGCATGATTCCAATTATTTTATCAGTCTTTACATTTGGTGGTATTTTAACTCAAGTCCCATTAGGTGCACTGGGAGATAAAGTGGGGAGAAGGAATATTTTGATGGTAGGGTCATTTGGTGGCGCTATTATTTTCGCAATTGCCAGCTTTTTAGAACAATCACAAATGGCTGTCGCTATAGCATTTTTCTTAACGGGTACGCTAGTTGGCTCGATGTTTTCTTTGGGGATTACTTTTATGGCAGATTTAACGCCAAAGGAGCTACTGCCCACTGGGAATTTACTCTGCGGAATTGCCCTAAGTATAGGTAGTTTAACCGGACCGTTCTTAGGTGGAGTTTATTTAGAATATGTTAAAAATTATAGCTTCCTTTTACTTGTAGCTATACTGCTCCTAATTGTGGCTTTCATATTACTCATATTTGGACGTCTTAAGAACAAACAGACATTGATGGCAAAATAAAAAGAGCGGGGCTCATCTCCCGCTCAAAAACAAAAAAACGCCCAGCAAATCCGTGCTGTTATGGCGTTTTTTGCGTAACAAGGATGTTCCGTCCAAGTTACATAGGTTTGGCACCTAAAAAAGAATTATACAGACAAATTATTATGAAATCAATAAAAATAAAAAGGTATATTTTGGACATTGCTAAAATTTTTAAATATAATGAAAGAATACTTGCTTAAGAAGGAGGTTTTATCATGACCGAAATGAAAAAACTATCTATTCATCGCGCCTTAACAGAATTGAAAATGCTACAACAACGTATAGAAGGGGCAACCAATGAGGTTAGCTCTGTAGTAGCCAATCGTAAAAGTAATCAGAAAATAAATGGAATAGAAATAGTTGAATACGAAAAACAAATGCAAGCATCCTATGATAAAGTAATGGGCTTAATTAGCTATAGAAATAAAATAAAAGCGTTAGTTGTACAATCGAATGCCAGCACAAAGGTAATCGTTGGCAAGGAAGAGATGACTGTCGCGGAGGCCATTGAGCGTAAACAATCGATTCAATATGAAAAGAACTTGCTAGAAGTCATGCAACATCAATACCGTTCTGCTATCCATACAGTTGCCAAAGAAAATGATGCATTACCGGCCAAACTGGAAACCTATTTAATTAATATATTAGGCAATAAAGATAAACAATCTCCGGAAGAAGTGAAATTACATAAGGAAACATTTATGAAAAGGAATGAGTTTGAAATCATTGATCCACTAAATGTTAGACAGAGAATAGAGACATTAAGTAGTCGGATTGAAGAGTTCGAATCAGAGGTCGATGCAGTCTTATCTGAATCGAATGCCACAACATTTATTGAAGTGCAGGCATAAAAGGATATGCATGGCCTTGCGAAAACGGAAAACGAAGAGTCGCTCGCGCTTTAAGGCATGTGTGCGAGTTTAAACATAAAACATGCCTTACTCAAATGAAACTTACAACGAAAATAACCTAAAGGCTTAAAGGTTAAAGGTAAAAGTACAAAGTTTACGTGTCAAAAATCTTTCTATAAAAGTTCAACTCTTAGCATTTAAAAATCTTCTAAATCCTGGGGTAATGGTTGAGGTATTGACTTTTCTGGACCGTCCGTCATCCACCAGGCAGCTCGTGCTGTGCATAACAAAAAAGGACGTCTCAAATTTTTTTGAGACGCCTTTTATTTTTATTTATTTTTCAATACCAGCTTTGCTACACATTCTACCTGTGCCGTCTGTGAAAACATATCGACAGGTTGAATATACTCGACATGATAATGCTTCGATAATTGCTGTAAATCCTTCGCTAATGTAGATGGATTACATGATGTATAAACAAAACGCTTAGGTCTAAGCTTAAGCACGGTTTGAATAAACTCTGATGCAAGACCTGTACGCGGTGGGTCTACTGTTATAACATCTGGTGTAAAGCCTTCTTTGCGCCATTTTGATAGGACACTTTCGGCCGTACCTACAGCATATTTAGTATGCTTGAAGCCATGGTTGCGCGCATTTTTGCGAGCATCTTGAATGCTTTCAGGAATGACATCCATCCCGCGAACTTCTGCTGCTTGATCTGCTAGCCAAAGTCCCACGGTACCAACTCCACAATATGCATCAACTACTGATTCTTTTCCTGTTAAAGCAGCTGCCTTTTTTATTTCATCATAGAGATGAACTGTTTGAGTTGGATTAAGCTGGAAGAAAGCACGAGCCGATAAGTCAAAGGCCAATTCGCCAAGCTCTTCATGTATTGTTTCTTTACCATCAAGAACTATTGTTTCATCACCAAAAATTAAAGAGGTTTTCTCACGATTAATATTTTGTGCAATGGAAACAATGCTAGGATCAATTTTTTTTATACGTGTAATCAATTCAGCAAGATGGGGAATTTCTTTACGGGTAGTTACAAGTACAACTTGTGTTTCACCTGTACGTATCCCTGTACGTACTACAATCGTACGCACTAAGCCATCTAGTGTACGTCCATCATAAATCGTGATATTTAATTTTTGTAAAATCTTACGTGTTGCGACAGTAATTTTAGATGTAACAGGGTGTTGTACAAGGCAGTCGTTAATATTTAGTAGCTTATTGCTGCCTTCAGCAAATAAGCCTGCATATACTCGCTTGCCCTCTTTACGTACTTGGAATTGACTTTTATTACGATAATGCCAAGGATTATCCATTCCAAGTGTTTTTCGTACTTCCACTGTTTCAGCTAGAGGTTTCGCATAACGCTCTAAAGCTTGGATGACAATATCACGTTTTTCCAATAGCTGTTTTTCATATGTCATATGTTGAAGTTGACAGCCACCACATTCATTGTAGACTGGACAAGGTGCTTCCTGGCGGTGCTTAGAGGCTTTATGAATGGATAAAATCTCAGCTTCAGCAAAATTACGTTGAGTTTTCGTAACCTGAGCGGTAATTTCTTCACCAGGAATAGCTCCTTTTACAAATATTACATTTCTTTTATAAAAACCCACACCTTCTCCATTAATGCCAAGTCTTTTTATTATGAGTGGGAATTTTTGCCCCACGGTCATTGTTGTTTGCTGCGTCAAACGTTCCACGTCCCTGCTTTATAATGTCATCTCCCCATTATAACGAAGGAGCAGACGATTGCAAAGCAACAGGAAAATCTTCATATTCTAATACTAAATCGTCAAGTGATAAGAAGGTATAGCCTTGCTTTTTGGCCTCTGCAATAAACATTGGCAAAGCTTCAGCATTGTCTTGTGCAACCGTATGCATTAAAATAACGGCGCCTGGATGCAATTGCTCCATGAGCGCATTATAGGCATAATCAGCACCACGTCGCTCATCTTTCATCCAATCCTTAAAGGCAACAGACCAAAATATATGTCGATACCCTTCCGCATTACCTACTTCTAGCAGTTTTGCATTAAAGGTTCCTTCTGGCGGACGTGCATAGGTTGTACGATCGATGCCAGTCATTTCACGTAATTTCCCATCAAATTTTCGCCATTCTGCACGCATGCCCTCTGGAGTAAGTCGAGCCATATTAGGGTGCCCATATGAATGGTTGCCAATAGTATGACCATCCTTCACCATACGTTTTACTAGGTCGCTCGCGCTGTCTAAATAATGGCCAGTTAAAAAGAAAGTTGCAGGTACATCTTCTTTTTTCAATGTATCCAAAATACTTTCGGTAAAGCCGTTCTCATAGCCATTATCAAATGTTAGGTAGGCAATTTTTTTATCTGCCTTCCCTTTATAAATAGCCCCATATTTATCAAGTAGTTGATCAAGCTGCGCACCAGCCTCTGCCTGTTCACCATTTTTAGCACGCTTAAAGCCCCAATGATGTTCATCAGAACCTGCAGCAAAATATGGATTAATGCTAATACCTGCGGCAATAATAAAAGTAGCGATTACCGCACCAACAATATGCTGTTTCCACATAAAAAACGCATCCTTTCTTTTTCAATAGGATGCGTAAAATAGCTATAAATTATCCACTAATTCTGAGCAATTAATAAGTCTTCAAGTGCTTCTGTTAAATGGGGAAATTTAAATGTAAAATGATGCTTTTCTAACAAAGCTGGTTGGACATGTTGACCCTCTAAAACAAGAGTGCTCTGTTCTCCAAGGGCAAAGCGGATGGCAAAGCTAGGGACAGGCATCCAATGTCGTCGATTCATGACCATAGCGATTGTTTGTCCAAATTCTTTCATGCGTGTGGCATGAGGTGCAGTTACATTGAATGGACCATGAATTTCTTCATGAAGGATTGCAAAATATAAAGCACGTGCTACATCTTCAATATGTACCCACGAAAGCCATTGCTTACCAGAACCGATTGTTCCGCCAATATGCATTTGATATGGCAATAGCATGGGTGGTAAGGCACCGCTCTTTCTACCTAAAATGACACCAAAGCGTGCAAGGGCCACACGGATTCCCAAATGTTCTGCTCGTTTTGCATGTCGTTCCCAATCATCAACGGTCGAGCCTAAAAAATTGGTCGCTGCATCAGAAAAATTCTCATCATAAATAACCTCTGTAGAATGGGGGTAAAAACCCACGGCACTTGCATTAACAAGTACTTTCGGTTTTTTCCTGAGCTTTTCTATTATGCGCACTATTTCAAGTGTCGCATGCATCCGACTCCAATAAATATCCTTCTTTTGTTTTTTCGTCCACCGACCATTATTTAAAGAAACTCCTGCTAAATTCACAAAGGCATCTGCTCCTTCTAATGCCTCTATTGGTAGGGATTCATCCTGCAACCATTGTACATATTGAATACCATTTTTTTCGGAGGAAGGACTTCGAGTTAAAACAAATATACTGTGACCATTTTCCTGAGCTAGCTTGATAAAAGCTTTTCCCACAAAACCAGTTCCACCCGCAATCACGATTTTCATAAGAAGCACCCCTTTTTCAAAAATATACTTTACTAGTAATTTTATCATTTAACACCAATGCAAGCACCTTAAGTGAATCCCTAGAAGAAGGTGATAAGTATCGAATAACGGATACCGTAAAAAGAAATGTTATAATGGACAGGTGAGGTGTTGGCTATGCGTATGATTACGAAAATTGCACGTCAAAAAAACAATCCTGAGCGTTATAATATCTACTTAAATGAAGAATATGCATTTCCTGTTGACGAGGCTATTCTTCTTCAATTTTCTTTAACAAAGGGGAAAGTTCTCGATGAATTTGAAATTCAGGAAATTGCCTATGAGGATGAGATACGCAAGGCGTTTAATAAAGGATTAAACTTTCTTTCTTATCAAATGCGAAGTGAGCACGAGGTTAAGAAAAAACTTCTTACCTTAGAATTTGGAGAAGCAGTAGTTTTAGAAGCAATCCAGAAATTAAAATCGTATGGCTTTATAAACGATGAAAATTATTCCAAAGCTTTACTTGATACAAAAAAGGCTACAATGAAAAAGGGACCGAGAGCTATTAGACAAGATCTCATGAAAAAAGGAATTGATAAAGACCTACAAGATGAGGTACTTGCCACTTATAGTTTTGAAGAACAAATAAAATTGGCCTTACAGTTGGCGGAAAAAATTATACGTTCAGAGAAAAGAAAGACGCCAGCACAAGTAAAGGCTAAAATTCAAGATTATCTGTTAAGAAAAGGCTATGCATTTCCTATTGTGGAAGAGGTTCTTAATCAAATAGAACTTGAGCAAGATGAAGACAACTGGCAGCCATTACTCGATGCACAGGGCGAAAAAGTTTGGAAAAAGTACGTATCGAAGTATACTGGTTATGAGCTAAAAATGAAGGTGAAGCAGACGCTTTACCAAAAGGGTTTTCCTATAGAAGTAATAGACCGTTTTATAGAAGAGAAGGAGAATGAGGAATGAACGAAAAGAATTATGCTGCTATGTCTGAGCATGAACTGCGTGAGGAAATTGCATTTTTAAAAGAGAAGGCAAGAAAGGCAGAACAGCTTGGCATCATTAATGAATTTGCTGTTTATGAACGTAAAGCATTAATGGCAGCAGCTTATTTAGTAGATTTGAATACAATTGTTCCGGGTGAAATGTATCGTATTGATCGTTCAGATAATGAATTTTTCCAAGTTGATTATTTGAAGGGACGATTTGCATGGGGACATCGTTTAGGTGGTGACAAATACCAAGAGGCACTACCTGTATCCATGCTGTCTCCTGTAAAGGTGGGTAAATAAATGGAGGAAAAAATTGAAAAATTGACAGCAGAATTGCTTGCGAAAAATCCACAAATGTCAGTTGGACGTGCCCGTGTCTGGGTTGAATTATTATGGAGTGATTTTGAATCAACTTCAGCTAAAGCAGGGCATGATTATCGTGGGCCAGATTATACAGAAAATCTTGTTCGCCAATTAATTACAAGCTATGGTGATAAACTTCATGCTTTTGCAGGGCGCAATCCTAAATATGCCCATCTCCTAGATGCTAGTGATGATATGATACAATAATAAAACCCTGACCATTATTGGTCAGGGTTTACTGCTTAATTACTTGCGCCAATTTGTAGTTTTTTCTGAAGCTTATCTTCTGTAAAAATCCAACCCGTGTAGGATGTGACGATTTCATTATCGTCATTTAAATGTGCTACTGCCACAAAGGGATAGCGATTGTCACTACGATAACGCAAGTCGATTAAACGTACCTCTAATAAGCCATTTTCAAGCTCAGAAATCTCCCATCGGTACATCGGGGAGAATGACACGAAGGCAGCTAAGTTGGGGTCTTTCATTGCTGCATGAATGAGGGCAGTATTAGGTAAAGGCTTAATCTCAAATTTATCATAAATATTAACAGTCCTTCCATAAGCACGGCCAACATAATAATGTGTTTTAGACTTGGCAGCAATACGCCAATGGAAGAAGCGCATAGTGGGTGCTACGATAACATATTCTTCATCTTGTATCGTACTGTGGACAGCATTTTTTACTGCTTTTTGAACAGCAAATCGTAACAGATAATAAATCACGATGATGATATACATGATGCTAAATGTCCAAACAGGGTTGGCTCCGAAAGCCCATAATACAATACCTAAACAGTGTAAGGAAAAAATAATCGGATCAAATGTATTGATGACACCTAATGCAACCCATTTTCTGGAAAAAGGCCGTATTGCTTGGGTACCGTATGCATTAAAAATATCTACAAAGACGTGAAGAGCAACAGCTAAAAATGTCCAAAGCCATAAATGAAACACATTTACGTCTTGCAAAATAAGGGATATAACTGCTGTTATTAAGATTGGCCATATAGCTACTGCCGGTAGAGAATGTGTAATTCCGCGATGATGTCTAATATAAATGGCATTATTGCGTAGTTTTAACACAGTATCAACATCTGGAGCTTGTGAGCCAATTATCGTACCTGCCATGACAGCAGTAAAGGTCATTGAGTGATTTGCTACTATAGGGTCGGCTAATGCGAGACCGCCAAGGGCAATACCCATAACGAAATGTGTACCTGAATCCAAAAATATCCACTCCTAGTATGCAGTAAAATCGAGTACAATTTGCATACATCTTTATTTCAATTATAAATTAACTGTATTCAATTTTTGTATGGTGACATTCGATAATGACGAATTTTGTCAGTTATGGACGAATGTTCATTCTTTATTAATTGTATACCCTTTTCAACATAAATTAAATCGTAAAAATATTGGAGGTCACTGTGAATTACCCATATGTAACAGAATTTCGACATTCTTTAGTCGAATGGTTTAACGCTGAGAAACGCGACTTACCGTGGAGACATACTACAGATCCATATAAAATTTGGGTTTCTGAAGTGATGCTACAGCAGACACGTGTCGACACAGTTATTCCTTATTACAATCGTTTTATGGAAAGTTTTCCAACATTAGATTTGCTTGCAGAAGCTCCACAAGATTATTTATTAAAGCATTGGGAAGGACTTGGCTATTATTCTCGAGTGCGCAATTTACAGGCAGGTGCACGTGAGGTTTTAGAAAATTATGGAGGCGTGGTCCCTGATAATCGCCATGAAATATCAAAATTAAAAGGTGTAGGACCTTATACCGCTGGTGCTATTTTAAGTATTGCCTATAACAAGCCCGAACATGCAGTAGATGGCAATGTTATGCGAGTATTAAGCAGAGTGCTTAATATAAATGAGGACATAGCCGTACCCAAAACTAAAAAGATTTTTGAAGCGGCAGTTGAGGAGCTTATTGATCCTACTAATGCATCTTCCTTTAACCAAGGCTTAATGGAGCTAGGGGCACTTATTTGTACGCCTACGTCACCGAAATGTTTATTGTGCCCTGTGCGAGAATATTGTACAGCGTTTAATGAGGGTGAACCGGAAAAACTGCCAGTTAAATCGAAAAAAATGAAGATGAAGCATTTGAGTTACAATATTTTAGTCTGTCAAGATGAACAAGGACGTTTTTTAATGGAGCAACGGCCCGAAGAAGGATTATTAGCTAAACTATGGCAATTCCCAATGATTGATACTACTAGTCAGATAACAGAGGAAAGCTTCTTAAAGGAATGTTCCATTAATGTACAAGCTAGGCATGAACTGCTTTCATTTAAGCACGTGTTTTCACATTTAACATGGCATATAAATAGCTATTATATGAAGTGTAAATCCTCTTCAACGGGCGATTGGTTCACTCAAGAACAAATAGAACAATTGCCGATGCCTGTTCCTATGTTAAAAATATGGGAAGAGGTAAAAAATAATAAATAGGAAAATAAATCCTGCTTAAAACAATTATTTAATGAGCATAAATTTCTTCACCTCGGTACACAATAATTAGCGTGGAGGTGAATGAATAATGAAAAAGCAAAACAACCAAAATTTCCAACCGAATAAAAACATGCAACGTCAAAGTGAAGAATTTGGTTATGAAACGGACGTAAATGAAGTGCAAAAGCAAAATGCGAAAGCAGAGCAAAAGAAAGCTCCAGCTTCAGGTCGTTTCTCTAAAACTAACCAAGATTTAGGTGAGTAACACTTTGTAATTGCATAATTGCATTTACCTCTAAGGGGCTGTCTAAAAATCCGAAAAGATGAAAAAGACAGCTCCTTTCTATATTCTTTTGGTAAACCAATAAATTCCAATATTGCAGGGCTTTTAATAAATTTCGCTTAAAGTTAACGAAATTTTATACAAATTCAAAATAGCGTAGTGAAATTTGTGGTTTTCTAACTACACCTTTCGCGTACACATTGCTATAATATACTAGAGACTGCTAGATAAAGGTAGCATAGACGAAAAGGTGGGCTTCAAAATGGCATTACCGGTAGAAGGAGAAACGATACAAATACATAGCTATAAGCACAATGGCCGCATCCACCGTGTTTGGCAAGAAACGATGGTTTTAAAAGGAACGAAAAATATTGTGATTGGTGCGAATGAACGGACACTTGTGACAGAATCCGATGGTCGTACATGGCTAACGAGAGAGCCTTCTATTTGCTATTTCCATGCGGAACACTGGTTTAACATCATCTGTATGCTACGTGAAGACGGTGTGTATTATTATTGCAATCTAAGCTCACCATTTGTGTTCGATAATAATGCCATTAAATATATCGACTATGATCTAGACATTAAAGTTTTTCCTGACATGTCTTATACGCTCTTAGATGAGGATGAATATGAGCTTCATCGTAAGGAAATGTCTTATCCTGATGTGATTGATAAAATTTTAAAGCGCAATGTCGATAAGCTAATAAGCTGGATTCAACAAAAAAGAGGACCTTTTGCACCCGATTTCATCGACGTCTGGACAAATCGTTATAAGTTCCAGCTAGATATGCAGTCAGATGATTGTTAGTGACACCTATTAGTTAACTAATAGGTGTTTTATATTGCCTCTTGTAGCCATTTCTAGGAAAGGCATATGCAAAATAGTTAGCGGTAAAGTCATCATAACTGTATTTTAGTCAAAATATTGCTATAATACATAGGGCATTCATCATTGGATGCCTGTTTCTTTTTGTAAGGATGTGATGAAAATTTGGGAAGCATCAAGCGGTATATGCGCTTTGTAAAACCTTATTCTTGGGAGATCGTTTTAACGATTGTTATCGGTATAGTTAAATTTGCTATTCCTTTATTTATTCCATTACTCATTAAAATTGTGTTGGATGATATTATTGCTGCGGACGACTTAACAGATGGAGAAAAAACAAAAGAGCTATTATATTGGCTGGGAGGAACGATTATTGTGTTCTTTATTATTCGTCCACCCATCGAATACTACCGTCAATATTTTGCACAACATGTTAGTAATAAGGTGCTGTTTGATATTCGGAAAGAAATCTACGCACATTTACAACGATTAAGCTTAAAATATTATGCCAATACACGTGCCGGTGATGTTATTTCAAGGGTCATCAACGATGTTGAGCAAACGAAGAACTTTGTAATGACGGGTTTAATGAATGTGTGGCTAGACCTTGCAACCATTGTCATTGCAGTCATTATTATGCTAACAATGGATATTAAGCTAACATTAGTGGCCTTATTAGCGTTCCCATTTTATGCATTGAGTGTGAAGTACTTTTTTGGAAAACTGAGAGATTTGACACGTAAACGTTCACAAGCACTTGCAGGTGTGCAAAGCTATTTACATGAACGAGTAGCTGGTATGAGTATTGTTAAAAGCTTTACATTAGAAAAACATGAACAAACACTATTTGATCAAGCAAATGGTGAATTTTTAGAGAAGGCCCTTGATCAAACAAAGTGGAATGCTAAATCCTTTGCTGTGGTAAATACCATTACAGATGTAGCGCCTTTACTTGTTATTGCTTATGCAGGTTATCAAGTCATAAATGGTACATTATCTGTTGGAACAATGGTTGCCTTTATCGCGTATATTGAACGATTGTATGGCCCACTTCGCCGCCTTGTTAGTTCTTCAACAACGTTGACACAATCCATTGCATCAATGGATCGAATGTTTGATTTAATGGATGAACCGTATGAAGTGAAAAATAAAGTGGGTGCGCGAGAATTACCAGCCGCGACAGGAGAAGTTCGTTTTGATAATGTTTCTTTCCAATATGAAAAAGATGGGGTATCTATTTTAAAAAATATTAATTTTACTATTAATCCTGGTGAGACTGTCGCCTTCGTCGGCATGAGTGGTGGTGGTAAATCCACAATTATTAGCTTAATACCTCGGTTTTATGATGCAACGGATGGTTTCGTAACAATTGATGGACAGGATGTAAGAGATGTCACATTGCACTCACTACGTTCTCAAATTGGAATTGTCCTACAAGATAATATACTCTTCAGTGACTCTGTTAAAGAAAATATTTTAATGGGAAAACCTGATGCGACAGATGAGCAAGTGATTGAGGCTGCCAAAGCAGCAAATGCTCATGATTTTATTATGACTCTGCCAAATGGATATGACACTAAAGTAGGTGAACGTGGAGTAAAACTATCAGGTGGGCAAAAACAACGAGTTGCCATTGCTCGAGTATTTTTAAAAAATCCTCCGATTTTAATCCTTGACGAAGCAACTTCAGCGCTGGATTTAGAGAGTGAAGCATTGATTCAGGAGTCATTAGAGGAGCTGGCTCATGAACGAACAACCATAATTATTGCTCATCGTCTTTCGACTATCACACATGCTGACAAGATTTTTGTTATAGACCATGGTCAATTAATCGAAAGCGGTACTCATGAGCAATTAATGATGGAACAAGGGACATATTATGATTTATTCCAAGTGCAACATTTGGAGTAATAATGAAATTATACGAAAATCAACAAATGTGAAATTTTTAAAAAAAGTCTTTCATTTATTTTTAAATGGAAGGCTATTTTTTTTTGATAAATGTAAAAAATTATCTCTTTATAAGATTTAATTATTATTAAAGACGATTATTGTAGAAATTCTATGTAATTTGCAGAATATTAATGATTGAAAGAGTGATGTTTTTTAGTTAGAATTATCTGAAAATAGGGAATTTAACAAAAGTTATAGTATTCTGTTAATATAATTTATATAATTAAGTAAAATATAGGTAGGGTGGGACGTTGCGCATGAGGAAAAAGCTACTAGAAATAAAAGGTTTAAAAACAACCTTTTTCACAGATAATGGACAAATTCCTGCTGTAGATGATATCGATTTTTCTGTCCAAGAAGGAGAAATATTAGGGATTGTCGGTGAATCGGGAAGTGGTAAAAGTGTTACGTCACTGTCCATCATGGGATTAATTCCATCACCCCCTGGCAAAATAACCGGTGGTGAAATATTGCTAGATGGTAAAAATCTAGTGAATTATACAGAAAAACAAATGCAGAAAATTCGTGGAAAAGACATAGCTATGATTTTTCAGGAGCCTATGACTTCACTAAATCCCTTGTTTACAATTGGTGATCAATTAAAGGAGGCCATTTTAATACATAATCCAAAATGGTCGAGAAAGAAAGCGTTTGCCAGAGCAGTTGAAATTGTGAAACTTGTAGGTTTACCACGTGCTGAAGAATTACTAAAGGATTACCCGCATCAGCTATCGGGAGGGATGCGTCAACGGGTCATGATTGCAATGGCACTTGTCTGTGATCCACAGGTTTTAATTGCGGACGAACCGACAACTGCTTTAGACGTTACGATTCAAGCTCAAATTTTACAACTTATGAAAGATTTAAATAAACGATTGAATACAGCAGTACTATTAATTACACATGATTTAGGCGTTGTAGCAGAAACCTGTGAGCGTGTGATTGTCATGTATGCTGGACAAGTTGTAGAGGAGGCACCGATTCAAGAAATATTCGCTAATCCGAAGCATCCTTATACACAAGGTCTTATTCAATCAGTGCCTGATATGCGATTTAAAAAGGAGAATTTATATTCAATCCCTGGAAGTGTACCAAAACCAGGGAGTATTCAAGTAGGGTGTCGTTTTGCGGCACGCTGTGAATACGCAATGGAACGTTGTTTACAGGAAACACCACCTTTATTTGAGGCAGCAGAGCAGCATAAATCGAGATGTTTTTTACTAGAGAAGCAGGAGGTGGAGCAACGTGTCGAAAGTGTTATTAAAGGTTGATGGCTTAAAGAAATATTTCCCCATACGCAAAGGGGTTCTAAATACACAAACCGGGGATGTAAAAGCAGTGGATGATGTTTCATTTGAGGTTTTTGAAGGTGAAACATTGGGGATTGTTGGTGAGTCGGGCTGTGGTAAATCAACAACAGGTCGTTTACTCATGCGATTACTAGAGCCTACTGAAGGAAACATTGAATTCGCAGGTAAAATGATTTCTGAATTATCCAATAATGAAATGAGGAAGGCACGTAGAGATATTCAAATGATTTTTCAGGACCCGTATGCCTCTCTAAATCCAAGACATAACATTGGCAAAATTTTAGAAGAGCCTCTTATCGTTCACGGAATAGGTAGTGCCAAGGAGCGGAAGCAAAAGGTATTGGAGCTGCTTGAGATTGTTGGATTGAATGAATATCATGTCAAACGTTACCCACATCAGTTTAGTGGTGGTCAAAGGCAACGAATCGGTATCGCACGTGCTTTAATGACCAATCCTCGTTTGATCATTGCGGATGAACCAGTATCGGCATTGGATGTGTCTATACAGGCACAAGTGTTAAATCTATTGCAAAAGCTGCAAAAGGATTTAAAGCTAACCTATATATTTATTTCTCATGATTTAGGGGTTGTGCGCCATATTAGCAATCGTGTTGGCGTCATGTATTTAGGCAAATTAGTAGAGTTGACTGCGAGTGAAGGCTTATATGCTGAACCGCTTCATCCATATACACAGGCACTCTTATCTTCGGTCCCAGTGCCAGATCCAACGTTTGAACGTGAACAAATCATTATTACTGGGGATATTCCGAGTGCATCCAATCCGCCAAGTGGCTGTACATTCCATACGAGATGTCCTTTTAAAATGGAACAATGCTCACAGGTAGTACCTAGCATGCAAGAAGTGAAAACAGGTCATTATGTTGCGTGTCATCTATATGAGGCACTTCAACATTAAATGATATAAAAACCACATAGGGGGAAATTGAATGAAGAAAAAGAAGCTTTGGACTTTAGGAGTAATGCTGCTCCTTATTCTCTCGACGATCTTAGCAGCTTGTGGCGGCTCTGATACAAAGGATACGGGTAGTAAAGATACTTCAACTGGTGGCGATACAGCTAGCAGTGGAGAACCGAAAATTTTAGTGTATGGTCGTGGAGGAGATTCTGTAGCACTAGACCCTGCTGTTGTAACAGACGGTGAATCCTTTACGGTTACAGCTAATATTTATGAAACATTGGTGAATTTTGGTGAACAAGATGTAACGATTCAGCCAGGTTTAGCAAAATCATGGGAGGCATCAGAGGATGGTTTAACGTATACTTTCCAGCTACAAGAAGGTGTGAAATTCCATGATGGCACAGATTTCAATGCTGAGGCAGTTGTTAAGAATATTGAACGTTGGAAATCAGGTGCTGATAAACACCCTTATTTTAGTTCGCAATTTCTCGTTGGTGACAAACAAGTAATTGAGTCAGTAAATGCAGAGGGTGACTATACAGTTGTCTTTAAGCTAAGCCAACCACAAGCACCGTTCCTGAAAAACTTAGCAATGTCTCCATTTGCGATTGCTTCACCCACTGCATTTGAAGCAGATGAAGAGGGATTGTCAGCAAATCCTGTAGGTACTGGCCCTTTCAAATTTGTCAGCTGGGTACGTAATGATTCAATCACAATTGAGAAAAATCCTGATTACTATATTGATGGCTATCCTAAATTAGATAAAGTAATTTATCGTTCTATTCCAGAGAACTCTGCACGCTTAAATGATTTATTAGCAGGCAATATTGATGTAGCTGATGGCATTAGTCCATCCGATAAAGGAACAATTGAGGGGGATGCTAATTTACAATTAATTGAGCGTCCATCTATGAACGTTGGCTATCTAGGGTTAACAGTGACACGCCCTCCATTTGATAATGTAAAAGTGCGTCAGGCAGTTAACTATGCAATTGATAAGCAAGCATTAGTGGATGCATTTTATGAAGGGCTAGCAAAGCCAGCGAAAAACCCAATGCCACCAGTAATTTCTGGCTATAATGATGAAGTTGCAGGCTATACGTATGATCCGGAAAAGGCGAAAGCATTACTTGCTGAAGCAGGTTACGATGGCAAGGAAATTGAGCTTTGGGCAATGCCAGTACCACGTCCATACATGCCTGACGGTCAAAAAGTGGCAGAAGCGATTCAAAAGAACCTAGAGGATGTAGGCATTAAATCTAAAATTGTGTCATTTGAATGGGCTACTTATCTAGAGAAAGCACAAAATGGTGAGGCGGATGCATTCTTACTTGGCTGGACAGGTGATAATGGGGATGCGGATAACTTCTTATATACTTTATTAGATGGAGATAATATAGGCTCGAACAACTATACATTCTATGATAATCAAGAATTACACAAGTTGTTAACAGCCGCTCAAACTGAAGTCGATGAGGACAAGCGTAATGAGCTTTATAAGCAAGCTCAAGTCATTATTTCTGAGGATGCACCATGGGTTCCGCTTGCTCACTCTACTCCAATTTTAGCTGCTAACAAGAAAGTTACAAATTATATTGCGCATCCTACTGGCTCTGACCGTTTAGGTGCGGTAGATATTCAATAGTCATTTTATGAGTTGAATAAAAGAATTAGTGAATCTGCTTGCTTTTCTGCGGGTAAGCCGTGGAATTCTAGCAGATTCTTTTCTAGTATAAGAAAACCATATCATTTTCTCCTGTATGAAAGATCACTCATCTAAACATTCAAAACCGTTTGGTGAAGGCTCAACCTTTCAACAGTATATAAAGACTTCAAAGTAGATTATGAAAATCATAGAGAGGTGATGAACATGCTTCACTATATGGGGAGACGTTTATTTCAACTAATCCCAGTTTTGCTTGGAATGACTTTTATTGTCTTTATGTTAATACGAGCAATACCTGGTAATCCCGCTCAAGTTATTTTGGGACAACAGGCGACAAAAGAGGCAGTCGAGGCATTAAACGCAAGTTTAGGATTAGACAAACCCTGGTATACACAATATTTTAGTTATTTGGCAGGCATTTTTCAGGGAGATTTAGGGGTTTCCTTACGTACAAAATTACCTGTATCAGATGAAATTTTTCCATACTTAGCTGCAACAGCTGAGCTCGCCTTTTTTGCGATGATTATTGCGATAGTTATCGGTGTGAATGCTGGTATTATTTCTGCTTGGTTTCAAAATTCTTGGTTTGATTATACAGCGATGATTGTTGCATTAATCGGTGTTTCTGTACCGGTGTTCTGGCTTGGGTTGATGGAGCAATGGACATTTAGTAGTAAGCTTGGTTGGTTGCCTACCTCTGGCCGAGAAGATGTCCGAAATCCTATAACCGCCATAACCCATTTTTATTTATTGGATACGCTCATTCAAGGTCGCTTCGATCAATTCGTCGAAGTCTTAAAGCGACTCATATTACCAGGTGTCGCACTGGCAACTATTCCGATGGCTATCATTGCAAGAATTACAAGATCTTCTATGCTAGAGGTTATGCGCTCAGATTATGTTCGCACTGCAAGAGCAAAAGGCCAAAAAATGTTTATTGTGGTTTATAAGCATGCTTTAAAGAATGCCGTTATTCCTGTGTTAACAGTAATTGGTTTACAAACAGGATTACTGCTTGGTGGGGCCATTTTAACAGAGACTATTTTTAGTTGGCCAGGAATTGGTCGCTATATTTATGATGCGATTGGCTTCAGGGATTATCCTGTGATTCAATCAGGAATTTTAATCGTTGCATTTATTTTCATCATGATTAACTTAATCGTGGATTTACTGTATACAGTTGTCGATCCGCGTATTAAATACAAGTAGAAGGGAGTTGCAATGATGACTGGAGCAATCGATATAAAAAAAGAAGCAGCACCAGTGCGAGAAAGGGCAGTAGGTCCATGGCTCGAAGGCTGGCGTAGCTTTAAAAAGAGCAAAGTTTCACTCGTAGGAGCAGGAATCGTTATATTCTTCGTTTTACTGGCTGTCATTGGTCCTTTCATTGCACCACAGGGCATCAATGAACAAGATTTAACGAAGCGTTTACTGGCACCATCCGCTGATCATTGGTTTGGAACGGATGATTTTGGACGGGATATCTTTTCGAGAATCATACATGGTGCAAGGATTTCACTATGGGTAGGCTTTTTTTCCGTTATTTTATCCGTTATAATTGGTAGTTTACTTGGCATTATCGCAGGCTATTATGGGAAATGGATTGATACGATTATTTCACGTATTTTTGATATTATGCTAGCTTTCCCTAGTATGCTGCTGGCGATTGCGGTCGTATCAGTGCTAGGTCCATCTTTACAAAATGCATTAATTGCCATTGCTATTATTAACATACCGAACTTTGGGCGCTTAATCCGCTCTAAAGTATTAAGTGTTAAAGAAGAAGAATATATTGTAGCGGCAAAGGCTATTGGCATGCGTGATTCACGAATTCTGTTTTCTCACATTTTGCCAAATTCTATCACTCCGATTATTGTACAGGGGACGCTAGCTATTGCAACTGCCATTATTGAAGCGGCGGCATTAGGTTTCCTTGGTCTAGGCGCGCAAGCACCAGCACCTGAATGGGGAAAAATGCTTGCGGATGCTAGGAAGTTTTTATTAAACGCACCATGGACAATGATTTTTCCAGGGTTAGCGATTATGTTAACGGTTCTTGGCTTTAACTTAATGGGTGATGGTTTACGTGATGCACTAGATCCGAAAATGAAAAATTAGTAATTAGATTCATGAGCCTTCTACAAGTTAGAAGGTTTTTTTCGGCTCTTTCGAAAAGGAACTCTTTTACAGGTGAAGCGTCCTTTATAGAAATATTCCTATAACAATAAATAAAAAAAGAGAACCTTTCGGAGCCATTTATTGAATTTTTTGTCACGTTATTTTAGACTGAAAGTATGGTTAATAAAGGCCATCTTACTGGGTAGATGATGACTTTACATATAATCTTTTAATTAGAATACATATTTTAGGAGGGTGATCAAATTGGCAATTAATTTACAAAAGGGACAACGTGTTGATTTAACAAAAGGGAACGCAGGATTAAACAAGATTAAAGTAGGTTTAGGATGGGACCCTGTCGGCCAAGAAAAAAGTGGTGGCTTCCTTGGCGGTTTATTTTCTAGTAGAAATAGTGGCAGTGGTAGAAGCGTTGACTGTGACGCCTCTGTATTAATGCTGCAAGACGATAAAGTTTTAGCTGGGGACGATGTCATTTACTTTGGCAAATTAACAAGTAACTGTGGCTCTGTTCGACATTCAGGTGATAACTTAACGGGAGATGGCGATGGGGATGATGAAGTAATCACAATTGAGCTATCGTCTGTTCCGACACAATTTAATAAGCTAGTGTTTGTCGTAAACATCTATGATGCGGCAGGCAGAAACCAACACTT
Source organism: Lysinibacillus sp. VIII_CA (assembly GCF_049943995.1). Lineage (NCBI taxonomy): Bacteria > Bacillati > Bacillota > Bacilli > Caryophanales > Bacillaceae > Lysinibacillus > Lysinibacillus sp. VIII_CA. Next base: position 71,291 of record NZ_JBNFXM010000019.1, read on the forward strand.
TGGTATGATTCGAAATGCATATATCCGTGTGTATGATGACAGGACAGGAAGCGAACTAATTCGCTATAATTTAAGTGATGATTATTCGAATTTAACGACGTTAATCTGTGGTGAAATTTACCGCCATCAAACTGAATGGAAATTCGCAGCAGTTGGTTCAGGAACGAACGATCTCAAACTTGGCGACGTTGTTCGAAGATATCAATAAAATAAAACGACTATTTAGGAGGAAGAAAAAGCATGGGTATTTCACTACAAAAAGGTCAAAAGGTAGATTTAACGAAAACAAATCCGGGATTAACAAATGTAATTGTTGGTTTAGGTTGGGATACAAATAAATATGATGGTGGAAATGATTTTGATTTAGATTCCTCTGTATTTTTACTTGCCGATACAGGAAAAGTAGCAGATCAAAATGACTTTATTTTCTACAACAATACAACAGGCGGTAACGGATCAGTTGAACATTCAGGTGACAATTTAACAGGTATTGGTGAAGGTGACGATGAAGTGGTGAAAGTTGCATTAGCTCAAGTTCCTGCCCATGTTCAACGACTTGCATTCACTGTAACTATTCATGATGCAGAGTCACGCAATCAAAACTTCGGTATGGTATCGAATGCATACATTCGCATTGTAAATGCTGCATCCAACCAAGAACTAATTCGCTATGATTTAGGTGAGGACTTCAGTATTGAAACAGCTATTGTAGTTGGTGAATTATATCGTCATAACGGAGAATGGAAATTTAACGCAGTAGGTGCTGGCTATCAAGGTGGCTTAGCTGCTTTATGTAATGACTACGGCTTGAACGTAAACTAAATTTTCATCTTTGGACGGAAAGGGAGATTTTGAATGGCTATCCAATTAAGTAAAGGGCAAAGAATTGATTTAACGAAGCAAGACCCTGGTTTAAACAACATCGGCATTGGCTTAGGCTGGGATGTCAAACAGTTTGATGGTGGGCAAGATTTTGACCTTGATGCATCTGTATTTTTACTAGATGCATCGGGCAAGTGTCGTAATGAACAAGATTTTATCTTTTACAATAATTTAGCGAGTCCAGACCAATCAGTTGTTCATGCGGGTGATAACCGCACAGGGGAAGGGGATGGGGATGATGAAAAAATCCTTGTCAACTTAAAGCAAGTATCTCCTCAAATTGACAAGATTGTTGTAACGGTCACTATCTATGATGCAGAGGGACGTCATCAAAACTTTGGACAAGTCCTAAATGCTTATGTTCGTTTGACAAATGAAGAGTCAGGAGCAGAGGTATTGCGTTATGATTTAGGCGAGGATTTCAGTATTGAAACAGCCGTAGTATTTTGTGAGCTGTATCGTCATAATGGCGAGTGGAAGTTTGCCGCAATAGGCTCAGGCTATCAAGGTGGCTTAGCAGCATTAATCAACGCATATGGCCTACAATAACTAGGTATATGACGAGGTTTTTGTGTGGATGTAATTAATGAGATATTAAGTACATATGCACAGTTTTTAAAGTATAGGTTCTATTAGTAGGCGGGATGTAGGAATACTCATGATGCATACGATTGCTCTTGTATTCCTATGTTTAATTGAACGAGTGTCAGAGCTTGAAACGAGTGCTTATATACTAATTCCGACTATTGTATGGAATATGTTTGCGCATATTTTTGGATTCCATCTATTACATGAAGCATTTTTCATTATTCTAATTGCTGCGTTCTTATTGAGTTCTTATTGAGTTCTTATTGACATTTGTTGTACACAGGATGAATTAGAAAACAGCAGTGTAACAAGGCACTGTATTGGTCTGTATAAACAGGCTGATACAGTGCTTTTTTTACAAAAGGCATAATTATAGGGGAGTGGATTAGATGCAACACTTTGCAACAGAAGCAGAGACAATTTTTTATAAGAAGCCGCAGCCTTTTACGAAATGGGCAACGCCAGATATTTTATCCTATGCACTAGGGGCTACTTTGTATATGCCCGCTTCCATGCCTAATATTGTAGGTTTGATTCAATCACAAAAATATAAAGAACTCACGTCACTTGTCATTGATTTAGAGGATGCAGTGGGGGATTCAGAATTAGGTGATTGTGAGGCAAAATTGCTTGAAGACATTAGCGAATTATACAAACTCTATCACCAAAAACAATTGCTACTCCAAGATATTCCCTTACTTTTTATTCGTGTGCGTCATGTTGAACAATTTAATTATTTAACTTCTAGTTTAAAAGAGAAGCAGGAAGTTTTAACTGGGTATGTCTTTCCGAAATTTACAGCAACACAAGGGGCACAATATTTTGAGCTTCTTGAGAAAACAATTCTAGAGAATAATCTTACCTTATACGGGATGCCAATTTTAGAAAGTAGGGAGGTACTCTATAAAGAATCTCGTATGGAGGCATTATTAGCCATTAAATCGGTTTTACAGCAGTACCAATCAAGGGTGTTGAATATACGAATTGGCGCTACTGATTTTTGTGGAATTTATGGAATTCGCCGCCGTATGGACTCGACCATATATGACATTAGCTTAATAAGGGATTGTATAGCGGATATAGTGAATGTTTTAGGGCGTGAGGAAGATGGCTTTGTGATATCTGGGCCAGTATGGGAGTATTTTAGTAATCAGCGTGTGTTAAAACCAGCCTTACGCATGACGCCATTTAGTGAGAAGGGTGCGCTTGAAACGAGGAAAGCGTTATTAGACGATTGCTTAGATGGACTAATAAAGGAAGTTTTAATGGACAAACAAAATGGAATTGTGGGTAAAACGGTGATTCATCCAAGTCATATCCGTGTTGTGCATGCACTATACGCTATTTCATATGAGGAGTATTTAGATGCACTTAGTATTGTGGAACATAATGATGGTAGTAAAGGTGTGATGAAAAGTCATTATGCTAATAAAATGAATGAAATCAAACCACATATGCGGTGGGCACAACGTATTTTAAAACAGGCACATGTCTATGGCGTTTATCATGAAACTGTGGATTTCGCCTCCCTATTATTAAATTCAGAACTAGGTGGTCATATGTATGCAACAACAAATGAGTAAACTTACTATTTTACCAAACTATTCAATTGACATTGAAATCACCCATAACCCACACGATTTTGCGCTAACAGATTTATTTCAAATGGCTGCTCGTATTAATAAGAAGCGACAATTTTTATTTATAAGCACTGTGCTTGGCAAGCATTTGGCTGTTCGACCGCAAATCCCTTTACTAACAGGAGCTCTTTTAGCTATGATGTACGACCAGCAAGGTAATAATCAAAAAGTCAATACGATTACGCCTGTTGTTCAAGCTTTAAAAGAAGGCATAAATTTAGAGGAGCTACAAAATTCTGTGAAAGGAAGCGTAGAGTTAGCACATAAGACATTGTTTATTGGATTTGCGGAGACGGCCACTGCACTTGGGCATGCCGTATTTAATGCATTTCAATCAAATGCTATGTATATCCATACTACTCGTGAAGTTATTCCTCATATTGAACCATTTGTCACATTCGAGGAAGAACATTCCCATGCGACAAGCCATAGAATTTATACAGAGGAACCTAATGTTTTACAGCAAGCTAAGCGTATCGTATTAATAGATGATGAAATTACGACTGGGAATACGGTCATCAACATAATTGAAACATTAAAAAAGAAGTTTCCTGATGTTAAACAGTACGTCGTCCTATCTATTTTAGATTGGCGATCAGAGCAGCAGCGAATAGTCTTTCAGCAATTAGAAGAGCAATGGGAAATTTCTATTAAATTTATCTCCATAATGTGTGGGACATTCAATTGTACAGGAGTACCTAGTTTAACAAGTGTACAGCCGAAGGTAACGACTATTGCTACTAGGGATATCACTCTACTGCCCATTAAAGACTCCATAGATCGTCTTTTCTATTATTCTGTTGCAGAGAATGGCAAAATAAACAATCAGCCGTACCTAAAAGCAACAGGAAGATTTATGCTAACATCAAAACAGCATTTTGAACAAATGAACATGTTACAAGCCATCGCCAAGCAATTAAAGGAACTACGAACGGATGGACCAGCTTTGGTGATTGGAACAGGTGAGTTTATGTATGTACCTATGCAAATTGCATCCTATTTAGGGGAAGGTGTTTATTTCCAATCATCAACTCGCAGTCCTATTTATTGTACAGACGATGTAGATTATACAATTACAGAAAAAATTGTATTTGAGAGTCCCGAAAATAACGGGGTTGAAAATTATTTATATAATGTCCAGAGTCAACTATATACGGAACTTTTTCTAATAATAGAACGTATATCCAATAAAGAGGTAGTAGATCGAATGGTGGCAGCTCTTCAGTCGGTTAGTGGGGCGAAGGTATATGTGATTTGTATGCATGAGTTGGAGGGAGTATGATGACATCGACTTTACAGCCAGATAACATGGGTAGCTATGCACGAGAGGACGTAATTTTTTTATTGCGTGATATTGGAAATGTTTTTCTAGAGATGGGTAATGAAAAACGGGAACAGCTTATTCAAGCAGGTACGCATTACTCTGAAATGTTACCAATGGAATATCAACCATCTAAAACATATATGAAGCTATTTTATAAAACCTTGGATGCTTTCGCGGATAGAATTGCTATCGCTGCTGGGGTAGTAGCAGAACGTATCGTCAAAAGTAGAGGGTTAGAAAATTTAATACTTGTAAGTTTAGCCAGAGCAGGTACGCCAATCGGTATTTTAATTAAACGTTACATATCAATGAACTATAAGGTGGATGTACCACATTATTCTATTTCTATTTTGCGTGGTCGTGGATTTGATGAGGCGGCGATACGTTACATTCTTTCAGAACATCCTCAAGGCTGTCTTCAATTTATTGATGGTTGGACGGGAAAAGGCGCTATAACCAAAGAATTGATTCAATCTTGTCAAACGTTTAATGAACAATATCAAACGCAGTTAAAAGCGGATCTAGCTGTATTAGCAGATCCAGGGCATTGTGCTACGATTTTTGGAACTCGCGATGATTTTTTAATTCCTTCTGCTTGTTTAAATTCAACTGTCTCTGGCTTGGTAAGCAGAACCGTTTTAAATTTGCAGTTTATGGATAAGGACGACTTCCATGGAGCAAAATACTATAAAGAATTAGAAGATATGGATGTCTCGAACTTGTACATAAATCGTATAGTCGCATGCTTCAAGCAAGTACGGAATGAAATTACCAGTCAACTTCAGGATGAAGCTACCTCTCTTATTACGTGGGCAGGTATGAAATCGGTCCAAAATATTCAATTGGATTTTGACATGGAAAACATTAACCTTATTAAACCAGGTGTTGGAGAAACGACCCGAGTTTTATTGCGACGAATACCTTGGAAAATCTTAATTAATCCACAGTATAAGGATGAGCTAGAGCATATTTTATTATTAGCTCATGAAAAAAATGTAGTATTAGAAGAATATTCGCATATGTCCTACGCATGTTGCGGCTTAATAAAAGAATTATAGAGGAGTTCAAAATGATATTATTCACATCAGATTTAGATAGAACACTGATTTATTCTAAACGCATGATGGAGATGTTTCCGCCTATTTCAGATAAAGTGGTCGTTGAACATAAGGCTAATGAAAAGATGAGCATGATGACAAAAGAAACAGCTATTTTATTGCAACAGGTTCATCAGCAAACACTATTTGTCCCTGTTACAACTAGAGCGTTGCATCAATATAAAAGAATCCATTTTATAAATGACCTGAACCCTTCTTTTGCAATTACGAGCAATGGGGGTACAATATTAGAAAAGGGTCAGCCATGCGACAAATGGACCAAAACATTAGGTAGACGTATTGAAGATTCTTCAATTCCACGTGAGGATATGTTACAACTATTTCACACCATCAAATCTGATACATGGCTACAACGTTCTTTCTATATAGATGACCTTTTTTATGTCCATCATGTAAATCTGGATGTTTTACAACAGGATGATTTACGCGCCATGATTCAAGAATTCGATACCCATGGTTGGTACGTTTTTCTGCAAGGGAAAAAACTATATTTCATGCCAAAGGTTTTGACCAAGGAAGCTGCCATACAATATATGATGGAGTTTTGTACATACGATGTGCATATAGCAGCAGGCGATTCTATGATGGATTATGGCATGTTGAAGATGGCTGATGTGGCTTTTACACCAAACCATGGTGATTTAAAGGATAAACAGCCAGAAACACTACTTAATACAACATACTCGCCGTATGAGGGTGAAGCATTTACCAAGCATTTGCTTCAGGCTGTTTTACAGCATGCTACACAACAAACAGTAGTATAGTTTTTTCGCTACCGCTAAATCATCAGTATCTTCACAGATGCAAATGTGATGTAATAATTTTTCATCAAGTACATCCTCGTTAGCATACAACCAAGTTGTTGTGCCGAAGGTGGAATGAACATGAGGTTTTTCGAAGTAATGGCTGCAAGCATCTTAGGTTTTTACAGGAGTTTTACTTATGTGATAGTGGGATAAAACTTCTTATTTTACTTGGTTGCCTTTTTGGGATGTTAGTTTTGATTTTATTTACGTTTAACGTTTTCAAAAATTACTAGAGAATATGAAGAAAATAATATTGATTAAATTTATATATCCGTTGAATTAAGCTTAAGGATGATTTTTTTAGGGGGTGCGTTTGTATGCAAACAATCACAATAAAAACAATAGTCGAGCGTAATCAAGATGATTGGCTACAGGCGTTTCAAGATTCACCAAAGAATCGTGCATTTTATGAGGAAACACCACAACAAATAAGTTTTAGCCGTATGGCTCTACGCGTTTTAGGCGTACCAATCGAGGAAGATGAATATTTTAATTCATTATATACCTTATCTCAAAACCAAAATATTCATATTTTAAGTGAAGAATTAAATAAGCACATTGAACAAAAAGACTTTCAAGCCATACAAAATATTTTATCGCAGCATCAGCAAACACCTAAAGGACTTACCATTAATCGTTTAGTGGCGATGATGTATGGGTATCAACTGATTCCAAAACATGATGACAGCATTATGAATCGACATTTACAGCTAACGACTATTAAGGTTATAGAATTATTTCAACATCAACAATCGCTAGGTTTACTTTCCAATGAATTTCGTCGTTTCTTAATTGATCTGGTGAAGTGGTTAAAAAACCATTGGATTCAATGGGCTAAAGCTTTGAAGCCAACCGATGATTTCCCTAAAGTTGTTTGGTATGGAGAAGCCACTGTTAGTCAGCGATATTTTTTGTTACTCCTAATGGAACTTGGCTGTGATGTATTAATATTTCATCCAGCAAAAGTAGATGAATTTGCTGAGGTGGATCCTAATGATGATTTTTCCATCAGCTATTCATATACAAGCCAAACATCATTACAGCCATTTCCTGACAAGCTCCGTGATCGTCAGGCAACTGTAGGCTATCGTTCTAGTCAGCATTTTGAACAATTAATGCATGACCAGCAATCAGGAGTCTATAGACCGTGGCAATTCAAAGATTTTATGCCACGCTCACTAACTTTGCGTATGACCTATGATGATATTTTTATTTATGCGAAGGAAAAGGCATTGGTACGACCCCAATTTGATGTCAATGGAAATGAAGTAGTGATTCCTGTCATCTTTGCAAAAATCAGCGGAGTCTCAAGCCAGCGTGAGGAATACTGGCATTTCATGCATCAGTTATTAATAAACCCACAAACTATCTTCGTGCAGGAATTTCCTTTTACAAAAACAAGCAAGGCCAACTTTCATTTTCACTATAAACATTGCTTAGTAAATGGTGAACTTTCAGCAGAACGTATTATACAAAGTGATTGGTGGCAGTATGGTGAATTATCATTGGAGCTGCAACAAGCCATTGCGCATACGATCAAAACATCTTGTGAGCAACCAATGTTAAAACAGCAACCAAATGAGACTTTATATGATTTACAGTTATTTGTATTTAAGCAGCTGACAATGATTCCTCAAGAAATACTGCGATTATTGCAAAGCTTCGACTATTCACAAGAGATACCGAAGATTATTATGTATCAAGCGCCGCAGCAACCTGCATTATCGCGCGAAGATATTGCCTTATTAGCATTTTTAAATCGTTTCGGTATGGATATCATTTTTTATAATCCGACTGGACAATTAGATTTAGAAAAGCATCTGCTGGAGGACACATATGATGTGCATCGTTTAGAGCATATGTTATTTGATTTGCCTTATGAAGAACCATCGCAGCAAAAAGCGGCACCGGATAAAATTATTAAAAAGCTCTTTAATCGCTTTTTCTGATGATAGGAAGGAGGCGGCGGCCATGTCAAACATCCCAATGACGCTTGAGCAACTGACACTAGAAACAGCAGATGCCGTCAAACAACAATTACGAGAACATGAAGAGGTTCAACAAATTGCTCATCAGATTGATATAAAAAATCAGCTAGAGCTAATAGAGTTGGGAAAAGAACCAGCTACCAAATTATCAAAATTTGCAGATCAAGTTCTAGCTATAGTGACCCAATCAGCTACTTTTGAATCCAATGAATTATTTAAACAGCTTGAATCCTTAATGCTGACATTCGATAAAAAAGATTTTGCTGAACAAAAGGGTTTCTTTAAGAAGCTATTTACACGTAAATCAAAAAATGAAGAGGATGTATATGCGAAATACAATGTGCTCGGTAGAGATATAGAAAAAATTCATTACCAATTTGTGCTTATGGAAGAGGAATTAGCGAAGGATAATCGATTACTCGCTCGGTTATACAAAGAAGATTTGATGTTTTACCTTGATATAGAAAAATATATCGTAGCTACTGATATGAAATTACATGAGGTGCAAACAACATTAATCCCATTATATGAGGAACAGGGTGAGGCAGGTAATCAGGTAGCCAAAATGGAGCTTAATCGTTTACAGACAATTGCTGAAATGCTTCAACAAAAAATAGATGAGTTGGAGAAATCACGAATGGTTGCCATCTTAACAGCTCCACAAATTGAGATGCTACGTCATGGGAATAATGAGCTGATTGAACAGATTCATGGCGCATTTGTTAAAACCATTCCTGTTTTTAAAATGGGGCTGATGAATGCTGTGAATGAAAGACGTCAACAATTACAAAATCAATCAGCATCTGCCTTTGAAAATCGAGTGAAGCAATTTGGGGAAGCTAGCAACGAAGCGGTTCACCTAAGCACAGCTCTTGCTCAGCAGACGGATAAAACACAGACGCTAGAAGAAATGTGGGATACAATTGTTACAGGTATTGCTAATTACCAGCATTTGCGGAGTGAGCAGACAAGTAAACGTAAGCTAGCAGAGCAACAGCTGCTTGCGTTACGTCCTTAATTTTACCTTTAAGTAGAATTCTACTTGGAGGTTTTTTTTTGTAGTAAAAAGCGACAGATCCGCTGTATGTGGATCTGTCGCTTACGTGGTTGCTAGATGAATTCTTCTTCAAATTCTACATTAATTTCATGGCCATGGTAGCTTTGGTATGAAACAATCAGTGTATCTAGATGCTCTAAATTTTCCTCATAATCTAGAATCCTCGATAAAATATAGAGTAAGTGATAGCTAGAAAATTCCGTATCGCCTTCCTCGCGAGCAAAGTTTACTTGCTTAATGAAAATTTCCATTAGTTCATTGCGTTGAACATAGTCGATGCTTTTACTCCACTCAGAATGTTCAGGCTTTAATTTCCCAGTATATTTTAAGAGCAATTGTTCGTGATACGTTAATAAGGAATCAAGCCGTTCCTGAATCATTAAGTGAAATTGCGTAGGTAGCTTAGCTAATTCGTTTTCGTGGTTATGCAATCGTTGTAGCAATTCTAAACTTTTTTTGGAAGTTAAGATCATTTGACGATAGACGACCAATTTACGTGCTTTTACATACTTTTTATTTTTGAAATAATTACGCTCCTCTTTATATAAATCATACAGCGTATCGACTCGTAACATACGGCTTTTAAATTTACTTAATGCGCCCTTTGTAGATGTATGCTCAGAAGCCTGCCGTACTGCAAGTCGCGTCCAACGAATAATATCATCCTGCAAAATATAAATTTTGCGGAATAGTTTAATCTCATATTTCGGTGGTAAGAAAACAAGATTAACGACAAAAGCTGCTAACACCCCGACTAATATAGTAACAAAGCGTATTAAACCAAACGTTAAAAAGTCTTCTCCTTGGAATTCCATAATGGCCACGACTGATACCAACGCCAACGAAAGAGATTTTTCTAGTTTAAATTTCAACATTAAACCAATAGCTATTATGACAGCTATGCCAATGGCAACCACATGATGGCCAAAAAGTAAGCCGAAAAAGACGGCAATGGTTGCACCTATAATATTTGCTTGAACTTGCTCTACAATGGTTTGATAAGAGCGATAAATAGAAGGCTGTATCGCAAAAATAGCTGCAATTCCAGCAAAAACAGGTGAAGGTAGTTTTAACAGCTCTGCAATAAACAGGGCAAATACGATAGCGACACCAGTTTTAAATACACGGGCACCTAATTTCATAAAGATGTCCTTTCTGTCTCATATTTTTTAGCTTCTTTACATTATAGAAGGAAGTGCACATAAAATACATAGATTTGTATGCAAGAATAAGAAAAAGGCGACTTATGATAGAAAGTCGCCTTTGCATACCCATTATGATAATTGAGAAAATGCGTAATTCACAGCTTTAATTGTTTCAAGAATATCTGCTTCAGTATGCTCTGTAGTTAAGAACCATGCTTCATATTTAGAAGGAGCTAGATTAACGCCTTGCTCAAGCATTAGTTTAAAGAAGCGACCAAAAATTTCACCGTTAGAGTTTTCGGCTTGCTCATAGTTTTCTACTTTCACATCTGTAAAGTAAATTGTCAGCGCCCCTTTAAGACGATTTAATGTGATGGTTACTCCATGCTCTTTAGCAGCAGCTAAAATCCCTTCTTCTAAAATCCCGCCTAGTCGATCCATTTCATCGTAAATGCCTGGTGTTTGTAGCACTTCTAAGCACGCAATACCTGCTTGCATAGATGCTGGATTTCCGGCCATCGTTCCGGCTTGGTAAGCTGGACCTAGTGGTGCGACTGTATCCATAATTTCTTTACGACCACCATATGCACCAATTGGTAAACCGCCACCAATAACTTTACCAAGTGCTGTTAGATCAGGTGTTAGGCCAAGTAAGTTTTGGGCACCACCGTAGTGGAAGCGGAAAGCCGTGATAACTTCATCGTAAATTGTTAAGGCTCCTTTTTCTTTGGCCGTAGCGTGTACTAATTCAAGGAAGCCAGGATTCGGTTCAACAATACCAAAGTTTCCTACGATAGGTTCAATTAAAATAGCTGCAATTTCATCGCCCCATGTATTCATTGCTTCTGTAAAAGCTTCAGGGTTATTGAAAGGTACCGTAATAACTTCTTCAGCTGTAGAAGTCGTTACACCTGCTGAGTCTGGTGTTCCTAATGTAGCAGGACCTGAACCAGCAGCTACTAAAACTAAATCGAAATGACCATGGTAGCATCCGGCAAATTTCATTATTTTTGTACGTCCTGTATAGGCACGTGCAACACGAATAGTTGTCATAACAGCTTCTGTACCAGAGTTGTTAAAGCGTACTTTATCCATAGACGGAATGGCTTCTTTTAGCATTTTTGCAAAAGTAACCTCATATTCAGTCGGCGTTCCAAACAATGTGCCATTTTCAGCAGCATGTGTAATAGCCTTAGCAATGTGAGGGTGCCCATGACCTGTAACGATAGGACCGTATGCTGCAAGATAATCTATATAACGATTGCCATCTACATCCCAAAAATATGCGCCTTTTCCTCGAACCATTGCCACAGGAGAACCACCGCCTACTGCTTTATATGAACGAGAAGGGCTATTTACACCACCAACGATATGTTGTAACGCCTCTGCGTGTACTGCTTCAGATTTTGCGTGATTCATAGTATTGCCTCCTAACTTTTTATACGTACTCTATTGTAGACCTATCAGTGTCAGAAATCCAAAGAAAATAAGGAATATGACTTGATTTGTTACTTGGAGTAAAATGAATATACAGAGGAGGAGATTATTATGACTTTGCAAGAAGGACAGAAGGTACCCGATTTTTCTCTTATGAATGAAAAGGGAGAGACGGTACAGCTAACTGATTTTAAAGGACAGAATGTAATTTTATACTTTTACCCAAAAGATATGACACCAGGTTGCACAACTGAAGCATGTGATTTTCGAGATAGGTTTGAGGACTTTAGTCATTTAAACGCTGTTGTTCTAGGCGTTAGTCCAGATGATGCAAACAAACATACAAAATTTATTGATAAGCATGGCTTGCCTTTTTCTTTATTAGTAGATGAAGATCATGCTGTAGCGGAGGCGTATGGTGTATGGGTCTTAAAGAAAATGTATGGACGTGAATTTATGGGGATTGAGCGTTCCACATTTTTAATTGATTCGGAGGGTAAGTTAATGAAAGCTTGGCGTAAAGTACGTGTGAAAAATCATATTGAAGAAGTTTATGCCTATTTAGCAGAACAGGAGGCGACAACATGAGAATCTATTTTACTTTTGAACCAAGACCAGATTTACGGGAACCATTATTAGCAGAATTCCCACAAGTCGATTTTATATTTGAAAGTGGAATAACAAATGAAGAGCTTCAAAAAGCGGATGTTTTAGTTACATATGGTGAGGATTTAACAACAGAGAGCATCCAACAGGCGACGAAGTTAAAATGGATTTTTGTTGCATCAGCAGGCATTGAAAAAATGCCTGCTCAAGCTATTATGGAGCGTGGTATTTTAGTTTCTAATGTACGAGGTATCCATAAAACACCTATGGCAGAATCAATGCTAGCCCATATTTTAGCCATTAAACGTGCTTTACCTTGGATGTATGAGCAACAAAAGAAAGGTGAATGGTCAAAAAAAGCCAAACAAACTGAATTACGAGATAGTACAGCGCTTATTTTAGGTCCAGGCGCTATTGGCTCGGAAGTGGGGCGCTTATTACAAGCCTTTGGTGTGACGACTATTGGCTGCAATCGCTCTGGAAATGAAGCGTCAAACATGGATAAGATGATTAGCTTTGAGCAATTAATAGAAGTTTTGCCGAGTGCTGATATTGTCATTTCTGTGTTGCCAAAAACACAAGAAACAACGCATTTATTAAATGAAGAACATTTTATAGCTATGAAGAGCAGTGCAATTTTCATGAATTTTGGCCGAGGGAATTTAGTTGATGAAAAGGTACTCATTCAGGCGCTCGAAGATGGAGAAATAGGATATGCCGTTTTGGATGTATTTGAAGAAGAACCTCTGTCATCAGACAATCCACTATGGGCATTGCCAAATGTCATAGTATCACCACATGTCTCAAGCCATTCATCTCGTTATGTGGAACGAAGCTTAGAAATTTTTAAGCCCAGCTTAACAAAATGGCTAAGAGGTGACAGAGATTTAGAAAATGTCATGGAGCTATCGAGAGGATATTAAGAAAAAAACGATGAAATTAGAGGATTAGTATGTGTGATTGTTGACGAAGTAGCGCTAATTGGATACACTATTTATAACAATTATAAATTAATAATACTTATGGAAGAGGTGCATGACGATGTCTACAACGCATTTACAGGATGCACTGGACACGTTAAAAACAACTGGTGTACGTATTACTCCTCAGCGTCATGCTATTTTGGAATATCTAATTCAATCTATGGCACATCCTACTGCCGATGAAATTTATAAAGCACTTGAAGGGAAATTTCCTAATATGAGTGTAGCGACTGTTTATAATAACCTGCGAGTATTTCGTGAGGTAGGTCTTGTGAAAGAGCTTACTTATGGAGATGCTTCAAGCCGCTTTGATTTCGTGACAAATGATCATTACCATATGATTTGTGAATGCTGTGGCAAGATCGTCGATTTCCATTATCCTGGGCTCGATGAAATAGAGCATTTTGCATCACAGGTAACTGACTTTGATGTGCATTCGCATCGTTTAGAGATATACGGCACATGTCCATCATGTAAAGGTGTTACTGCTAAAGTACAATAAAAATCCTAGCTCGTTAACGGGCTAGGATTTTTTCGTTTTATGATTATAGGATTGGTCGAACTCTTTACCTTCAAGAGTAGGATCAAGCGTTAATGGCTCATTGCAATACATGCACATATCGACTCTGCCTAAAACTTTTGTATGTTTATGGCAATTAGGACACTCAACTTGAATGGCTCGTGTTGATAATAAACCTATCCAGGCATAGACAACTGTACTACCAATAATACATAAAACACCTAATGTCATGAAAATTAAAACTAATATTGGGCTATTTTTAAAGAATATACCTCCGTACATTACAATAAAACCAATAAAGATTAGTGCTAAAGCGAATGAACGAATTTTATTAATTTTACTTTTATAAGGTTTCATTTATCTTGCCTCCCAATCTAAAATCTACTATAACATATAAGGGCAAAGTATTTTAGCTTTGAGGTAAATCAAAGAAGGAATACTTTTAGAGTATGTCGAATTTTTAACGGAACAAGGGAAGCTATATGAATAAAGGGGGGCTGAACATGGAGCAAGTATTGCGTCCTATATACCAAGAACGTGCGAGTCAGTCAAATACATTAGGCGTTATTTTAGTGGAAAAACGTGAGGAGCAAAGTAACGTTACAGATACATTTGATACTGTTTTATTAATTATTGTAAAAGAAGCAGAGCAGCCAGTCTTTTCAAAACATTACTTATATGAAGGAAATAAAGTCGCTCTACATACGGTTACGGAGAAACTAATACGAAAATGGCTTCTAATCGGATCTAATAAGAAGGTAGTCGATTGGATTTTCTTTGGCAGAGTACTATTTGATCGGAATGAATTCCTGCATAAACTAAAAATAGAATTACAGGAATTTCCGTATAGTGGCCGTAAGATTAAGACAGGCATTCAATTTTCCAAGTTAATACGTCGTTATTTGGAGGGGAAGGAATACTTTGATAAGGGCAGTTATTTGGATGCATATAATCATGTAGTTGATTCCTTACACCATTTGGGGCGTTTATCAATCATTGATAGTGGTCTATACCCTGAAGTAACTGTATGGGGGCAAGTGAAAAAAATTGAACCAGCGATTTATAAGCTGTACGAAGAACTGGTGACGAGTAATGAGCCAATTGAAAAACGCTTAGAACTTTTATTCTTAGCAAGTGAGTTTTTAATACATTCTCGAACACGAGATGGAGCACAACATATATTAGAAGTGATGCAAACAAAAGAAACATGGTCGATTCAAGAGCTACATGACCATCATGAACTCATGAATTACTCTGTTGATTTAGAAGTATTTGTCGAATACTTAGTGGATAAGGGGTATATTCATATAGAGCCAGTTACTGCGAAAAACGAGATGATCTTTCACCGTCATTACAAGGTCGATAAAGAAGCTCTAGAAATTGGTCAATGACTGTAGTATGCTTGTAATCGAGGTATCTAAAAAATACCTCGATATTTTTTTAAAAAAGTAGTTGACGAATATTATAATGATATTGTATTATATTAATTGTCGCTAAGACATAACAAGTAACTCGATGAAAAACATAAAAAACTTTTTCAAAAATAGTTGACATGTTTTGAGTGAGATGTTAATATAAAGAAGTCGCTGAAAAAAACGACTTAAATAATGAACCTTGAAAACTGAACAAGCAAAACGTAATCAATAAAGTTTTAAGTAGCTAGCCTAGCTAGTGAACGAAATAAAATTTTGGACATCAAAATGATGCCAGCAAAACAATTTGAGCTAATCAAATTTCTTTTATGGAGAGTTTGATCCTG
>NZ_JBNFXM010000020.1:0-85143 GCF_049943995.1 Lysinibacillus sp. VIII_CA
ATTATTACAACACGAAACGTATGAAGGCAAAATTAAAAATGAGTCCGGTGCAATACCGAACTCATTTTATCCAAGCTTCCTAAATCAAAATAACCGTGTCTAACTTTTAGGGGTCACTTCACTATTCGGCGTCGTCTTTTTCTTCGTCTACTTCTACAAAATCTATTATCTCAGTTATATCATCAATTCCAAATGTTTCAGCAATTCTCTCGATATGCCCGAAGTTGATGTTTTTTCTCTTACCACTTTTCAATTCGCTTAGTGCTGCGTGTCTTATATCGCATTTCTCTGCTAACTTTCTTAATGAACCTACCTTGTACTCTTTAATCAAATAATCAATCTTAACCACTACTTGTTTAGCCATTTAAAAGTCCTCCCAAAATATACTTGACGTTACGCAATAGCGTACCATATAATGATAGCGGAAATGGTACTTAAAAGCGTACCGAAATAACACTATGGAAGGCGGAATGTGAAATGTTTACGACGTTAGACGAGGGCAAATGGTTAACAGACAATGAAGTTTGGTCAGTGGAGTATCAAATTGTATCGTTTGAAAAAGAAGGCGTATTCTCAACGTCTTATCAGGTGTTTGTGAAGCGACGTAACTGTAGGTAGGATTATACAGTTCCTACGACACCAGTTCCGTTATACGTACAGGAAATGATTGACGACACTATTCGTAAGTGCAAACGTTTAATAGCAGAGTATACGAAAAAAGTAGCCGACTAAGCAGCAGAGATAGTTATCGCAGATAGTAGTGACTATTTAAATAACTACGAGGCTGTTTCAACAGAGAAATGTGCTTGGAGAACGATTGTAATGCGTTTAACAAATAAGGCACTTAAAACAATTCCGATTTTGAATCATATGCATGTAGTTTGTTCAGACTTTTATCGTGCTGATGGTCAGGAGTTAGTGATTGGGGGTATTCAAGCGTGAAACAAGGAGTTGCGCTTAAGGCGTCAGCACAGTCGTTTGAGCGTGAATATAAGAAGGTGTACATTAAGTTACTAACGAAAGCAACTGTCGATACAGCAAAGTAGGTAGACGCATATTTTTGAGGTGAAGAAGGAGAACTTAGAGTGTGGTACTACGGTACAACAGCGTTTTCTATCGCAATAGCTTTGTTTATATATGTAATGATGTAAATACGTCATTCCGATTAAATACTCACTCGCGCCTACGAGTTGAGCTGTCCGTTTTGCACCAACAATGGTAGTTGAAGGCTGGGTGCGCCAACGCCTAGCTTTTCTTATTATTCTTCAACTGATTCTTTGCTTCATCCATAATGGCTGTAATTACTTCTTCCTTCGTTAAATTAAAATCATTACCGCCATATTGAAATTCATCTACCATGTCACTTATAATGAACCATTTTTTTAGGTCTTCTGGGTAATCAATATCTCGAATCACTGAATTTATATCATAGACTATTTCAAAAACGTTCTTCTTATCTTGTAGTAATTTTTCAGATAACTGCACAATGTTATATCTAGCACACTCTTCATATGATGGTTCTTGCAACTCCATCTCACTTAGTGCTCTTCTAAAGTAATCTTCTACCTCAAAAATATTAAGTGGTTCTCTTAGAGAGGCTAAGATATTTAAAGAAAACGATGAACAATTATCTTCCAACATGGTGAAAGCCCAATTAATATAATCCACAGACTTAATATCCTTATGATTTTGATATTTTTTATAAAATAATTGTAGAGTATTCATAGTACATCACCTCTAACATTTTTTATTTATTATACCAAACAGAAACAGTTAAATAATAACAATTTATTGAAACGTTCTTGCTTAAGGAGTGAATACCTAGCACCTTCATTTCGCCTTAGTAGCCGTGGCTAAAAACGGTTTTAGATCATAGGTTAATGTATTTATCACCTAAAGCCTTTCAACGCTAAATTAATGGAGGAATGCACGGTATGAGTACTGCAACAGGCATCATAAATATCCAACGAAAACTATTCGAAAAGACTGGACGTAAAACTGACGCACATTATAGCGAAGGTCAAGGCGCTCTTTATGTATTTATGGGCGAACCTTTAACTGTCACTAACGTAATTTACTCAGCGCCCGAAATGGAACTTTTGATGCACGCAATATAATTTTTCCGAAAAGTGGTCCCAAACACAGAGGTTTTAGTGTGCAGTGTATAGTAGGACGGAAATTATCAGAAATATGTCCGAAACTGAATTTTCATTCGGGTATATAAAGTAGGGGCAATTTTACCAGAAGTGTTAATGAAGTAAAAATTTACCGTGCAGTATATAGTAGGAGGTAATTTCGTCGAACAACCGACGTTCACATATAAAAATACAACAGCTAAAGGAGACGATTTTATGGAGGAACAAAATCAGACAATTGATGAACAAAAAGTATTGCCTTTTAAATACGATGCTGGATGGACTGGAGTTCCTAACGCGATATTCGAATTATATTCATTTCATCCGAAGTTTACAGGCGCAACACTTCGAGTCTATCTTTATTTACTACACCGTTTTAATCATACAGAGGGGTACGCTTGGCCAACGCAGGATCAAATAGCAGATGCATTATGCGTGAGTAGGAGTACCGTAGTGACTGCTATCAGCACGTTAAAAGAATTAGATTTAATCTTAGTAAAGCGTAATCCTACTTATGATAATGACGTGTACTTCTTCAAGCCGTCCCATTACGAATCGTACAGCGTTTGATCACAGGTTTCCCGAGGCCTTAGCGAAACGAATTAAACATGAAAGGTCACGTCTTGCTGATATTCAACAAAGACATGAGCGTAAACAGGCATTTGAAAAGATACAAGCTGCAGCCAAAGATGGGTTGTTATGATGCTCATATTTTACGATGTGTAATTATTACTTTGCAGTGGTTCGCAGATGTAAGTATATGTTTTGCCTGAACGTGTTCGCTATTGAAGGCGATAACTTACGCGTTAGCAAATCAAAGCGAGTAGATAGCCGATTCTGCTGCGATACATGTCGCAAAGCCTCGCATGAATCGAAAAAACGATTCGATAGAACAGGCTCGTATTTACCGATTGAGTATTATTTGCCTTTATCTAGTGAGTCCATACTCTGTCTGCTAAGAAAGCTAAGTTATGTGCGCCGATTTTTTCGTCTGTAATATTGACTTTTGATATATCTAAGTCGTCAGGTAATTTTTCTTTTAATAGATTATCTTCCTTAATCACTGCTGTTCCATCTTCTTGGTAATAAATTTCAATCATACATTATCGTCTCCACTCGTTTTTTATTTACGAAAATATAAAAGGCGGTACTAAGTCCGTCCTAATCGTTATTCCATTACATTTGTCCCTGCCATACCTGCAAAAGTTTGTACTGTTCCGTCGAGAATATCAACAGCTTTTTCTGGCTCGTTAATGTGATTTGCGATAGAGCCAATATACGTTTTAATAGTGTTATGCTGAGGCGTACCCTCACGGAATAATTTGATATTCTCACCATCGCTAAAGTACGCTAGGATATCATTCACAGATATCGCAAAAGAGGTAGGGGGTTCTGACCTTTCACTACGTAAATGGCGCCAATTACCGGCGATGCTTGAGTATAAATCAGCAGTCACAGCTACGTATTTAACTGACAGTCGTACTCGTATTATGCAAGCGCTAGTACGCGAGTGTGAGGCGGGTAATGCCTCGATGATGAAGCTATATATGCAAACGGAGGGTATGCTTATTGACCATGCGGAACTAGACGTTAAAACGCATGCGGTAGATGAAGCTGCGGTTGCTGCACAGTTAGCTCGTATTAAACAAGGGCTAAATCGTTGATATATAAGCGTTTTAGAGCGGTAAAGTATTAAATTGGCGGTGGTTGGCTTCGGCTGCCGTCTTTTTTGCGTTGAGGATTCCGTTTACTTCCGAAATACGAGAAAACGTCGGGCAGAAGGCGCTGGCGGACGAGTGGTACTTCAAAACAAATCGAAGTCTGACAATTTACATCCTTGTATTTGGTATCGTAACTTAAAAAGAATTGACACCGTTTAGACGATGTAGTATTATCAACGTATAGAACGGTATCGTAACTCGGTATCATTTAAGAGGCGGATGAAATGACTAAATACGGATACGCTAGGGTATCAACGCAAGGACAGGATTTACAGGCGCAAATCGACCAGTTAAAGGCGGAAGGTTGCGAAGTTATTTACAGTGAAAAGTTTACTGGTACGACGACGGAAAGACCGGAGTTCGATAAGCTACTGGCGATCCTTAACGAAGGCGATACGTTGGTAGTAACTAAAATGGATCGTTTTGCGCGTTCTGCTACTAAGGGTAGTGACCTAGTACAAACTTTACTAGACCGCGGTATTAAGGTACACATACTCAATATCGGGCTACTCGATAATACATCGGCATCTACACTAGTACGTAACATTTTCTTTGCCTTCGCACAGTTTGAACGCGATATGATTGTAGAACGATTAAACGAAGGTAAAGCGGTAGCAAAGCAGCGTGAAGGTTATCGCGAAGGACGTAAACCGACGTATACTAAGCAACAGCTAGACCACGCTATGAAGTTGAAAGAAATACATAGCTTTACGCAAGTTGCGGAATTGACGGGCATTTCAATTGCTACACTGAAAAGAGAAAGCGCAAAACGTAAAGCTAACGAAGCGATCAACGATTAATGTTGGTCGTTCTTTTTTGCGTTGAAAGTGCGTGACCCCCCCAAAGGCCTCGATTCTAACAGGCGCTTTCTGCTGCACAGACCTTACATACAACTTTTTTGTTTTGGAAAAATAATGGATAATTCCCTAGAAGATTGTTACTATTCAACTAACGGTGCAGAAAAGTTTATTAATCTAACTAGATTTTTATGGTAAAATTTTAGCGGGGTGAGGGATTTGTTCAAAGAAGTAAGAAACTTTATTAATAATTTATCTAAAGGGACTAAATTTGTTTCTTTAGGCGTAATCATAATTTTTTTGAGTATACTTATTGTGGATTTTTCGTTTATATTTTTCTCGATATGTTATTTGCTAGGAGTATTATTAATCTTTATCAGTAAATTCATTGGTATAGAGAAGTTTAGTAAAAACGTAATCGGAGAGATAACTTCAAGTTTTGGATTAGTATTGATTATGTTAGGGATATTTGCACCTCTGGGAATTAATCCTAACTTTTATTATGGTACGTTAATAGGGCTTTTATTTATGTTAATTGGAACAATATTAAAGAGTTTAGGGAAGAAAAAAAGTTATTAAACTAAACCAGCTAATAGATTGTCAATAAAAATCTTTTAAAGTGAAAAACACTTCATGCTATACTAAAAAGTGCAACTCAAATAACCCTCCGAATTCAATTTGAAACGTTTTTGTTGTATTTGAAAATGCTGTTACTATATGGTTTCTTGGAATGGTGTTTTCATTTTTAACATGGCATAAATCCAGTTTAAAAGCTTATTTGCACAAGCAATTATAGCTACTTTATATGGTTTGCCTTCTTCTCGTTTTAAATCATAGAACGATCGTAATCGCTTATTTCGCGCTATAGTTTCAGGAGTTGTTTTCTTTTTTCGACTATCTCGAATAGAACAACGAACGGCTGTAAAAAGCATGTGACGAAGCCTAGCTGAGCCCCGTTTAGTAATGTGATTTTTCGTGCTTTTAAAGCGTCCTGATTCAAATACACTTGGATCTAGTCCCGCAAAAGCCACCAACTTTTTCGGATGATTAAACCGATCAATTTCTCCGATTTCTGAAATAATCGTGGCAGCGATTTTTTCACCTATACCGGGAATTGATTGGAGTAATTCATATTCTTCAAGTTGTGCCGCTAACTCATCAATCTCACGCTCCAACGTAGAAAGTTGTTGGTGGTACACTTGAAGTAAATCAATATACATATTCAAACTGACTAGAAGACTTTGATAAAGCGTTGATTGAAATGGATTGCGCTCTGCAGCTCCGATTAATTTTTCCGATTTTTCAAGCGCCCAATTAAACGAACATGCTTTGCAATGTGTATCAATGAATTGTGCGATTTCTTCAACATCTGCTTCTAGTACTGATTCAGATGTAGGGAAGGACTGTAAAGTCCTTAATGAAATCTCAGCGTACAAATCACCAAAAACTCCTTTGTACTCAGGGAATATTTGATCTAATATGGCTTGAAATTGAAGCTTAGTTTGAATCATAATTCCCGTCATATTTTCATTTTGCCTTGTTAGATGCCGAAGGTTCAATAACTGAACACCACGCTTTTTCTGAGGCTCTAAATCCTCCTTGTAATACAGTTCGCCTAAGTGATAAGCATCAATGGCATCTGTTTTGGTTTTTCGTAAGCTAGAACTTTTTGCTCGGTAAGATACCAGTGGATTTACGATAATGGCAATGTATTCTCTTGCTTCTAAAAACTGAACAACTGGGGCATGATAGTGTCCTGTTGATTCCAAAACAACAGGTGGTTTCACCCCAGTTTGACGCTCTAAATCTAATAAATAAGAGTGTAACTCTTCAAGTCCTTCCACCGTATGCTCAATTTTCACACTGTTTTTATAGGGCACTTTTTTATCCAAGAACATTTGAACCTGACTTTCACCTTTTGCGACATCCAGACCTACAACTGGATTCATAAATTATCTCCTCCTTATGAAGTGGATTGACCAGTAACCTCTATCTACCTTGTTATTCATATCTTCGCGTGTTATACGGGATTCTTTTATCCCAACCAGCCTAATCATGTGTTAACAAGTAGAGGGCGAACAGTTTAGTTATCGGGATCAAGTCCCACGGGTGCTTCCGTTCTGCTCCGGCTACTATCAATCTATAAATTGAATAAAAAATAGTCAACCAGATTTCTCCGGTTGACCTTATAATACGATCGGGTGCTTTAGTTTAATATTCGAGTTATTTTTAAACTCGGGCGGTCAATCGCAAACCATCGGGATTCAGCGCTGTCAGACGCATCGAGAATCGTTGAATCGGATAGTTGATTGTCTCGAATCGTCTGAATGTTGTTTATTTATAGGTTAGATATGTTATTTATTCCGATTTTAGGAATAATGTTGTCGGGATTTATCTTGCGTCAGTTTTACGTCATAGTGATTTCTCCGTAATATAACAATATCGCAAAGTGCTACCGAATAATATCGGACGACTTTCCTTTGTTTTTTGTCGAATCTATTTCAAATAATTTAGCGGATATTTATAAAAGTATATTTACGTTAGAATAGCGAAGTGAAAGCGAGATGATTAAAAATGTGGGAAAAAGATTCGTTTACTATTGGAGAGATTATGGAGGAGTTGAATTTAACGGATGGTCAAATTCGCATAATTCTTAGTAAAATGCAGGATCGTGTAGACTTTAGCGAGAAGTTACTTAATGGGGAACGTAGATTAAATAATCTAGAGGTAGCCGTAATTGAATTTGTATATGCACGTACTAATAAAGAGCGAGTGCAAGATGACGCGTGTAATTTAGCGGTTTCTATTTTTTATCGAGATAATAAACCAATAATAATAAAGGAATATCTAACGTCGGAAATTGAACGATTGGAAAAAATCAAATAAGTTTTATTGTAGAGCGTGTTGATAGTAGTGTATATTTGAATCGTAGAGGGTAAAACCAAGTATGCCTCACGTACAATTCGATTATTATAACCAACATACTAATCTGATAATATCCGGTAATAAATTTTATATCCGATAAGAATAACGAGAACCCAGGTACAATCCGTGGTGACTATGCAACAACGGTTTCTCACAACATCATCCACGGTTCTGACTCTCTTGCTTCTGCAGAGCGCGAAATCGCTTTATTCTTCGGTGAAGATTTAGTTTAATTTCGAATAGATTAGGCAATCTCAATATAATTGGGGTTGCTTTTTTTATTGCTTAAAAAATGGAGATGGATAGTATCGTGGAAATACGATAGTGGTAAAATGCATGCTCCTTCTTATTAGCTAAAATATTAATTTATTTCTAGAACCGTCTAGAATTGTTAAAAACTACTTACTCATGTACAATAAAAGATGTAATATTCTGATAATTAAATTGGGTATATATTAATAGTCTTGTCAATAAACTGTGAAGGATGACGAAGAAAAGGGGTAATGGAGATGAGAGAAGTGGTGATTGTTGCAGCTGTGCGAACGGCTGTGGGGCGAAGGAAGGGAGCATTAAGTCATGTTCGAGCGGATGATCTGGCAGCTGATGTGTTACAGGAGGCTGTACAAAGAGCAGGCATAACTAAAGAACAGGTGGATGATGTTATTTTAGGTTGCGTAACACAAACAGCAGAGCAAGGGGGAAATATTGCACGGACGGCCCTGTTAATGGCTGGATTTCCTGATAGTGTGCCAGGGGTGACCATCGATCGTCAATGTGGTTCGAGCCAGCAAGCCGTGCATTTCGCAGCACAAGCCATTTTAGCAGGAGATATGGATGTAGTTATTGCTGGCGGTGTGGAAAGTATGTCTAGGGTTTCTATGGGGACTAACATGCAAAATGCTCATTTAGGTAATCGCTTACAGGAAAATTATAATATTATACATCAGGGGCTATCAGCAGAAAAAATAGCCGAAAAATGGTCATTATCAAAAGAGCAGCTCAATAGTTATGCCTATGAGAGTCATCAACGCGCACTAGCAGCCATTGAAGCAGGGTATTTCAAAGATGAAATCCTACCAATTGAAGTAATCCAAGAAGATGATACTGTAACAACCGTTGGTAGGGATGAGGGTCCTCGTGCTGAAACTACTGTTGATATTTTAAATAGTTTAAAAACTGTTTTTCAAGAGGATGGCGTGATTACGGC
This sequence comes from Lysinibacillus sp. VIII_CA, assembly GCF_049943995.1. NCBI lineage: Bacteria > Bacillati > Bacillota > Bacilli > Caryophanales > Bacillaceae > Lysinibacillus > Lysinibacillus sp. VIII_CA. Next base: position 8,786 of record NZ_JBNFXM010000020.1, read on the forward strand.
TGGTAATGCGAGTCAGATGAGTGATGGGGCATCCGCAGTAGTGGTTATGGCTTTGGATAGAGCGCAGGAACTCGGTATTCAGCCACTCGCTAAAATTATTACAAGAGTTGTTGTGGGTTCTGACCCGACATTGATGTTAACAGGGCCAATCGAAGCGACTCGAAGGGCGTTAGAACGTTCTGGCCTGAAGATAGAGGATATTGATACCTATGAGGTCAATGAAGCCTTTGCACCAGTGCCACTTGTTTGGTTGCAGGAAATTGGTGGGGACCCAAAGAAACTCAATCCAGATGGGGGAGCAATTGCACTAGGACATCCATTAGGGGCTACCGGAACAAAATTGTTAACGACTTTGCTCTACCGCATGGAGCGAGAGAATTACCGATACGGCTTACTAGCTATTTGTGAAGGTATGGGAATGGCTAATGCTACGATTATTGAAAAAATGTAAGGGGGGATATGGGCAATGAGGAAGCATGATGTAGTAGCAGTAGTAACAGGTGGTGCATCGGGTTTAGGAGAGGCGACTGTTCGCCAAATCGTCGAACAAGGTGGCAAATCCATCATCTTTGATGTGAATGATGAACGTGGACAAGCTATAGTAGAGGAATTAGGGCAACATGCACTCTATGTACGAGTAGATGTTACAAAGGAAGAGGATGTAGCAACAGGTCTTGAGCAAGCCATAGCAGCATTTGGCCCTATTAATGTTGCAGTGAATTGTGCAGGAATTGCGGATGCGAGCAAAATAATTTCCAAGCGAGGTGTTCATGCACTTGGTTTATTCGAAAAAATAATAATGGTTAATTTAATTGGTACATTCAATGTCATCCGTCTAGTTGCTGAGAAAATGCAGCTAAATGAGCCAAATGACGATGGTCAGCGCGGCGTTATCATTAATACGGCATCCGTAGCAGCATTTGATGGCCAAATTGGACAGGCTGCCTATAGTGCATCAAAGGGTGGCGTAGCAGCGATGACACTACCAATTGCACGTGAGCTCGCCGCGTTTGGTGTGCGTGTGATGACTATTGCTCCTGGTTTAATTGAAACACCGATGTTTGCTTCTTTACCAGAACCTGCAAGGATGGCTCTTGCGCAAATGACACCATTCCCTAAACGGCTTGGCAAGCCGTCAGAATATGCACTTCTTGTAGAAAGCATTATCCAAAATGGTTTGTTAAATGGTGAGGTCATTCGCTTGGATGGAGCCATTCGTATGCAGCCTAAGTAAATCTTTTTATCTGTAGTGGCAGTCAGCCTCGGTTGTTTCAAAAATTTGTCAGCGAAGGGGAGCGGTAACATGCATATGATGGATACGCCTTTATTATTAACAAGTTTTTTGAATCGAGCAGAACGATTTTTTCAGTCAAAGAAAATATATTCGCGCACAAGTGCTACGACAATTCATGAATTTACGTATAAAGAATATGTCAAACGAACTCGTCAATTAGCGGATGCTCTCACAAAATTAGGTATGCAGCAGGGCACGAAGGTTGGGACATTTGCTTGGAATCATCATCGTCATTTAGAAGCCTATTTTGCTGTACCTTGTGCAGGAGCAGTTCTTCATATGATCAATATTCGGTTGGCACCTGAGCACATTATCTATGTCATTAATCATGCAGAGGATGAAATATTATTAATTGACGACAATTTAGTACCCCTTATTGCACCATTTGTTTCACAGCTGAAAACGGTTAAACACATTATCATTATGGGTGATGCTGTGGCACTTGAATCTATCCCCATTCCAAATGCTTTGTCCTATGAGGCATTAATTGCAGATGCTAATGAGCATTTCTCATTTCCAGATGATTTAGATGAGAATACACCTGCAGGTATGTGCTATACAAGTGCAACGACTGGTATGCCGAAAGGAGTAGTTTATACACATCGCAGTATTGTCCTTCACAGTTTAACTGCTGGGCTTGCAGATAGTATTGCTATTTGTGAATCAGATGTTGTACTACCTGTTGTACCAATGTTTCATGCTAATGCATGGGGATTCCCCTTTGCTAGTGTAGCCTTTGGTGCCACACAGGTATTACCTGGTCCAATGTTTACGCCACAGCTTTTACTTGAGCTTTTTGATGTGTACAAAGTAACCTTGACGGCAGGTGTACCCACTATTTGGCTGGGCGTTTTACAGGAGCAACGTCTAAACCCTCGTGACCTATCGTCTATGCGGTTAATTGTTTGTGGAGGTTCCGCCTCACCTATTGGTCTTGTAAAGGGCTTTGAGGAAGAGTTGAAGATTCCTTATATGACTGGGTACGGCATGACAGAAACCTCTCCACTTGTAAGCTTATCAACGTATTTAACCCATATGCAGGACTATACGGCTGATGAAAAAATGCATGTTCGCATTACCCAAGGGATGACAATGCCACTTCTTGAGACTCGTGTTGTTAATGAAAATGGAGAGGTGCCATGGGATGGTAAAACGATGGGAGAACTAACGATACGAGGTCCGTGGATTGCAAATGAGTACTATCAGGATGAGCGTACCGATGAAGCTTTTAAGGATGGTTGGCTTTATACAGGGGATATTGCGGTAATGACGCCGGATGGTTATATAAAAATTACGGATCGTACAAAGGATTTAATTAAGAGTGGCGGTGAATGGATTTCGTCAGTTGAGTTAGAAAATGCCTTGATGTCCCATCCAAAAGTCTTTGAAGCCGCTGTTATTGCCATCCCACATGAGAAATGGCTGGAACGCCCTTTGGCGTGCGTAGTGCCAAAGCCAGAATACAAAAATTCTATTTCTAAAGAGGAACTAATCGAAAACTTACAAGCGCAATTCCATAAAACATGGATACCAGATGATATTGTTTTCATTCAGGAGGTACCAAAAACATCTGTAGGTAAGTTTTTGAAGGCGAAATTGCGAGAAGATTTAAAACATTACCGTATACAAGTTTAGTCCTGTAGCTAGAATGAAGGTAGTGAAAAACTACCTTCATTTTTTAAATTGAAATAAATTTCTGGAAAGTGAAACTATTTTTTCTATTTTGCCGTATAATTTTAGAAACGAAAGGATGTGGATATATTGTCAATTGCCATTGTAGCGATTATTGGTGGGGTTATTATTTCTTTAGCAGGAATTTTTACAGATTCCCGTACAAGACAGCAAAAAATAAAATTAAAGGCTATCGAAAAAGAAGTAGAATTAGAAAAGCTGCGATTAGAAACCTATACAATTGAAACGGAAAAAATGCGCCTTGAATTAGAACAGTCGAAGGTGCTACTATTAGAGGAAAAACAAAACTCAAACAAGTAGACGAGTATACATGAGAAAGACTATTTCAGGATTGTCTCTTTTCAGCTATAATGGAACTACGACGCTAGAGGGGAAGATGACCATATGTCTGATTATGAACAGTTTATAGAAGGTATCAAGCGCAAAACAGGAATAGATTTAGCGTTATATAAAGAAGCGCAAATGAAAAGACGATTAACCTCACTTTATGAAAAAAAAGGTTATCGAAATTTTGTTGACTTTCTAAGGGCACTTGAACAAAATCGTGATTTAATGAATGAGTTTTTAGATCGTATGACGATTAATGTTTCTGAATTTTATCGTAATGGCAAGCGTTGGGAAGTATTGCAAAAGAAAATATTACCTAAGCTATTACAAACTAATAAGCGTTTAAAAATTTGGAGTGCTGCTTGTTCAACAGGAGAAGAGCCGTATTCATTAGTAATGGTCTTATCTCAATTAGTGCCTTTATCTCAAATTCAAATTATTGCTACTGATTTAGATGAAAATGTCATTCAAAAAGCGAAATTGGGTGTCTACCCAGAGCGCTCCTTAGCTGAAGTGCCAAATGACATTAAAGCTAAATGTTTTGAACAAGAAGGATCCTTCTACCGCGTGAAAGATGAGATTAAGCGTTGTGTGACCTTTAAAAAACAAAATTTGCTCAATGATACCTATGACAGCAATTATGATTTAATAGTTTGCCGCAATGTAATGATCTATTTTACGGAAGAAGCCAAAGATCAAATTTATAACGATTTTAGTAAAGCATTACGCAAGGATGGCATATTATTTGTAGGATCGACAGAGCAAATTTTTAATCCATCTCGTTACCAATTTGAAGTAGAGGACACATTCTTCTATCGGAAAAACAGTTTATAATATGAATGAAAAGCTTGTACAAATGACTGGTTTCATCATGTACATATAGTAACTAAAGCATTAACATAGATAATTCGTACGCTTTTCGCTTATCCTAAGCAAAGGCGTATTTTTTATAAATTTTAGCACTTCACTTCAGTAGTGTAGTAATGTTTTATGCAAGTCGTTCAGAATATTCGCATATAGGTTGTGTAAATAGTATGAACTTAAAAGACATTTGCAAAAGGACTGTTTTTTTAAAGAATATATGTTATAGTGAAAAATACATACTTTAGCGAGTTGAAGGGAGAAAGCGTTTATGCGTTACTTAACAGCGGGTGAGTCACACGGCCCCCAACTAACAACAATTATTGAAGGTTTACCATCACTCTTACCTATTACTGCAGAAAAAATTAATCACGATTTAAAGCGACGTCAAGGAGGTCATGGACGTGGTCGACGCATGCAAATTGAAACAGATACAGTAGAGATTGTCGCAGGCGTTCGTCATGGACAAACACTTGGATCACCTGTCGCTCTAGTTGTAGCCAATGATGATTGGAAGCATTGGACGAAAATTATGGGTGCTGAGCCATTAGCAGAAGATGTAAATCCTGAGGATATCAAACGGCAAATTTCACGACCTCGTCCGGGCCATGCAGATTTAGTTGGAGGCATGAAATACGGACACCGTGATTTGCGAAATGTATTAGAGCGTTCTTCAGCTCGTGAAACAACTGTACGTGTAGCAGTCGGCTCTGTAGCAAAGGCTTTATTAAATGAATTAGGTATTTCTATTGTAGCGCATGTTACGGAGATTGTCGGAATTAAGGCTGATACCTCCTTAGTGGAAGGGAAAACAGTCGATGAAATTCGTGCCATTGTGGAAGCGGACCCTTGCTATTGTGTAGATCCAGTGGCATCTGCAAAGATGGTAGATGCGATTGATGAAGCAAAAAAAGCTGGGGATTCTATCGGTGGAGTTGTTGAAGTCATCGTAGAAGGTATGCCAGCAGGTATAGGGTCTTATGTACACTATGATCGTAAGCTCGATGCTAAGTTAGCGGCGGCAATGCTTTCTATTAATGCATTTAAAGGGGTAGAATTTGGGCTTGGTTTTGAGATGGCTCGTCGCAAAGGCTCTGAAGTTCATGATGAAATTATTTGGACGGAAGAAGAAGGCTATACTCGTGCGACCAATCGACTTGGTGGCTTAGAGGGTGGTATGTCTACGGGCATGCCAATTGTTGTACGAGGTGTAATGAAACCAATTCCAACATTATATAAACCATTACAAAGTGTGGATATTGAAACAAAAGAGCCGTTTAAAGCAAGTGTAGAGCGTTCGGACAGCTGTGCGGTACCAGCTGCATCAGTTGTAGCGGAGCATGTTATTGCCTGGGAAATAGCGACTGTTATTTTGGAACAATTCCATAGTGACCAATTACCACAATTAAAAGCTCAAATTGATGAACATCGTCAATATACGAAGGGGTTCTGATATATGCGTGTTCCAGTTGCAACAAAATCACATCATTATGAGGTTCTACTTGGCCATCGTTTTCTAACTGAAGCTATTCAAACATATGCGGATCAGCTAAATAAAGCAGATAAGTTTTTTGTCTTTACAGATGCTCATGTATGGGAGGCTCAGGGAGACTATTTCAAGGCAAATTTCCCATATGATTTTGAAGTATTTATTTTGCCTGGTGGCGAAGCATGCAAAACCTTTGAGCAATATTATGCAGCTCAAACTTTTTTACTTGAGCAAAAATGTTCTCGGAAATCATTTGTTTTTGCTTTTGGTGGAGGGGCTGTTGGTGATTTAACGGGATTTGTTGCAGCAACCTATATGCGCGGAATTCCGTTTATTCAAATTCCAACAACTATTTTGGCGCATGATTCAGCCGTAGGTGGTAAGACGGCTATTAACCATCCATTAGGAAAAAATATGATTGGCGCATTTTATCAGCCGGAAGGTGTTATTTACGATACAGTTTTTTCTGAAACCCTACCTGTACGCGAAATTCGTTCAGGAACAGCTGAGTTAATCAAACATGCGATGATTTCTGATTCAGCATGGTTAGAGGAATTAATGGCAGCAGATTCCGTGATGCATTTTAATCAGCAGGAATTAGCGATGCAGCTAAAAAAGGGAATTGAGGTTAAGGCAAAAATTGTCGCAGAGGATGAAACAGAGCAATCTGTTCGAAAGTTTTTAAATTTGGGCCATACATATGGACATGCGATTGAAGCGGCTGCAGGCTACGGCAAAGTCGCTCATGGTGAGGCAGTCATGATTGGTCTTGTGTATTGCTTATTATTGAGTGAACGTTATGGGGAGCTCAATCGTCCATTTACTAAAGCATTTTTACAATTTGCAGTTAAAAATGGCTATCCTTTTGAGGCAGTAAATGACTATACATTCGAACAATTAACAAGTTATTTAATGAAAGATAAAAAGACAGAATATGGAATTTTGCAATTTGTTTTATTAGAAAAAATCGGTAAACCGTTTGTGCGGGCAATTGATTTAAAAGAATGCAAAGAAGTAGATGCCGAATATAGAGAGTTATTAGCGGAGGTGCTTGTATGATTCGTGGACTTAGAGGAGCAATTACAATTGAATCTGACAAGCCAGAGCTTGTATGGGATGAGACAGCAAGATTAGTGCGTGAGGTTGTGGCAGCAAATAATGTAGAAATAGATGATATTGCTTCCATTTTGATTTCTACTACGCCTGATATTACCTCAGCATTTCCTGCTCGGGCAGTCCGATTGATGGAAGGGTGGCAATATGTTCCAGTGATGTGTACACATGAAATGGATGTACCGAATGCCCTACCATTATGTATTCGAGTATTAATTCATGCGAATATAGAGGTAGCCCAAAAAGATGTTAAGCACTTGTATCTCAATGATGCAGTGAAATTAAGACCAGATTTAGCACAAGCTAAATAAGTAGAGGAGATGTTTTAGATGAAGTGGAAACAACAATTGGACGGTATGCAAGCGTATAAACCAGGAAAACCAATTGAAGAAGTGCAACGTGAATATGGCTTAAAAGAAGTTATTAAATTGGCATCTAATGAAAATCCATTTGGATGCTCACCTAAGGTGACAGCTTATTTACAAAATAATGCAGTGAATCATGCTCTTTATCCAGATGGCTATGCACAAAATTTACGTACAGCTGTTGCAAATCATCTAGGTGTTCAAGAGACACAGCTTCTATTTGGTAACGGCTCTGACGATATCATTGCTATTATTACTCGTGCTTTGTTGTATCCAGGGGTAAATACCATTATGGCTGACCTATCCTTCTCCCAATACTGGCATAATGCTGAAATTGAAGGTGCTGAAATCCGTAAAATTCCTTGTGTGGAGGGTGCACATGATTTAGAGGCGATGGCTGCTGCGATTGATGATCAAACAGCCGTTATATGGGTATGTAGTCCGAATAATCCTACTGGTGTGGTCATTCCAGATACGGCTTTACGTGCCTTCCTTGCCAAAGTACCAAACGATGTACTTGTCGTACTTGATGAAGCGTACATTGAATACGTGACACATCCTGAACATAAGGATACTCTACCAATCATCGACCAATATCCAAATGTTCTTTTATTACGTACATTCTCTAAGGCATATGGTTTGGCATCGTTCCGAGTTGGCTATGCGATTGGCCAACCAACTATTATTGAAAAGCTTGATCCGGTCAGAGGTCCATTTAATAATACAAGTCTAAGCCAAGCCGTAGCTGCTATTGCACTTAGTGATCAGGAATATATAGAAGCATGTCGTGAAGCGAATGAACATGGTAAAAAACAATATGTTGAATTCTGTGAAAAACATAATCTAAAATACTTCCCATCTGATACGAACTTTATTTTCTTTGATACAAAGGCTGATAGTGATGTCATTTTCCAAGAGCTTATGAAAAAGGGCTTTATTGTGCGCAGTGGTAATGCTTTAGGATTACCAGGATTTATCCGTGTCACAATCGGTACCGAAGCCCAAAATGCAGCATTGCTAGTTCAACTTGACAATGTATTAAAAGAGCAAGGAGTATTTGCATGACACGCAATGTGCTCGTTATTGGGCTAGGATTAATCGGTGGTTCTATCGCCCTTGCTTTACAGAAGGCACCAGATACAAAGATTATTGGTTATGACATGGATGCTCAAACACGTGAGCATGCACAAGCATTAAATATTGTACATGACACTGTGACGGATCCACAGGCAATTGCAGCGGATGTCGATATTATTATTTTCGGTACACCAGTTAATGCAACGCTTGAATGGATGGAGCAATTAAAATCATGGCCATTAAAAAATAAAGTCATTGTAACAGATACAGGAAGTACAAAAAAATTAATTATGCAAAAAGCTGGTGAATTACGTGAACTGGGCATTACGTTTATTGGTGGACATCCAATGGCAGGTTCACACAAAAGTGGCGTATTAGCTGCAAAGGCGCATCTTTTTGAAAATGCCTACTATATGCTTACACCGCTCGCTGGTGAAGAAATTGTTCATATGGCACAGCTAGAAAGTCTATTAAAATTTACGCATGCAAAGGTGGTAAGTGTTTCTGCAAGTGAGCATGACCATATGACAGCTGTGGTGAGCCATTTCCCTCATGTTATTGCAGCTTCTCTTGTGCATCAATTAGGAGGAGAGAATGGGGAATATCCTATGACTCGCTCTCTTGCAGCAGGAGGCTTCCGTGATGTGACGCGTATAGCCTCTTCCAACCCGGTTTTATGGCGAGACATCACTTTACAAAATCGTGATGAGTTACTTACTCAGCTAGAAGGCTGGGAAAAAGAAATGGGCCGTATTAAGGATTTGCTGACGAATGGTACCTCTCGAGATATTGAAGACTATTTTTCTATTGCCAAAGAACTGAGAGATGAATTACCAATTAGCGCAGGAGCAATGTATACAGCGTTTGACTTATACGTAGATGTTCCAGACTATCCAGGTGTCATTTCCGAGGTAACAGGTTTGCTAGCTGATGAGGCAATAAGTATTACGAATTTAAGAATTGTCGAATCGAGGGAGGATGTTTTCGGTATTTTGGTCATTAGTTTCCAAAGTGAAAATGACCGCGAACGTGCAGCAGCATGTATACAAAAACGTGCGAAATTTGAAACATATATTTCATAAAAAAAGAAAGCGTCGGGATTACGGCGCTTTCTGTCTTCATATTGGAGGGAGTAAATTAATGAGTGAAAAAGTTTTACAATACAATAAGCCATCTTTACAGGGATCACTAACTGTTCCAGGCGATAAATCGGTCTCTCACCGTTCTGTGATGTTTGGTTCCATTGCGACTGGAACAACAACAGTAGAAGGTTTTTTACTTGGGGAAGATTGTTTAAGTACCATTGATTGCTTCCAGAAGCTTGGTGTGCATATTGAGGTGGAAGGAACGAGTGTAAAGATAGAGAGTCCAGGGATGGATAGTTGGCAGGAGCCTACAGAGGTGTTGTACACAGGTAACTCTGGTACAACAACGCGCTTAATGCTCGGAATTTTAGCAGGATCTTCAGTTCATTCAGTCATGACGGGGGATGCATCTATTGGCAAGCGACCAATGCGACGTGTTATTGATCCACTGCGTCAAATGGGAGCCCATATTACGGGACGTGCAGACGGTCAATATACACCATTAGCCATTCAAGGTACAAAACTCCAGGCCATTGAATACAACATGCCAGTAGCTAGTGCACAAGTTAAATCTGCTATATTACTTGCAGGCTTGCGTGCTGAGGGAACAACGATAGTTAGAGAAACAGAAGTGTCAAGAGATCACACTGAACGAATGCTCCGTCAGTTTGGTGCCGATGTCGAAGTGAAGGATGGGGTTGTTTCATTAGAGGGTGGACAAGCTTTAAGTGGGACTCATGTTTCTGTACCAGGGGACATCTCATCTGCAGCCTTTTTCTTAGTGGCGGGGGCAATCTGTCATAATAGTCAATTAACACTTGAAAATGTTGGCGTTAATCCAACACGTGATGGAATTATCGAGGTCCTTTCTAAAATGGGTGCAACCATGACAGTGATGCCAAATGACAATAGTCAAGCTGAACCAACAGCAACTATTCAAATCCAAACATCTACTTTATCTGGTACAACAATCGAGGGAGACATGATTCCTCGTTTAATTGATGAAATACCAATCCTTGCTTTACTTGCTACACAGGCACATGGTCAAACCATTATTAAAGATGCCGAGGAGTTAAAAGTAAAGGAAACAGACCGTATTACAGCGGTTGTAGCTGAATTAAAAAAGCTGGGTGCTAACATCGAAGCCACAAATGATGGTATGATTATTGAAGGGCCAACACCATTAAAGGGTGCAAGTCTCAAAACATATGGCGATCATCGAATCGGAATGATGGGTGCTGTGGCTGCTTTAATGACCGAAGGACCAGTCACTTTAGATGATGCACAGTGTATCGCTGTATCCTATCCATCATTCTTTGAACATATTGAGGCAGTAAGGTAACAATTGAAGATTGACTCTCCAAGCTTTTGGGGAGTTTTTTCTTGTTTCGGTGGTAAATGTTTTGTAGCATAAAGGTATCAAAGAAAGAATAGGTGAATGACTGTGAACAATGCGATGACTGAAATGATGCAAGCACTTGAACAGGGAGACTTAGCATTAATAGATCAGCTACTTGAAACATTTTTAGTGAAGGAGCTACCCGAGGAAATTTACGCACTTTCAGAAATTTTTATGCAATATGGGTACATGAAAGAAGCTGACCGCGTACTGGAGCATTTACAATTCATATTCCCAGAAGAGGCACAGTTAAAAATAGATCGTGCAAATGTATTAATGGAGCTTGGTGATGAAGATGAGGCATTAAATTTATTGCTTGAAATCGAAGAAGGCTCACCAGAATATCCACAAGCATTATTAGTTTTAGCGGATTATTATCAAATGCAGGGGTTATTTGAGGTAGCAGAAAAACGTATAAATGAAGCACTAGCAATTTTGCCAGACGAGCCATTACTTCATTTTGCCAAAGCCGAACTGTTATTTGAAACAGGTCGTTTTTTGGAAGCCGCAAGATTGTATGAAGAATTAAATGAGCAACAAGAAGAATTTGCTGGTATTCATCTTGTGGAACGATTAGCGGAGGTTTATCGTGCCGGGGCTGCCTACGAAACAGCATTGGATTATTATTTAAAGGCACTTGAAGATGAGGTGAAACCAGATATTTTATTTGGTGCTGCGTATTCAGCCTTCCAATCCCAAAAATACGAGATGGCTATTAAACAATTAGAGGAATTGAAAGAGTTAGATCCTGATTACTTCTCGGCTTACTTATTGCTGGCAGAAAGCTATGCGATGACTGAGGAAAATCAAAAAGCCTATACGGCGATCCAAGAGGGATTAAAACGCGATGAATATGATAAAACGCTCTATTTATTTGCTGGAAAAATGGCCTTGAAAAATAGTTTGCCAGTAGAAGCTGAGCAATATTTACGAGAAGCAATAGCATTAGACCCTGAGTATATGGAAGCCGTGTTAGCACTTATTTCTGTTTTAGGACAACAGGAACGGAATGAAGATGTTATCGAATTATTTGAGACTCTACAGCAAAATGATTTTGAATGGAGCACGTTATATCCATTTGCTGCAGAGGCATATGAAAATTTAGAATTGTACGACCGTGCATACGAATTTTACCGTTTGGCATATAATGATTTTAAGGAAGACGCAACATTTTTAGAAAAATATGTGTACTTTTTATTAGAGGAAGGTAAACGTTCAGAAGCGAAAGTGGTTCTTGAACAATTAATTAACATTCAACCAGGTGAACCAGAATGGCAAGAGAAGTTAGAAGCCTTAGAATTTGAGTAAAGGAGGGAGTGGGTATGACTGCTTCTGTATCAGTTGTTGATAAAAAAGCATTTGTTCGATGGTTTTTAAAAAATTATCAATTGAAACGTCGTGAGTGTGTGTGGATTTTAAATTACTTACTTAGTAATGATGACTTATTAAAACGAATCCGATTTGTGGAAGAAGCTCACTATTGTCCTAGAGCAATGGTGATGTCTACGGTTGATTCAACAGGTGTGCCTTTTCGTTTCTATAAAGGCAATGTAATGACGGCAGACGCTGAAAAGTCTTTCCATGATTTACGCTTACACGAGCAAGAAGATATGTATATACAATTGAATTTTCCAAATATACCACCAAGTGCACAATACTTAGCAGTTTTAGAAGAAAACCCTTATATGCCAGAGACACTGTTAGTTAGTGAAAAAGATCGTTTACTGGCAGAAGAACTGCTTTCCAATAGCTTACTCGTATTCCAAGAAGAAAAATTACTTGCACAAATTGATGATGCCCTCGATCAGGGAGATGAAGAACGTTTTTATGAATTGTCTAATTTGTTACAAGCATTAAAGGAAACGGCTAATTTACCTTAGTTATAGGTAAAAATTGAATGTCCTTTACCCACTTCAATATGGTAACATTACTAGTGAATGATTGTTTTCACTTTTAATTGGGTATCCTATTTGAAGAGTGGAAAAGGGCATTTTTATTATGTGATAAAGGAGGTTTGTTGAATGTACTTTAATGCAAACGATGTGACATCATTTTTGGGACAGAAGGATTTCATCGATACTGCGATTGTTCCGCTCATATCCATCGATTTAGCTTCTGAGAAAATGAAACAAAGTGGCGCTGAGGTAGATTTTCTAATGTCTTTAACTTCTTTCATAGAACAACAGTTTAAAGGCCGTTTACTAGTCATGCCACCTTTTTCTTATATGGCTTCTTTAAAAAACGAAGAATTACCGAAGCAATTTGAAACACAATTACATAATGCTGGCTTTAAGCATGTGTTCTTCATTACTTGTGATCACTCTTGGACAAATATTGGAGATATAGTAAATATTATTTGGTTACCAGCAATTCCATTAGAAAGCATGGACGCAGGTGTGAAAAAATCAATTCTCGAAGATCAATTACGGCAAGTGGTTCCGATGCTTTCGACCAAATGGGCACAGATTTAACAATTAGTTTCAATAAATGTTCACATTCTCCAGCTTTCCACAGAATGCTATATTGACCAAGCTATGGACTTGATATATCATATATATGTCCTAGTATTACTATTTGTAAAAGTATGTCCGTTGGACTGACCTTTAAGTTAGAGGGGGGAAAATAATGAGTAATAATCGAGTTTCACGTCGTCAATTTCTAAGTTATACTCTTACTGGTGTAGGTGGATTTATGGCGGCAGGTATGCTAATGCCAATGCTTCGCTTTGCAATTGATCCTGTGCTACAAAAGCATGAGGGTGGAGATTTTGTAAAAACAGAGCATAAAATCGCTGACTTGACTGAAGAGCCTGTAAAAGTTGACTTTTCATATGAACAAGTGGATGCATGGTACAAATCACAGGTTACAGATGTAGCTTGGGTTTATAAAAGTGGCGATCAAATCATTGCCCTTTCACCTGTTTGTAAGCATTTAGGATGTATGGTTGACTGGAATGGAGATTCTGCACACCCAGGTCAATTCTTCTGTCCATGTCACGCAGGACGTTATGAGAAAAACGGGAAAAACGTTGCAGGTACACCGCCTCTAGGTCCGTTGGATGAATTTGAAGTACAAGAACAAGATGGCTATTTAATGATTGGTCCAGCTAAAGCAAATACTCTAGTTAAATAAGTAAGGGGGTACGACAACAGTGCTAAATAAAATTTATGATTGGGTCGATGAACGCCTAGATATTACACCTATTTGGCGTGATATTGCCGACCACGAAGTGCCAGAGCACGTTAACCCTGCACATCATTTTTCAGCATTCGTTTACTGCTTCGGTGGATTAACATTCTTCATCACAGTAATTCAAATTCTATCTGGTATGTTCCTAACAATGTACTATGTACCAGACGTTGTGAATGCCTGGAAATCAGTTTATTATTTACAAAACGAAGTAGCATTTGGTGAAATCGTGCGCGGTATGCACCACTGGGGAGCTTCATTAGTTATCGTAATGATGTTCTTACATACACTTCGTGTGTTCTTCACAGGTTCTTATAAGAAACCTCGTGAGCTAAACTGGATGGTTGGTGTAGGTATTTTTGGTGTAATGATGGGTCTTGGCTTTACAGGATACCTATTACCATGGGATATGAAAGCATTATTCGCTACTAAAGTAGGTATCGAAATTGCAGCATCTGTACCGTTTATCGGTTCGATGATTAAAGTATTATTAGCGGGTGACACTACAATTCTTGGTGCTCAAACGTTAACTCGATTCTTTGCGATTCATGTATTCTTCTTGCCTGCAGTATTGTTTGGGTTACTTGCAGCACACTTTATCATGATTCGTCGTCAAGGAATTTCAGGGCCGTTGTAATTGTCTTGACGGTTCGATGATCTTTAAAAGGAGGGGACACTATGCATCGCGGAAAAGGAATGAAATTTGTCGGCGATTCTCGTATTAAAGCGAATCACAGAATGCCGAATGTTCCAAAGGATTATTCCGAATATCCAGGTAAGACGGAAGCTTTCTGGCCGAACTTCTTACTGAAGGAATGGATGGTAGGTGCTGTATTTTTAATTGGATACTTATTATTAACTGTCGCTCACCCGTCACCACTTGAAGGGCCGGCAGATCCAACTAGAGCATATACACCGCTACCGGACTGGTACTTCTTATTCATGTATCAACTTTTAAAATACTCATTTGCTTCTGGTCCATACAATGTAATTGGAGCAATTGTAATTCCAGGTCTTGCATTTGGAGCGCTATTATTAATGCCATTTTTAGACAAGGGTCCAGAACGTCGTCCATCTAAACGTCCATTACCGACAGCGTTTATGTTATTAACTCTAGCTGCTATGTTCTACCTAACTTGGGAGTCAGTTGTTAACCACGACTGGGAAGCTCAAAAAGCTATGGGTGCAATCGTAGAAACAGTTGAATTCGATAAAGAATCAGAAGGTTATAAACTATACGCTGGTTCAGCATGTATTACATGTCACGGTGAAGGCTTAGAAGGTGGAGCTGGTGCACCATCTCTAATGAACACTGGATTAACAGCTGATGAAATTAAGGACATTGCTCATAATGGTCGTGGTAACATGCCACCAGGATTATGGACAGGTTCAGATGAAGATCTTCAGAAACTTGCTGAATTTATCGAAAGTTTAAAAGCTGAGTAATAGTAAAAGAGTCAGGAAACTGGCTCTTTTTTTTCGACCTTGTTATATATTGGGACTGAAAGCTAGTAGAAAAGGTTCCCTTACCCTCGATTTTTTAGCGAAAAATGTCGAAAAGTAGATAAAAGCGAATGAATTCTATCCATTAGCACATATTGAAGTTGTGAAAATAATTTCACCTACAAAAATCTATACTGTACATAAACAAAGAATTTTAGCAAAGCGCAAGGAGTTGTAATCATGCAGATAACACGTGCAAATCTTTGGTATCTTCTTAACCATAAGTCATTCTTAATAGCGCTGCTTATTATTAATCTATTAGGCACAGTATATGGCTATTATTGGTATGGATGGCAGCTTGCAATCACTAAGCCTATTTTTTATATTTTTGTTCCTGATAGTCCAACAGCTAGCTTATTCTTTTGCTTTGTGTTAATTGCTTGGATTATGGGAAAAAGATGGCCGTTAATGGAAGTATTAGCGCTTGTAACATTAGTGAAATATGGTCTATGGGCTGATGTCATGAATATTTGGACATTAATTGAAACAGGGTCAATCGGTTGGCAAGGCTGGATGCTAGTTGGCTCACATTTTGCAATGGCCGTTCAAGCAATCTTATATATGAAGAAATATGTATTCACTTACTGGCATGTATTTATAGCGGCTGTCTGGACGCTCCATAATGATGTCATTGACTATGTGTTTGGTCAAATGCCTATGTATGGGGATTTAGTCAAGTACACAAGCTATATTGGCTACTTTACGTTTTGGTTATCAATTGCATGTATTCTCCTTGCGATTTTCTCAATTAGGTGGCGCAAATATTTGCCGAATTAGGGTATAAATTATAGAATTATAGTATAGAGGTAGAAAGGGGTTAGAATATTGTCAACAAGCATGTATATAGTTTATTTTATTATTATTATGCTGCTACCACTTTATGCACAAATGAAAGTAAAAGGCACGTATAATAAATTTGCGAAACAACGTACAATGAAAGGCCAAACAGGTGCAGAGGTAGCGCGTGCGATTTTAGATGCGAACGGCTTATATGATGTACGAGTTGTGCCAACACAAGGTGTGTTGTCTGATCATTATAATCCGGCAACTAAAACAGTTGCTTTATCAGAAAGTAACTTTTATGAAGCGAGTGTTGCAGGTGCTGCGGTAGCTGCCCATGAGGTAGGTCACGCCATCCAACATAAAGAAGCTTACTCTATGCTTACATTACGTAGTAAGCTAGTCCCAGTGGCAAATATTTCTTCGAATGCATCTTGGATTTTTGTAATGATTGGTATTTTTGCAAGTAGTACGAATTTCTTGCTTTTAGGTATCATATTATTAGCAGCAGGTGTTGTTTTCCAATTAGTGACACTTCCAGTGGAGTTTGATGCTTCAAAGCGGGCATTAGTTCAAATGAATTCGCTTGGCATTATTACAAATGAAGAAGAACGACCAGCACGAAAAGTATTGAGTGCTGCAGCATTAACATATGTAGCAGCAGCAGCGGTAGCGGTACTAGAATTATTACGTCTAATTCTAATTTTTACGAATATGCGTAGCGATGACTAAGAAAAAAACTTGTTATGGTGGAACACCACTATAACAAGTTTTTTATCTTCAAACACTTAATGAAGCGGTTGTTTTTGATCATCAAGAGTGAAGCCTTCTCCTGCTACATCGCGTACTTCTATAATAGAAACGAAAGCGTGTGGATCCACTTCATGAACAATGGATTTTAGGCGTACAACTTCGTTGCGACCGATCACACAATAAATAACTTCCTTAGGCTGCTTAGTAAAGTGGCCATGTCCTTCTAAAATAGTGATCCCGCGTTCCATTCGTAAGGCGATTGTTTCGGCAATAACACCGGACTTCTCAGATATAATGAGAGCACCACGCGCTGCATAGGCTCCTTCCTGTACAAAGTCAATAACACGAGCGCCAACAAATACAGCGACTAATGTGTACATCATGGAACGAGCATCTAAAAATGTAAGCCATGAAAGGATGATGACAATGGCGTCGAAGACAAACATCGTTTTACCCATACTCCAGCCAAAATATTTATGTCCAAGTCGTGCCAAAATATCAACGCCGCCGGTAGTGCCACCAAAGCGGAAGACAATTCCTAGGCCAAGTCCGACGAATATACCCGCGAAAAGAGCAACGAGTAACATGTCATCTTCTAAATGAATGGTAAACTGATATTTCTGGAAAATCTTTAGAAAAAGAGAAACAGATAAAGTGCCAACAAGCGTATAAACAAAAGATTTCTTTCCAAGTAATCGATAACCAATTATAAACATGGGAATATTTAATAATAGGTTCATTAAGGCGGGGTCCCATCCTAATGTAAAGTATAGTATGAGTGTAATTCCACTTAGTCCACCTTCACCTAGCTGATTTTGAATATTGAAGTGAACAAACCCGAAGCTAAAAATGGCTGCTCCGAGCATTATTGCGATAATATTACGAATTTTAATCTGTTTTAACATTTGGCCTCCTGTAGTTCCAAACAAATGAAGTAGTGATATCTATTATCTGACATTTTATTGGTTTTGACAACAACGGTGTAAATTATATAGGATGGTAAATAGGAGTGTGATGTAAATGACAGAACAACTAACAATGCAAGCATTACAACAGCGTGTTGATAATTATATAGGACAATTTAAAGAAGGATATTTCCCACCATTCGAACTGCTAGCCCGTTTAACAGAGGAATTAGGAGAGCTATCTCGTGAGGTTCAGGATGTATATGGACAAAAAAAGAAAAAGAATACTGAGGAAATAAACAGTATTGAAGAAGAACTTGGTGACTTTTTCTTTGTTTTAGTATGCTTTGCCAATGCTCAGGGTATTAAATTAGATGAAGCTCTATTAAGAGTCATACATAAATTTGAAACAAGGGATAAGGATCGTTGGACGAGAAAGGATGAAGAATGATGTCGATTCGTGTAGCTATTGCAGGAGCAAGAGGAAAAATGGGGGCTGAGGCTGTACATACGGTCATGAAACATGACAAAATGGAATTAGTAGCTGTACTAGATTATAAGGAAGTAGGAAAAACATTAGCTGATTTAGACATGTTCCCAGCGAGCTATACAGTACCTATATTTACGGAAATGCATGATCTTGTAGAAGCAACTTCTCCAGACGTATTAGTGGATTTAACGAACCCACATTCTGTATACAATCATACTAAAGAAGCGTTGAATTTAAATGTACGACCTGTAATTGGTACAACAGGATTTACTGATGCACAACTAGAGGAATTATCAACCATTGCCAAAGAAAAAGAGTTAGGCTGCATTATTGCACCAAACTTTGCGATTGGCGCTATCCTGATGATGAAATTTGCGAAAGAAGCGGCCAAATACTTACCAGATGTAGAAATTATTGAAATGCATCATGATCAAAAACTTGATGCACCCTCTGGAACAGCTGTGAAAACAGCTCAATTAATACAAGAGGCACGTACGCAAAAGACTCAGGGGCATCCAGAAGAAAAAGAAACCATTGAAGGTGCAAGAGGTGGAGACTTTGATGGCATGCGCATCCACTCTGTTCGCTTACCTGGTTTAGTGGCACACCAGCAAGTATTATTTGGTGGAGATGGGCAGCTTTTAACAATTCGCCATGATTCATTAAATCGAAATTCATTTATGTCGGGCATTGCCTTTTGTGTAGAAGAGGTTATGAAAATGGATCAGCTTGTTTATGGTTTAGAAAACATCATCTAAAGATTGGGATGGAAGCTATATGAAAATCGCATTGATTGCACATGATCGTAAAAAAGATAATTTAGTACAGTTTGCTATTGCTTACAAAGAAATTTTACTTGAACATTCACTTTATGCTACCGGTACAACAGGACAGCGTGTCATTGAAGCCACTGGTTTAGAGGTAACACGATTTCGTTCAGGTCCACTTGGTGGCGACCAACAAATTGGCGCAATGATTGCCAACAATGATATGGATATGGTTATTTTTTTCCGAGATCCATTAACAGCGCAGCCACATGAGCCAGATGTTTCTGCACTTATCCGTCTTTGTGATGTTTACCAAGTGCCACTGGCGACAAATATGGGGACAGCAGAAATATTATTAAAAGGCCTACAAGAAGGCTTTGTGGATTGGAGACTGATACAAGAAAGACGTAACTAATAAAAGACGTGATTTAGAAAGGATGAACATCGAATGAAAAAGCTAAAAATCGGCATTACCTGTTATCCAACAGTTGGAGGCTCTGGTGTAATTGCAACAGAATTAGGCAAAATGCTTGCAGAAAGAGGGCATGAAATTCATTTCATTACCTCAAGCGTACCATTTCGATTGAATAAAATTTATCCAACCGTCTTTTTCCATGAAGTCGAAGTTAATAATTATTCAGTGTTTCAATATTCACCATACGATATTGCATTAGCGAGTAAAATGGCAGACGTCATCAAGGATGAAGAGTTGGATGTGTTGCATGTGCATTACGCAATTCCACATGCAGTATGTGCTGTGTTAGCACGTGAAATGAGTGGGCGAGATATTGGCATCGTTACAACACTTCATGGCACAGATATATCAGTGCTTGGGCAGGATTCTACGCTTTCACAGGCCATTAAGTATGGAATTGATAAATCTGATATTGTGACGACCGTGTCACACGCATTAAAAGAACAAACTTATGAATTAATTGATACAGTTAAGCCCATTGAAACCATTTATAACTTTGTGGATGAACGTGAGTACTTCCCTCGTAATTCCAGAAACCTAAAAGAGCAATTTGGTATTCAAGAAGATGAAAAAGTTCTCATCCATGTATCTAACTTCCGCAAAATCAAGAATCTTCCACATATTATTGAAGCCTTTATGAAAATACGTGCTAATGTGAAGGCAAAGCTCTTATTAGTGGGTGATGGGCCCGAAAAGCATCGTGTAATGGACCAAGTAAAGGAAAGTCCATATATGAAGGATGTTCTATTTTTAGGAAAACAAGAAAATTTAGCTGAGCTATATGCTATTAGTGACCTAAAATTGTTACTTTCTCAACAGGAATCGTTTGGACTGGTTTTATTAGAGGCAATGGCTTGTGGAGTACCTTGTATTGGAACAAATGTAGGGGGTATCCCGGAAGTCATTGAACATGGTGTGGATGGCTTTATTGTGGACTTAGGAGATACTGAAACGGTAGCTGAATATGCTGTTCAGTTGTTGCAAGATGAGGAAAAATTGCTGCGTTTCAGAGAGGCAGCCATTCGAGCAGTCGGCGACAAATTCCACTCGTCCAAAATTGTAGAACAATACGAAAATCTGTACGAGAAGGTTGCGGAAAGAAATCATGCAAAACAATAAAGAATGGCAAACAGCCTATTCAGTAATTGAACAATTAGAACAAGCAGGCTTTGAGGCAGTTATTGTAGGTGGAGCTGTTAGGGATGCTTTACTGAATCGCCCTGCGCATGATGTCGATGTTGCGACAAACGCGCTGCCTGAAGAGGTAAAGTCAGTTTTTCAACGGACTGTAGATATTGGAATTCAGCATGGGACGGTACTTGTTATCGTACCTGCTGGGCCAGTTGAGGTAACAACTTATCGTACAGATGGGGAATATACAGACCATCGAAGACCCGATAAAGTGCAATTCGTTCGCTCTCTGCAAGACGATTTACAACGCCGTGATTTTACAATGAATGCCATCGCTATGCGTCATGATGGCACTTTTGTTGATTATTACGGGGGTCGTCAAGATATTGAACTTCGTGTTATTCGAGCTGTTGGAGATGCTGACAAACGTTTTGCTGAGGATGCCTTGCGCATGTTACGAGCAATTCGTTTTTCAGCACAGCTTGATTTCACAATAGCGAAAGATACTATGACTGCGATACAAAATAGAGCGCCCGATATCGCTTTTATTGCAAAAGAACGAATTAAAGCAGAGCTAGATAAGCTATGGCTTGGAACGTCCGTTTTTAGTGGCCTTCAAAAATTAGAGGAAAGTGGCTTGGGAGCTTATTTACATGGGAATTTTCAGGCTCATCGCTGGTATGATTTTCGGACTGAGGACAAGCATGTAGGCTGGGCTTATTTTGCTTTACTTCAAGGTGCAAATTGGCGAGAGATTCTACGGGATTATCGATTGTCCAATAAAGAAATGGCGTTCGTTAAAGCTGTATTGACAGCCTATGAAGCGTTAAATAGTGGCTGGACAAACATTCATTATTTTACCTACAAAGAACAGGAGTTAGAAGCAGCCATATATTTCGCAAAACTACTCCAACTGGACGTTTGTTTACCTAGCCAGCCCATTCGTGTATTACAGGATCAGCTACCCATTCAACAGAAGCAAGAAGTTGTGGTGAATGGAGCGGATTTACTTAAATGGTCTGGAAAAAAGGGAGGCCCTTGGGTAAAAGAAGTATTAGGTGACATACTGGAAGCCATAATTCATAATGAACTTGAAAATGACCAGGAGCGTATAAAAAATTGGCTAGATTGCCACTACTTCCATGAAGCGTAAGCATATATATATTGACAACAAGCCGTCTCAGGAAAATGTGGGACGGCTTGTCATTTTATATCACTGATGGTCATTTCAGTTGATTTACAGTATGATGAAGTATAGTTACATAAAAAGCGGAGTTTACAAAAGGATTGATGTGAACATGACAATTTCCATAAAAGACGAAATTTTAAAAAGAATACTGGCTGCCAATGGAGAAGCAGTTTCAGGTCAAGAATTAGCGGATTCCCTTGGTGTCTCAAGGACGGCTGTCTGGAAACATATGCAGACATTACAAGAAGAAGGCTACACGTTTGAAACGATAAAGAAAAAAGGCTATGTATTAACAGGTGTACCAAATAGTTTAAGTCCCACACAAATTGACCTTTTTTTAAAAACAGAGCATTTTGGAAGAAAAATTCATTATTTCGATGTTGTAGATTCCACACAAACGATTGCCCATAAACTTGCACAAGAGGGTGCACCACATGGCACAGTCATTATTGGTGAAGAGCAAACAGCAGGTCGAGGTCGGATGGCTCGTCCGTGGGAATCAGTGCATGGTAGCGGTATTTGGATGACGATTATCGTTCGACCTGATGTCACACCTCAACAGGCATCCTCTTATACGCTTGTTGTCGCAGTGGCTGTCACAATGGCCATTACAACACTCTATAAAGATATTGAGCCAGCTATCAAATGGCCCAATGATTTATTAATTAATGGAAAAAAATGTACAGGTATTTTGACGGAGATGCAGGCAGAGGCAGATCTGGTACAGGCATTACTAGTTGGCATTGGAATAAACGCTAACCAGGAGGCAGCCGATTTCTCATCAAATATTGCGGAAATTGCTACTTCACTTCGATTAGAAGCAGGTGAGGAAATTAATCGTGCAGCACTTGTAGCATTAATTTTACAGTACCTTGAGCAATTTACAGAGCTATATGTCGAAGAAGGATTTGCAAGTATTAAAACCCTATGGGAGCAGCTGTCTTGTACGATTGGTCAGCGTATTGAGGTGACGACAATAAGAGAACGCTTTGAAGGGATAGCTAGTGGAATTACAGATGATGGGGTGCTACAGCTTACACAAGATGATGGTTTGGTCCGCACCATTTATGCAGGAGATATCAAAATACTATAAAAAAAGAAGCTGCAAGGTGTGTACCTGCAGCTTTTTTGATGACTTCAATTATTATTATTTGAGTGAAACATTGACATCACCGTGCGATAAAGAAACGTTCAGCTGGTCATCACCCTTGTAAAGCTGAGTGACCTTGCCATTTTCTTCTGTGCCATTAACCGTTATATCGCCAAAACTTGTTTTTACTTCATAACCAAGATCACTTTGTTTATTTTGTAAGTGAAGCGTTGCATCTCCAAAGCTAGATGTAATGGTTGATGTCCCATTTAAAGTTCCAGCAATATGAATATCACCATGCTCACTTTCGATGTTTACACCATTACTAGAATATTGCTTGAACGTTAAATCCCCAAAGTCCTGTGTAATCTCTGTTTTCTCTCCAGTTATGTTGTTGAAGGTAATATCTCCGTAATTTTGCATTAAATTTAGCTGTTGATAATGCAACCCTCGAAGTGTTGTATCCCCGAATTCACTATCTATTACAATCGCCTCTATGCTAGTATTTGCTGGAACATAGATTTTGATAGAGGGAGAAGAAAAGCTAGAGAAGCCAAATGCAAACCCATTTTTTTTCTTTGCCTTTGTTTCAATCTGTAAAGTTCCATCTTCAACATGATACGAGACGTCTTGTTGTTCGAGTACATTCGTTTCTAGTTTATAATTGTCTTCAGTTGAGACAATGGTAATATCCCCATAATCATTCACGATATTTATACTAGTAAACTTATCTAGGTTATATGATTCATGAATTAGTTTATGGCTACCTGGCACGTGAAGGCCATCCCCATCTTTGATAATGAACCATCGACCTCCTGAAAAATAGCCGACCAATGTCAGTAAAATACCTAATGCAATTATGGTTATGGCAACAAGGGAGTTTTTAGAAGTCATTTACAGGCCTCCTTTCTTTGTTTTCGTTATTTTATGGAACAATCTGCCCAATGTTTCTACAGAGACCAGGACGGTTTTCTTAATAAAACGCGCAACGAATGGAAAGAGTAAGACACCCAACCCTGTAATGATTAAGCCAACCCCCATAAATAATAATGCGGTTGGCCAATGCTCCGTTAAAATAAAGAATCCTGAAATAAGGGCAGCCATTCCGCCGATAAAAATACTTAAAATGCCAGCTCCAATCGCAAAAATCAAACTAATAATGACAGCACCAAATGATACAATAAGGGCGATAGCTGTTGCCAGAAGTGGTAAAGAAAGCGGTGCAGAAAGGATAGCTAGAATAATAAGCCATATAGCTGTCATATTCTTTTTAGTCGATTTCTCCGAAGTGTTTTCTAAATCTTTCAAGGCAAAATCTGCCAATATTTGCGAGGCAACATGAGAGGGGGAGCCTAGCTCTGAAATAACCTGTTGCTCATTTTCCTCTCCTGCTTCTTCAAAGTATTCTTCATAATAGGCAAGAGCCGTGTCTAACTCATGCGCAGGAAGTCGCCGTAATTTCCCTCGTAGCTTTTTCAAATAGCTATCTCTATCCATCTATATTCCCTCCTAAAAGTACACAATCAACCTTTTCCTTATACACTCGCCATTCTTTTAAAAGCTCTAATAATCGTATACGGCCATCCTCTGTAATTTGATAATAGCGTCTATTTCTACCTTGATAGGGCTGATCGTAGGTTGTTAAATAATCCGCTTTTTGTAAGCGACGTAATACGGGGTACAGTGTAGACTCTGAAATATCCATGACGGATTGTACTTGCTGAGTTAAGGAATAGCCGTATGCATCTTCTTTGTCCACAATGGCCAATACACAAGCATCTAGTAAAGCTGAGCCAAGCTGAAATGTCATCTTTCCACCTCACATTCATTACTTATACTTCATTTTATATTATATGCCATATAGTATGTGGATAGTATATGACGTATAGCATTGATTGTCAAATTTTATAAATGAAAGTTGTTATTATTAGAAAATAATATTTGAAGATTACAAGTTTTATTGTTATAGTATGTGCTGAAGGGCAGTATCCATTGTGAACGGCACCTTCTAAACGCAAGATCCAATACGAACAAATATCTGCCTTGATCTTTATGACAGGGACGGAAGAAAACAATACGTTCAACAAGTAGCTCACTTTCAAAGTGAAGCTAGCACCTCTTGCCGAGTTATGCAGGGGGCTTTTTGCTAACGAACGAAACACAACCCTTCTGTCCATTTTGGAACCGAGGGGTTTTTCTGTTTTCTTCCCTTAAAAAGGAGGACTACAAAATGAAAACGACAACAGATTTTTTAAAGATGAAAGCGGCAGGCGAGAAAATCGTGATGGTGACTGCCTACGATTATCCAGCCGCTAAATTTGCAGAGGCTGCTAATGTTGACATGATTCTAGTAGGAGATTCACTTGGAATGGTTGTCCTTGGCTACGATTCTACAATGCCAGTGACTGTAGCAGACATGATTCATCATGCAAAAGCAACTCGACGTGGGGCGAAGGATACTTTTGTGGTAGTTGATATGCCATTTGGTTCCTATCATGGTGATGTCAATGAAACATTGAAAACGGCCATTTATATGATGCAAGAAACAGGTGCTGACGCCTTAAAAGTAGAAGGGGCAGGAGATATCATTCCGGTCATTCAAAAACTTACAACTGCAGGTATTCCAGTGGTTGCTCATTTAGGCTTACTGCCACAATCAGCAGGCGTACTTGGTGGATATAAGGTGCAGGGGAAAACGGCTGAACAGGCAACAAAACTTATTGAGGATGCCAAGCAGTGTGAAGAGGCTGGTGCATGTGCAGTCGTCTTGGAATGTATTCCACATCAGCTAACAGAAATTGTGTCAGCTCATCTTATCATTCCTACCATAGGTATTGGTGCAGGTGTAGAAGCAGATGGCCAAGTGTTGGTTTATCATGACATGTTAAGCTATGGCTCACATCATGTGCCAAAGTTTGTTCAACAATTTGCCAATATGGGGAAAGAGGCAAGTGAAGGAATGGTTCGCTATGTGGAAGCTGTCAAAGCAGGTACTTTCCCAGCACAGAAGCATTTCTTCACAATGAAAGAGGATGCATTAGACCAGCTATATGGAGGCGTCCAATCATGAAGGTCATGACAACGATACAAGCATTAACCGCTGAAATTCAAGCAGCTAAACAAGCTCATAAAACGATTGGCCTTGTTCCAACTATGGGATATTTACATGAAGGCCACTTAACATTGGCTCAAACAGCACGTGCAGAAAATGATTTAGTTGTCATGAGTATATTCGTCAACCCAACACAATTTGGACCAAATGAAGATTTTGAAAGTTACCCACGGGATTTGCCAAGAGATATTGCGTTAGCAGAGTCTGTCGGCGTAGACCTTGTATTCGCACCAAGTGTTGAAGAAATGTATCCGCAGGATGGTGGAATTCGTATTCATGCGGGTGAACAGGCAACGATTCTTTGCGGTGCAAGTCGTCCTGGCCATTTTGATGGTGTGCTACAAGTTGTAGCAAAATTATTCCATCTTACACTTCCCACTAGAGCATATTTCGGCCAAAAAGATGCCCAGCAGGTTGCCATTATTACAACAATGGTCCGTGATTTTAATTTTCCTTTAGACATGCGCGTCGTACCTATTGTCCGAGAGGAAGATGGATTAGCAAAGTCTTCTCGCAACATTTATCTAAGCGAATCGGAAAGAGAAGAGGCTCCTGCCATTCATGAAGCACTACAATTGGCTCGGGATAGCTTTTTAGCAACGGGAGATGTTAGGGAAGCATTAGCAAAGGCCAAAGCTCATATTCAAATACAAACTCATGGCCGAATTGACTATATTGAATTATTAGCCTACCCAGATTTAACACCAGTGACTGAAACGACACAACAAGTATTGTTGGCAGCTGCTGTGTATATTGGGAAGACACGCTTAATTGATAATAGTATCTTTACTGTGAAAGAGGGACTATAAATATGTTACGAATGATGATGAATAGTAAAATCCACCGTGCAACAGTGACACAGGCAGATTTAAATTATGTCGGCTCCATAACAATTGATGAGGACATACTTGAGGCAGTTGGTATGCTCCCAAATGAAAAGGTACATGTTGTTAATAATAATAATGGCGCTCGTTTTGAAACGTATATTATTGCTGGTGAGCGTGGTTCAGGTGTAATTTGTGTGAATGGGGCGGCAGCCCGACTTGTACAGCGTGGCGATATTGTCATTATTATTTCCTATGTATATGTGGATAATCATGAGGCTAAGGATCATAAACCGACTGTTGCCATTATGGGAGAAGATAATTCGATTAAAGAAATGATTTCTTATGAACCAGAAGCAACAGTGATGTAAGACAAGAGAACGTTTTACCATGATTCCAGAAACAAATGAGTAAAGTGGCTGGAAATCGATATCAAAAAGGAGGATGGCAAGGCTCATGACTGTAGCCGATTAGCCCATCCTCCTTTTTATGTAATCAAAACCGCTACAAAAGTACTGGTAAAATTTTGTTTTTCTAACTATTAAACTAGTTTGTGAAATTAAAATTTTACAAATGTTCTAGTATTTTATGAGATATTTATGTAGAATTTAGTTGTTAGTACATCATTTTACTAGTGGAGGTATCATTTGTAATGGAAAATAAACGTAACAAATTTTTAACAGCTACTGCAGCAGCATTGGCTATCACAGCGGTAGCAGCAGCACCAGCATCAGCAGCTAGCCCATTTTCGGATGTAAAGGAAAGTCATGCAGATTATAAGGGCATTTCGACACTTTATGCGGCAGGTATTATTAGCGGATTCCCAGATGGTACATTCAAACCTGATACAAATGTCACGCGTGGACAGGCTGCAAAAATGATTGCAGGCGCATTAAAGCTAGACACGAAAGAAGTTGTGAATCCAAACTTTAAGGATATTGATGCAGCTAATCCGTATTACGGCCCAATCGCTGCATTAGTAGGATTAAAAGTTGTTTCAGGCTATGGAGATAATACATTCCGTCCAAACCAAACGATTACACATGGTGATTTGGCAAAAATCTTGTCATCTATTCCTAATTTACCAGAATTAGAGAGTGCTAAAAATCATGAAGCTAGTAAAAGTGTAACACGTGGACAACTCGCAACATTGATTGCAGAAGCTCTAACTAAATTAAACCCAGAAACGCCTGAAAAACCAGAAGATGCATTTACATTATCCATTTTACATGTTAATGATACACATGCTCGTGCAAATGAACTACCGAAATTAGCAACAGCTGTAAAAGAGCAACGTGAAACAAAGAAAAATGTTTTAACTTTACATGCGGGTGATGCATTTAGTGGTACATTATACTTCAATGAGTTCCATGGGCAAGCAGATTTAGCGCTATTAAATGAAATTGGCTTTGACGCTATGGTATTTGGTAACCATGAATTTGATTTAGGTTCATCACCTGAAGGACATCAAGCACTTGCAGACTTTGTTAAAGGTGCTAAATTCCCATTTGTGGATGCCAATACAGACTTTTCAGCAGATGCTAAATTTACAGGTTTATTTACAGATCTTATTTCAAGTGAACCTGAAAACGGTAAAATCTATTCAGGTATTGTAAAAGAAATTGATGGAGAAAAAGTTGGTATCTTTGGTTTAACAACAGAAGAAACTTTGGATATTGCTTCTCCAGGTAAAGTGAAATTCACTAACTATATTGAAGAAGCGAAAAAAGCAGTAGCTGCTTTTGAGGGAATGGGCGTTAATAAAATTATTGCTTTAACACATATTGGCTATAATGATAATCCAAATGTGGATAATGATATTTTACTAGCGAAAAACGTACCAGGCATCGATGTAATTGTTGGTGGACATGACCATACTAAATTAGACGAGCCATTTGTTGTAGATACAAACACTGTAGGCGAAGCAAAAGATGCAACATTAATTGTACAAGCTAATGAGTATGTCAAATTTTTAGGAACATTGGATGTCACATTTGATGGCAAAGGTGTTGTCACTGAGTACGGTGGCGAATTAATCGACCTTGGTAAAGTAGCTGAAGATAAAGCATTAGTAAAATTACTAGCGCCATATAAAGCAAAAATTGATGAAGTTAACAACAAGGAAATCGGTGTGAAAATTTCTGAGGAGTTAGCAAATCCACGTGCAACTGAAACAAACTTAGAAAGTGTACGTAGCAATGAAACAGCGTTAGGTAATATTATTACAGATGGTATGTTGGCCAAAGCACAAAAATATACAGATAAAACAGTTGTCATGGCACTACAAAATGGTGGCGGTATTCGTGCAGCAATTCCAGCAGGCAATATTACGGTTGGACAAGTGATTACAGTATTACCATTTGGTAACACATTAGCATTAATGGATACTACTGGAGCTGAGCTAAAAGCAGCATTTGAAGTTTCCTTAAAAAATGCACCTAAAGAAAATGGTGGTTTCCTACACATTGGTGGAGCGAAATTACAATATGACTCATCAAAAGAAGCTGGCTCACGTGTTGTTTCAATCGAATATTTAGATAAAGCAACTGGCAAGTATGTTGCTTTAGAAGATAATAAAACATATACAGTAGCAACGAATGCCTTCACTGCTAAAGGTGGAGACGGCTTTGATATGTTTGCTAAAGCATATGAAGAAGGTCGAGTAACAGATTTAGGTTTATCTGATTGGGAGAACCTACAAGAGCAATTATTATCATTAAAAGAAGTGAAAACAACTGCTGAAGGTCGTATTGTTGATGTTGCAAAAAAGAAATAATACTTTCTAAAAAATAGCTTGAAAACAACATCATCTTTAAAATATGTCACAAGGCTATTTCCGCAACCTTAAAGGATTCCCTGAGGTTGCGGTTTTTTAATTTATATGGAGCAAAAGGAATTGCCTATTAGAAGACGTGTAGGGGAGAAAGGATGCTGCTGAACCAAATATATGATAAAATTCTTCTTATCTAATGTGAACTGTGAGTTGAGATGTATGATGGAAAGTCAAAAATATGCCATTGTGGATTTGGAGACAACGGGTCATTCACCAGCGAATGGGGACCGGATGATTCAAATTGCCATTGTTATTATGAAGGATTGGGAAATTGAGCGTACCTATACGAAATTTATTAACCCAGGCAAAGCCATTCCTACTTTTATTCAAGATTTAACGCATATAACAAATGAGGATGTAAAGGATTCATACCCTTTTGAGGAACATGCGGATTACATATATGAGCTACTGGCTGATTGTGTGTTTGTAGCCCATAATGCCGATTTTGACTTATCATTTTTACAGGCGGAGTTTAAACGGGCAGGCCTTCCAAAGTGGCAAGGTAAAAAAATGGATACAGTAGAGCTAGCAAAAATTTTGTTTCCGATGTCACTCGGCTTTAAGCTAGGAGACTTGGCGGCGGATTTAAATATAGAGTTGGCCAATGCACATCGAGCGGATGATGATGCTCGTGCTACAGCAGAGCTGTTCAAATGTTGTTGGAAAGAGCTACTAAGTCTGCCTCAACTAACATTAGAACAAATGCATAAGCGTTCTTTTCGCTTAAAATCGAATATTTCACAGCTTTTTTTCGAGGCACTGCAAATAAAACGTCAGCATAAAACAGGCAATGAAAATGTGCACTATTACCGGAATTTTGCGATTTGTAATGGTCGTAATAAACATGACAATGCGTCAGAGACGATTGATTATCCGCAAACAGTGGCAGATAAAACGGCCTTAATGACAAAGGCTCTACCCAATTTTGAAGAACGTCCAGCACAATTTAAGATGATGGATACGATTTGGCAAGCACTACATGAGCAAAAGGAATGTGTAATTGAAGCTTCCACGGGTATTGGCAAAACGGCAGGTTATTTACTGCCAGCCATTGTATATGCTCGTACTGTCCATAAGAAAATCGCGATTAGTACCTATACATCCTATCTACAAGAACAGCTTGTAGAGGAGGAGCTACCAAAGATAGAGAAAATCCTTGGTACAAAAGTAAACATATGCGTACTAAAGGGGATGCAGCATTATATTGATCTAGATCGTTTTGAACAATGTATGGCATATGGTGACGAATCCTATGATGATACTTTTTCTATTTTACAGATTCTCGTTTGGCTGACGAAAACAGAGACGGGTGTGCTAAGTGAGCTGAATGTATCAGGTGGCGGACAACTGTTTTTAGAGAAAATCCGCAAAATACCAAATGACAAACCATCTAAAGGCTTTGATTTCTATGAACAAGCTCTAAAGAACAGTGCATTTGCTGACTGCATTGTGACAAATCATGCTATGGTTTTAAGCGATTTGGTTCGTCAAACGCCGATATTTACACAAGTAGATGGATGGGTAATTGATGAAGCACATCAATTTATTCAGGCTGCGATGCAACAGGATGAAATAGTCTTCTCCTATACGCAATGGAAATATATTTTCGGTCAAATTGGCACAATGGAGGACACAGCACTATATCACCTTTTTTGTGAAGCGGCAAAGAAAAAACAACGCGTATCGATGCAAAGTTTACAGCGACTGGATGCTCAGTTTATCCGGTTACAGCGTGCATTTGATGAGACCATTCAACGAACAGTTCAAAGCATGCAGCAGCATATGAAAGGGAAGCGAGCTAGCAGCAAATGTACCTTGTTTATAGAGGATGTTACTCTTGCCAAAGAGTCATTTTTACATGTAAGCAAACTAACTCAGCAATGGCTTGATCTTGCGACTGAAGTAGCCCAAGGATTTGAAAATAATATTGAGCAATTAGATAAAAATGATCTTTATGTTGTATCCGAATGGCATTATTGGATTCGAGAAGTAAAAATAAAAATTGCGGAATGGGAAGACATATTCCTGTCACCACAGGACGGAAGTTCAGTTTGGCTAGAATTTGATGTTCGAAGTGTTCCTGGCAGTTTACATGTTTTTAAAAAACCAGCCAATGTAACACCCATTATTGAACAAGTATTAGCACCTCTTCGCAAGCAAGCGAGCATTATATGGACATCAGGCACATTAACGGTACCAGGCAATGAGCGTTTTGTTACACGACAATTAGGAATTTCTGATAGCGTTGAAGTAATAAAATTACAAGCACCGCCAGCCTATTATGCGGGTGCAAAGGCATATATTGTCACTGATATGCCAGACATTCAGCATGTTAGTCAGGAAGAATATATTGAGGCAGTTGCTCATGCGATTACGAGAACTGTTAGAATGACAGAAGGTCGTTGTTTTGTGCTTTTCACAGCCCAGGATATGCTACGGAAAACAGTCGAGCTCATTCAAGATAGTGAACTTTTAGATGATTATATGCTTTTTGCGCAAGGTGTTACAGGTGGTAGCCGTATGCGTATTCTGAAATCATTTCAAAAATTTAGCCATGCTGTTCTTTTTGGAACAAACAGTTTTTGGGAAGGTGTAGATGTTCCTGGAGATGCCCTTGCCTCTGTTATTGTCGTGCGGCTGCCATTTTCTTCACCAGAAGAGCCTATCTTTAAGGCAAGAGCTCAGCATCTTACAGCGCAAGGACGCAATTCCTTCACGGAGTTGTCATTGCCTGAGGCTATTATGCGCTTTAAGCAAGGCTTTGGTCGCTTAATTCGTTCCTCTCAAGATAAAGGTGCTTTTATTGTCCTCGACCGTCGAATAACAAGCAAATCCTATGGCAAAGAATTTATAAAAGCACTACCGCCAATCGACGTAAAGAAATTGCAGCTACCCGAATTATTAAAAGAACTGAACCATTGGCAAAAATAGAATGAACCCCTTTTAGCATGAGCTAGAAGGGGTTTTTAAATGGCTTAGACGTTTCATCCTATTGTAAGGGTTGTTTGTTGTTAGTTTGACCCTCAAAAAGGTTAGCGTTTTGAACAATTTTAGTAATATAGCTCATAACGATTTCCGTTGCTTGTTGAGCATCATAGCTTTTTCGATTATTTAAAAGGTTGGTAAACATACCTTGCCAAATTAAGAGTGTGATTTCATTAATAGCATCCACGTTACCCTCTGTTAAGTAGCCCTCCTTTAAAGCAATTTCTAACATAGAACGACCTCGTTTTGTCAGGCTGTGCTGAAACAATATAGTCTTTAAATCATCTGGAATATTAATTAAATCATTGGGGTAAAAGTTATAATAATTTTCCAATAATTTTTCTGGTGTTTCTCCTAAATCCATAATAAAGACGGCATGAAAAATCTGTGGCTGTTTGAAGGAGTATTGGCAAAAACATTCCCAAGCTAATAAATATTTATCAATAGGATCTTTGCCTCTTTCTATGTAACGCGCAACTTCGTTCGTATAGTCTTGCATACATCTCATTGATGCAAAAAAGAGGAGATGAGAGATTTCTGAAAAATAATTGTAAATGGTTGCACTGTTATAACCAGCCTTATCGGCAACCTTTCTAATCGTCACATTCTCCAATCCTTCTTCTTCTATAATTTCTGCTGTGGCGTCTACAAAGTATTTCCACATACGACTCCTTTGTATTTCCTTTTTTTTCATAGTAATGTCCCCCCGACGTACACTGTCCATGTAAAATTATTAGTTAAATTCATATATTTACCATTTATAAGTTAATTTAAACTTATTATAGCATAACAATTTTGCTTTACATCTTCCATTATAGCATCAGCTTTTAGCATTTTCAGTGTTGTACATTGGAATTTCAGATGATATACTAATCACAATTATTTTATAATCATGATTAGTAAATAATTAAGATTCTGAATAATTAGATAAAAAGGGATGCTAGAGCAATGAGTTTAAACACAAGAGGAGGATTTATTCAATGAGTAAAAAAATTGTGACACAATTTGAGTGTACATATGAAACAATCGAAAACACATGGATTGAATTAGCAGACGGCACAAAACTTTCTAGTCGAATTTGGTTACCGACAGTAGAAGCAGGACAAAAAGTACCAGCTATTCTGGAGTATATTCCTTATCGCAAAACAGATGGTACAAGAGCAAGAGATGAGCCAATGCACGGGTATTTTGCGGGACATGGATACGCCGTTGTTCGAGTAGATATGCGAGGGTCAGGTGAGTCAGATGGCTTATTAAAAGATGAGTATTTAAAGCAAGAGCAGGATGATGCACTTGAAGTAATTGAATGGATGGCTAGCCAAAGCTGGTGTAATGGCAATATTGGGATGATGGGGAAATCATGGGGTGGATTTAATTCTCTGCAAGTAGCTGCTAGAAGACCAAAAGCGTTAAAGGCGATTATTACAGTAGGCTTCACGGATGATCGCTATAACAATGACATTCACTATAAGGGTGGTTGTTTGTTAAATGATAACTTCTGGTGGGGCGCCATTATGTTAGCGTACCAGCTACGTCCGATTGATCCTCATATTGTTGGCGATAGCTGGCGTGAAAAATGGATGCAACGTTTAGAAAATATGCCTTTATGGATGGCACAGTGGATGGAGCATCAAACAAGAGATGACTACTGGAAGCATGGTTCAGTTTGTGAGAATTATGATGACATCGAAATTCCTGTTTTTGCACTTGATGGTTGGGAAGATTCCTATACGAACACAGTTTTAAGTTTAATGGAAGGGCTTTCTGTTCCTAGAAAGGGCATTATTGGCCCATGGGCACATGTTTACCCACATGATGGAGTTCCAGGTCCAGCAATGGGCTTTTTACAAGAGGCCGTGAAATGGTGGGATCATTGGTTAAAAGGAATTGACAATGATGTAATGGACGGACCAATGGTGAATGTTTGGGTTGAAGAAAGCATGGAACCATCTGTTAAGAAACCAGTCAGCCATGGCTATTGGGTTGGACTCGAATCATGGCCAACAGTGGCAGAGGTACAAACGAAGGCGTATCAACTGACACATGGAAAATTAGTAGAGCATCGTAGTGATCACCAAGAACAGGTACAATTAAAAACACCACAAAATCATGGTCTATTATCGGGAGAATGGATGGGTGCTGGAGTACTAGGCGAAAGTCCAGCAGATCAACGAGTTGATGACGGAATGGCCATGATATTTGAAACAGACATGCTAGAGAACCCACTAGAGATTGTGGGTTATCCGAAGTTTGAAGTGGAATTAATGAGTGATAAACCACATGCGATGCTGTTTGCGCAGTTGTCAGACGTTGCACCAAATGGAGCTGTTACTCGTGTGTCCTATGGCGTGATGAATTTAACACATTTGAATGGTCATGATCATGTAGAATTATTAATTCCTGGTAAAAAAGTGAAAGCCTTTGTGCAATTAGATTGCTGTGGACATCAATTTAAAGCGGGGCACCGTTTACGCTTATCATTAGCAACAACGTTTTGGCCAATGTTTTGGCCGATGCCAGAAGACGCTACATTGACATTAAATCTTGAAACAGCTACTTTCACATTGCCAACCTTCCATGGACATCAAATAGCTGGACCAAATATGAATCCTGAAAGTGCAACATTAACACCTATAACAACGCTCCAAGAAGGAAGAGTGGATCGTTCTATTTCATACGACATTTTAACAGATACATGGACATGTATTACTGATGGGGTTGGAGGCGTTTTTGGTGAAGGGATATATCGCTTTGATGATATTGATATCACGGTTGAACATAATTTGAAACGAGAATTAACCTTATCGAATGCTGATCCATTGTCAGCTCACTATACAATCTATCAAAAAATGAAAATAGGTCGTGAGGGTTGGTGGATAGATGCTGATATTACGGTTACTAAAACATCTACTCTAGAAAACTTCCAAATTATTGGGGAGATGGCGATCAAAGAAAATGACAAACAGGTCTTCCATAAGGAATGGGATCAAAAAATTAAACGTCATGGCTTGTAAATAACATATAAGGGGTAAACATATGGAAGCTAAGTTAAAAAAGAATACAGCTACTTTAGTTATTTTAGCTGTTTCAGGTGCATTAATTTATGCATTACCTTATTTTAGAAATTACTATTATGATGTCTTTCTCGATGCATTTCATTTGACGAATACTCAAATGGGGACTCTTGGTAGTGCGTATGGTGTTTGTTGTTTAATTTCCTATATATTTGGAGGTTTTTGTGCAGATCGTTGGAAAACGAAATATTTATTAACCATTTCTCTAGTTGCCACAGGGTTATTAGGTTTTACATTATTACTGTATCCACCATATCCAGTGCTTCTCCTCATACATGCTGCTTGGGGAATCACATCCATCATGACGTTTTGGGGAGCATTAGTAAAAGCAGTACGTTCTTTAGGTTCTGAAAATGAGCAAGGAAAAGCTTTTGGTTTTTTTGAGGGTGGTCGTGGTGTAACCAATATCATTCAATCTGCTGTGATTTTAGGGATATTTGCTTTTTTTGCGAAGCATATGAGTGATAAAATGGCACTCTCAGCGGTTATTACGGTATATTCGGTTATTTGTCTTTTGTTGGGATTCATGATTATGATGCTTTATAAAGACCCTGATCAAGGAACCATCAGTCGTGAGGACAGGGATGGGAGTAAATCATTTGACTGGGCAGTCCTATGGAAAGTGTTAAAGATGCCAACTACTTGGCTTGCGACTATTCTTATTTTTACGTCTTATGCGATGATTATTAGTTACTATTACATCACACCTTATGCAACAGCTGCATTTGGTGCATCTACGTTAATCGCTGCGGCTTTGGGCTACTTCTCTCAGTATTGTAGACCAATTGGCAGTTTTAGTGCAGGCATTATCGGTGACCGGATAGGTGTGTCTAATATGGTGTTAATTGGCTATATATTATTAGCACTAGGCTTAGTAGGGCTCATTTTACTGCCCGGCAAGGCTTCCTTTATCCTTATGCTTTTAATATTTATAGGGATTATTTATACATCAATGTATGCTTTACAGGCAATGCATTTTGCTATTTTAGTAGAAGGAGATTATCCTGTAGAATCAACAGGTACAGTGTCCATGCCGCTAATGATTATTGGCTATAGTGGGGAAATCTTCATGCCGATTATTGCAGGGGCTTGTTTAGATTATTGG
This sequence comes from Lysinibacillus sp. VIII_CA, assembly GCF_049943995.1. Lineage (NCBI taxonomy): Bacteria > Bacillati > Bacillota > Bacilli > Caryophanales > Bacillaceae > Lysinibacillus > Lysinibacillus sp. VIII_CA. Next base: position 45,693 of record NZ_JBNFXM010000020.1, read on the forward strand.
GGTGGCACAGCAGGCTATAAAGTATTTTTTGGTATTTTATTAGGTTTAGCTATTGTTGGCTTCGTTACAGTAGTCATTTGGCAACGTGTGACGAAAGAAAAACGCAAGGAAATTGCATTGCAACGAAAGCTTGCGAAGGACCAGGTGCTTACCTAGTTTAGCCAAAAATAAATAATAGAATGGCTCCATTGAGGCAAAAAGATGACTTTGGTAAAAACCGAAGTCATCTTTGTCGTTTAGAGGAGGCTATGCAGTACTTACAGAAGGAAAAGAGCCATCATAATAGGGGGGATGCCTCTTGGTTAGTCTCCCAATTTATATCGTCTTGAAAATATTCTACACGGTTTCTACCATGTTCCTTTGCTTTATATAATGCTTTATCACATCTTGATAATAAAGAATGAATGGTATCGCCCATGACAAAGCTTGTCACACCAAAGCTACTCGTTTTGTGATGAACAACTGGAAATGAATGTTGTTCTAGTTGCTGTCTTAGATTTTCTGAGAGATGCACAGCATCCTTTAAGGGAGTGCGTGGACAAACAACTAAAAACTCCTCGCCACCCCATCTACCAACCGTGTCTTCTACTCGTACATAATTTTTCAAAAGGTCTGCTGCATGACGTAACACAAGATCACCCACTTGATGTCCGAATTCATCGTTCACAGCTTTAAAATGATCAATATCTAACAAAATAATCGAAAGTGGTGTGCCACTTCCTGTAGCTTGCTCAAATTCTTTTTCTAATACGTCATCTAAGCGGACACGATTTGGTATTTGAGTGAGACGGTCCGTATTTGCCAATGCTTCAAGCTCAAGCTTGGCTGATTCAAGCTCTTTTGTGCGTTCCTGAACTTTATATTCTAATGTTTCATTTAATGTTTCTTGCATGATTTGATGTTCTTTCTTAATGATGTTGATTTTATCTCCCAATGCTAATGATAAAAAAATGGATTCGAAAATAGCTCCAATAGCTGGTACTTCCTCAAAAATTCGTGGATGGAATGGGATAATACTTAAAAAGGCCAGCGCTTGAACAATGATAGAGCTTAGTAAAACTGTCCAACCAATGATATAGTATCGAGCCATCTTTTGACCTTTTCTGAAAACAAAAATGCCAGACAGCCATAGAAAGATAAAGACTACTACTGCAAAGGTAGTTGTGAAATTATTGATGAGTGCGACGTCTGGGAGAATAAATGACGCCATTAAAGAACTAATTGTTATCCACAATAGTAATTTTCCGATTTTATGGAAAGACGGTAGAAATGTCTTTAACTCCAGAAACTGAAGACAAAATAGAAGCATAAATAAAAGCAGCAAATTGCCACTAATTGTTAATGATTTAATAAAAAATTCCTTCGACACCCATGTGCCCAATAACTCAATGTCTAGCGAATTTAAAGTTGCTTGATAGAAAATAAAGCTCAGCATATATAAAACATAGAAAAAGTAAGCTTTTTCCTTCAATGAAAAAAATAAAAATAAGTTATAAATTAATAGAGCAGATAAAAAACCATAGAAAATGCCAGTTAAAAATTTATAGTCACTGATTTTATTCGTAAAACTTAATTCCGTATATAAATAGGAGGTAATACTTAGGGGTAATGCTCCATCTAACTTGATAAAAATTTCTTGAGTAGAAGGGTCTTGGATGTGAAATAAATTAGACCTAGATGGAAGAGATTGTTCCCCTAGATTATCAATTCCCCTACGTTGCACATCATAGGATCCATCCGCTTTGACCAAGAACAACTCAATACTATCTAATTTATCGGTCACCTCTAGCCAATAGGGTTCCTCTTTATCCAATAAAATATCTTCCATAGATAAGCGCAACCAAATGGTATCTTTAGTATGCCAAAAGAAGGGATAGGGTTGATTGCTCGCAACAAAGAGATGATCATAATTGCCGTTTAATATTTCTTCAATAGAGACCTTTTTAGATGTATCTCGAAAAATTTTATAATGTTCTCCTAATATTATAGGGTCTACTAGCTCATCTGTTGGACTCATTGCACTAACAGGTGGTATAAGGATGACCAAAGATAGGGTAAAACAAATCAATAACATGATTTTTCTAATCATTTTGTTTTTCATCAAAAATTCATTGCTCCCATTCTATAGTTACTAGGTGAAATTGACTAGCTGCAATATTTGTTTAATTTTCTCTTTTTAGAAATTTAAGTTAATTCATACCTCCTTATTATAGACCATAACAGCAAGATTGAGGACGAAATAATGGGGACTTCCTGATAATATGAGGCCTAGTAAACGATATGGAAGCTTTTCATATGTCAAAAATACAGATTTTTAATGATTTACATTTCTTACAGGAGCTTTTATTTTTAGGGAGCGCTTGGGATGGTTTATCGGCACTCCTATTAGAAAAAGCAGGTTTTCAGGCGATTGGCACTACTAGCAGGGGGGATTGCGAATTTACTTGGCTATGCAGATGGTGAACGGATTGATTATCAGCGTCATTAAGCTATTATTCAAGCTATCGCAGAGCGAGTAAACATCCCAGTAACAGGGGATATTGAAGCGGGATATGGACATGATGAACAAAGCATTATTAACAATGTATGAAGGACAGCAGATGTCGGAGTAGCCGGAATTAATATTAAAGATTCATTCAAACATCAAGCAAAATTAAGAAGTCTGACTGAATACTGTCATTTATTCACAAATATGAGGGCCATAATAGATAATCGTGGTTATCGAAATTTTTTTATGAATGCTAGAACAGATACGTATTTCAGTTAGAGCAGCCATTTCACGAAACGATGACTTGAGCCATCGCTTATGTAGAGAGTGGAGCAAGTGGTATCTTTATCCCAGGCTTAACAAATGGCCAAACTTTAAAAGAATTAGGGGTAAGGCGGATAGTTTTGGCAATGCATTTTCAGATAAAATCATTGCCTATTTAACACAGCATGCTGCACAATTAGTAAAAAATCAAGATACATCTTCTTTATATGTATAATCTATGAAAATGAGGGGAGCTATTCGTGGACAATCCAATTAATTTATCCTTTGAGGAGAAGTGGGAGAAGATTATAGCTTGTGATCAAACTTATGATGGGCTATTTTATACGGCGGTTAAAACGACTAAAATTTATTGCCGTCCTTCCTGTAAATCAAGAAAACCCAAAAAGATGAATGTTGAATTTTTTCAATCTATTCAAGAAGTCGAGGCGGCAGGCTATCGAGCATGTAAACGATGTCAGCCTGAAATTGAATGTTCACCGCAAACACAATTGATTCAACAGGTAACGTCTTTTATCATCAATGCGTATAAGCAAAAGGTAACCTTGCAGGATATGGCAGACCATGTTGGTATTAGTCCATTTTATCTTGAACGGCTATTTAAACAAGTGAAGGCGGAAACTCCTCGAGCTTATCTTGAAAAAATAAGAATTGATAAGGCGGCTCACCTATTAAAGCATACAGACTATACAAGTTTGGAAATTTGCTATGAAGCTGGATTTCAAAGTCCCTCTAATTTTTATAAAGTGTTTCGACGATTAAAAAATTGCTCGCCCACAGAATATCGAAATCTTTGAAGGAGATAGACTATGAACTGGATAAATCACACTGATTATTTAGAAATCGAACTTCCGGCGGAATTTAGTTTTACAGAGTGTTTGATTTTTTTAAAGCGATCCAATCAAGAAATTCTCCATCAAATAAAAGAAGGTGTCCTCTTAAAAGTATTAAAGATAGAGGATCAGCTCATTTTATGTAGAATAAGTGAGCAAGCTTATAAAATGAAAGTAGAATTTCCGATGATTCAGCCATCGGTTAATGAAAGAGAAAGAGTGGTCCACTATCTTAAAGAATGGTTTGATTTAAATACTGACTTGGCTTGTTTTTATCAGATGGCTAACAAGAATAACATTTTACAGCCCTTGATAGAAAAATATAGCGGATTACGTTTATTAGGAATACCTGACTTATTCGAGGCACTTGTGTGGGCTATTATTGGACAGCAAATTAATTTAACGTTTGCCTATACACTTAAAAAGCGATTTGTTGAACATTTTGGAGAAAACGTACACTTTGAAGAGGAGAATCACTGGTTATTTCCAACACCGGAAAAAATAGCGTGTATTCAGGTGGAGGAATTGAGAATGCTCCAGTTTACGCAGAAAAAATCAGAGTACATCATTGATATTGCGAAAATTATAGCGAATGGTCAATTGGCAAAAGAAAGGCTACATCAAAAAAAAGATTATGAGGACAAGAAAAAAAGTTTAATGGCTATTCGAGGCATTGGGGCCTGGACAGCCGATTATGTGCTAATGAAATCTTTACAAGAGCTATCTGCATTTCCTATAGCAGATGTGGGTCTACATAATGCACTAAAAATGCAATTAGGTTTGGAACGAAAACCTTCAATGGAGGAAATTTTCCATTATTCGCAACATTGGCAAGGATGGCAGGCTTATGCCACCTTTTACTTATGGAGGTCACTATATGAAACGGTTTAAGTTAGATTATCAATCACCGATTGGCATGATTGAAATTGAAGGAAATACAGAAGCAATTGATGGCATTAATTTTGCAGAACGAGAAGAGCTCATCCATGCTCCTCAACAAGACTCACCTACAGTGTTGCTGGAATGTTTAAAGCAAATACATGAATATTTTATCGGTGAACGTCGTGAATTTTCTTTTTCTTATGTTTTTAAAGGAACGGACTTCCAACAAGCCGTTTGGCATGCATTACCTAATATAGGCTACGGTGAAACAGCCTCTTATAAAGATATTGCAGTGGCTATTCACAATGAAAAAGCGGTGAGAGCTGTTGGTAGTGCCAATGGTAAAAATACTATTAGTATCGTTGTTCCATGTCATCGAATTATTGGCTCTAATGGATCTTTGACTGGATATGGTGGTGGGATTTGGCGTAAAAAATGGCTTCTTCAACATGAACAATCCCATCATTTAACGAGCAATACTAAATAAGGTTAAATGCTCTTAGTCCAATTGGACACCTCGCCACTTCTGCCTGTATAAAAAAGTGGTTATTGCAAAAAATAAGACCGTCAAAACGGCGGTTTTAATGACTAGTCTTTATCATTTTATCGCTTCTTATGACACCTCTCTGCTAAAAAAATTAGCGTGGAGTAAAAATGATAAAGGAGGGTACTCATGAGCGTGCTCTATAGAATCGCATTAGTGTTAGTCATTATTGGTGCAATCAACTGGGGACTCATTGGATTCTTTAGATTTGATTTAGTGGCTTATTTGTTTGGCGGCCAAACAGCGGTTTTATCGCGATGGATTTACGCACTAGTCGGCATCGCTGGTTTAATTACCTTACCAATTCTGGTGAAGCGATTTGAAGACGAAGAAGACGTAGATACTTATACACGTATCGATAGAAATCCTAGCTATGGCATGGAGGCTGGGGAAGAAGCGGATTTCACTGAAGTGAAGAAGACAACAGAAGTGAAAAAAGTGGAGAAAAAAGATAATAAGTAAGCTTATGACAAAAACTGGTGGCCATTATTGGTTCGTCAGTTTTTTTCAAATAGGGAAAAACTCGCGTAGTCTGTTCAACGACTACGCAAGTTTTCATTATTCTTGATTGCTTGGAAAGGCAAAGGAGGATGTAGTGTCACCACCCTGTGCAATCCATTTCTCTGAAATGGTCTTTGTTTTCGTAAAGAAGCGTACTTGATCGGGTCCAAACATATGCCCCTCACCAAATCTTGAGCGTTTCCAGCCACCAAAATTATGATAGCCTACTGGAATGGGGATAGGTACGTTCACGCCAACCATCCCTACTTCAATTTCAGTAGTGAATTTACGAGCAGCTGCTCCATCATTCGTAAAGATTGTCACGCCATTACCCAATTCATGTGCATTTATTAAGGCAATCGCTTCATCTAATGAACCTACACGGACAATATTACGGGCTGGTCCAAACCTCCTGCTCATAAATTTCCATACCTGGTTTAACATGATCGAGGAGCGTAGGACCGAGATAAAACCCTTGTGATTGCTTGGAAATTTCCGGATGTCGTCCATCACAAACGATGGTTGCGCCTTCCTCTAAGCTACGATCAATATAACCAATAATCGTTTCCTTCGAATGCTGTGTAATAACTGGACCAAAATCAACGTCGGAATCTGTATAAGGCCCCACTTTTAATTTGGCAATTTTTTCAGCCAGGATCGTGACTAATTTATTCGCTGTATCCTCTCCTACAGGAATAATGGTAGAAATAGCCATGCAACGCTGAGAAGCCGCACCATAGGCTGCACCTAAAAAGGCATTTGCGACATGCTCTAAATCCGCATCTGGCATGACAACCATATTATTTTTACCACCGCCTAGCGCAGTCACCCGTTTCCCAAATTTAGAAGCCGTCGCGTATATAGTTTCTGCAACTGGAGTCGACCCTACAAAGGATACAGCTTCAACTTTTGGGTTTGATAAGAGCTCATTGACGGCATCTTTATCACCGTTAATGACCGTCCATACGCCATCCGGTAAACCTGCCTTTGTCCATAGCTCTGATAAATATAATGCAGAACAGGGGACGCGTTCAGACGGTTTTAAAATGACGCAGTTTCCAACGGCTACAGCCATACTTGTGATGGCTAGTGGGACCATAACAGGGAAATTAAATGGTGAAATGGCAGCCACTACGCCTAATGGAGCTTTGGAAGAATAAGCGTTGATTTGACCACCTACATTAACCGAATACTCACCCTTTAGTAAGTGTGGGGCATTGATGGCTAAATCAACCGATTCTAAACCACGTGCAATTTCACCTTTCGCATCTTCTTTGGTTTTGCCACTTTCCTTACAGATTATATCGATGAGCTCATCCATATTGTCTGTCAATAATTGGCGAAACCTGAGCATGATTTCTGCACGTTTTCCAACGGATAATACGCGCCATGCTGGGAAGGCTTTTTTGGCAGCAGTGATTGCTTCTTTTACCTCATCTTGTGTTGCTAGAGAAACCCGCGCAATGACGGAACCCGTACTTGGATTGTATACATCAGAAAAATATCCGCTTTTTCCCAAAACAGTTTGTCCATTGATAAAATGGCCTAATTCTTGAATATCCGTATTTGTTACCATTGAGCTGTCCTCCTACAATTTTATAGAATGTAAGGCTTGAGTGAATTTTTCCACAAGGAATTCGATCTCCTCTGAGGAGACAATTAGTGGAGGAGAAAGCGTTAAAACATTATTGTAACCTGCCACAGTTACACCGTTTTTTCCAATAATTAGCCCATGTTCTTTACAGTGCGCAATGACTTTATTAACAAGTGTGACATCTAGTGGAATTTTGCTCTTTTTGTCTTGTACAAGCTCTATACCTATCAAAAGTCCTTTTCCACGAATATCCCCAACAAACGGGTTCTCCTTTAATTCCTCTCGTAAAGTTTTCAGGAGAGTATCACCTAACGTAGCCGAATAGTTAAATAAATTTTCCTCTTCCATAATTTCAATGTTTTTCAATGCCACGGCACAAGCGGCTGGCGAGCCACCAAATGTGTTAACATGGCGGAAGAAATCGTAATCGTCATTCCCTGCAAAAGCCTCATAAATTTCACGTCGAACAGCAGTAGCAGATAGTGGCATATAAGCGCTTGTTAAGCCCTTTGCCATTGTCACAATATCAGGCTGGACACCATAGTTTTGGAAACCAAAAGCTTTACCCGTACGCCCAAAGCCACAAATCACTTCATCCACAATTAATAATGCACCATGTTTTTCACAAACTGCTTGCACCCCTTGTAAGTAATTCTCATGGGGCATGATCACACCGCCGCCCGTTATGATAGGCTCCATGATGACAGCAGCAATGGACTCTGACATTTCCCATGTCATCACATGGTCGATCGCTTGCACAGATGGCAATGCACATGGATCCTTACTTTGAATATGGTCTTCATTGGCGCGATATGAGTCAGGTGGCGTGACATGGATAAAACCAGGTGCTAATGGCTCATATTTGTATTTTCGCTGAGCTTGTCCAGTTGCCGCTAAGGCTCCCATCGAGCTACCATGATAGGCACGATAGCGGGAAATAATCTTCGTTCGATTGAGCTGTCCTTTTTGTTGGTGATATTGTCGAGCAATTTTGAAGGCAGCTTCATTTGCTTCAGAGCCACTGTTCGAGAAAAAGACGACATAATCATCTCCTAAAAGCTCACTAATCTTTTCACTTAATTGAATAGCTGGGATATGTCCGACAGATAACGGTGTATACGTATTTTCTAGTAATTGATCATAGGCAACTTTAGCAATTGCCTCTCGACCATAGCCAACATTTACACACCATAAGCCCGCCATAGCATCTAAATAGCGTTTTCCTTCTATATCGGTAATCCATGCGCCCTTAGAAGATTGGACAATCAACGTTGCTTTAGGGTTATATGGCTTCATGGCATGCCAAACAAATTGTTCGTCTTTGACTTGCCAATTCGGTCTTGTTACATTGGTCACTACACTCACTCCTTCTATACAGGTAATGGCTGAGCATGCATACGTTTTGAGTCTAATGTGGACAACAAAAATGCAAAGTCGACCCCATTTGTACTTTATATGTATGCCTTAAGTGTTTTAGAAGGAATATTTTATGAAAGAAAAGTCGGATATTTAATCTATTGATGTGTTAATACGTCCTCAATTAAAAAGGCAATATATAGATTGGTCTTTGTAAAGGGATTACTTAAGTCCATATCTAATAGCCATTCAATTTTTTTTATTTTATAAAGAACGGTGTTGCGATGAATAAACTGTCGTTCACTAATCCTACTTGTACTGCCATTTTCCTCAAGAAAGATGCGTAAAAATGGCACATAATCTGTGTTGTGCACATCATCATAGTGATAAAGTTGACCTAGTATATCGTGGCTGAAGGATTTCATGAGTGATTGATTTTGCACAGCCATAATAATTTTATAGGCACCTATTTCCTTATATTTGTATAAAAAACGATTGTTGTGGAGCTGAGCTAAATGAATGACCGTTAATGATTCATCATAACTTTTACGGACATTTTCAAGCTCTTTATGGTAGTTTCCTTTTCCAATAATAATATCCAAGTAACCATTTTTTAACGTGATTTTTTCATAGATTTCTTCAACGATTTTTGAGAAGGGTATATTCGGTGTATTGATCTGTGTTTTATCAATTAAAAAGATGAGGTAGTTTTTATGTTTTAATTTTAAGAAGCGTTGATAGTGATTTTGAAAAGCGAACTGCACCAAGACCTCATATCGATCGATGGAGGCTTGAGTGCCGACCGTTGTACAAGTAATGATGGCTAATTCTCTCCCTTGGGGAAAACCTAGCTGTGCTAGTTGATCTTTCATTGCATTAGCGTTTTGTTTGTAATGGAATAATAAATTGAACAGAACCTTTTCTTCGATGGATAGCTCCTGATGGTGGTTGGCAATAAACTGAAAGGTCGTTTTTAATAGATCAGCTATTCTATAATTCCATGGCATTTGAAAAATAGGGAAATCATTTTGATTGGCAAAAGAGATGACAGCTTCTGGAATATCAGGAATGAATGGACCTGTATTAATAATAAAACCAGCTACTTTTTTAGCGTAGGCTTGTTTCACAAGTTGTTCTAATGAATCTTCGTCTGCATCTAAATTAATACCAGTTGTGACGACTAATTCATTGGGTCTACAAAACATGATTAAATCATTGCTTTCAACAACATTAATACCCGTAACTCTTCGATACGTACCACTATGTCCAGCGACTAATGTGAGCATTGGGAATTGAACTCCCTCCACAATTTTACGAATCGTCCCCATATTTCCCCCCCTTAATTATGAACATAACTTACCATATATGATGTGCAGTTGCACATATTTTTTTAGTTTTCTATCCATATCTCTCAAATTATATCTATTTTAAAATGTTTAATAACTACTGTGAAAGAGAGGACTTGCATATGTATAAATGTAATAGTAGACGATTGCAAGAGTTAATTGAACAATTTAGTCAATTTGGGGCTACTGATAAGGGTGGCGTCACACGTTTGTCTCTTTCGGATGAGGATGTATTAGCAAGAAACTATTTTTGTGAGTGTTGCGAAGCTTTAGGTATGGACATTCATGTGGATGATATGGGAAATATTTATGCGACTCTTCCTGGGAAAAAGGATATGCCACCAATCGTGATGGGTTCTCATTTAGATTCGGTGGAAAAGGGCGGAAAATTCGATGGTGTATTAGGCGTCTTAACAGCTATTGAGGCCATTCGAACTATCAAGGAAAATGAAATTGAAGTAGATATTCCGCTTATGATTGTCAATTTCACGAATGAAGAAGGGGCTCGTTTTGACCCAGCAATGATGAGCTCAGGGGTTATCACCTCAAAATTTGACAAAGAAAAGATGCTACAATCCACAGATAAAAATGGTGTTCGTTTCCATGAAGCGTTACAAGAGAGTGGATATGAGGGAGAGCAAGGCAATCGTCTGAAGGAAGCCCTCGCTTATATCGAATTGCATATTGAGCAAGGGCCAGTGTTAGAAGCCAAACAACGAGAAATTGGAGTTGTAGAAGGTGTGCTTGGTATGGTTTGCTACGAAATTATAATTACAGGGCAATCGAATCATGCTGGTACGACACCAATGGCAATGCGGAAAGACCCTATGATTGTTGCATCAACGATTATAACTGAATTACATGAGCAGCTAGGAAAGATTGATGAGCAATTAGTGTTTACATTTGGTCGTATGAACGTGGTTCCTAATATTCACACAGTCATCCCTAATAGGGTGACATTTACGATTGATTCACGTCATCAAGATCCTGAGGTGATGGAACAGGTTGAGGATATTCTTAATGCGCTACCAGAAACCGCAGGAGGGTGTAATATCCACCCAGTAAAGCTGTGGGGGAGAGAAACTGTACATTTTGATGGAGCCATTTGTAATGAAATAGAAAGAGCCTGCCAGAGCTTCGGTTATACTGCTCATCGCATGTTTAGTGGGGCAGGGCATGATGCCCAGTATATGGCAAGTATGGTTCCGTCGGCCATGATTTTTGTTCCAAGTATTCAGGGGAAGAGTCATTGTGAGGAAGAGGAAACAACCTTTGAGGATTGTGCAAAGGGAGCAGATATTTTACTAGAAACGGTTCTAACGCTACAAACAAAATTTAGTATGGGCGAAACTTATACATTGCATTAAACATGAAGTATTCTCGAATTTTGTGATGAAGGGTGAGGGGCACAGTGAAAAAAATTATTAAAGGTGGAAGAGTAGCTACTGCTGCGGATGCATTTGAGGCAGATATTTTAATTGATAATGGAAAAATTGTGCAAATCGGACGGGATTTAAGTGAGGATGGCGCTGAAATCATTGATGCAACTGGTAAATATGTATTGCCAGGGGGGATTGATCCTCATACACATTTAGATATGCCATTTAATAATACGGTAACAGATGATGATTGGAAGTCTGGTACGATTGCGGCGGCTTTTGGTGGGACAACTACTATTTTAGATTTTTGTCTAACAGCTGGTGAAGAAAAATTATCAGCAGCTATAGAAAAGTGGCATGACAAGGCCAAGGGAAAGTCTGCTATTGATTATGGATTTCATTTAATGATTGGCGATTTAACGCCTGAAACCGAAGCCGAATTACCTCAAATTTTAGAGCAAGAAGGAATTACCTCTGTCAAAGTCTTTATGGCCTATGCTAAAGAATTCCAAGCCTCAGATCGAACACTCTTTAAGGCGTTTAAAATTGCCAAAGACCTTGGAGCGTTGGTGATGGTCCATTGTGAAAATGGCTCTGTGATAGATGAGCTTGTTGAGGAAGCAAGACGTGCAGGTCAAAAGGAGCCGATTTATCATGCTTTAACTCGTCCGGCCGAATTAGAGGGAGAGGCAACAAAACGTGCCATCGAGTTAGCACACATTGCTGGAGCAAAGCTATATGTAGTGCATGTAACATGTAAAGAGGCGGTGGATGAAATTATTACCGCTCGTGAAAAGGGCTATGACGTCTATGGTGAAACATGTCCACCCTATTTAACACTCGATCAATCAGCTCTTGCACAGCCAGGCTTTGAAGGAGCTAAGTATGTTTGGTCACCACCCCTTCGTCCAAAATATCATCAAGAACATTTATGGAATGCCCTGAAGGCGAAACAGCTTCAGACAATTGGCTCTGACCAATGCTCCTTTAGCTTTAAGGGGAAAAAACAATTAGGCCTAAATGATTTCTCAAAAATCCCAAATGGTGGACCTTTCATTGAGGATCGTTTCAGTATTTTATATTCTGAAGGTGTTGCAAAAGGTAGAATTACGATTCATGAATTTGTTGATATGATTTCTACAAGTGCTGCAAAAATATTTGGTTTATTCCCTCAAAAGGGAACAATCGCCATTGGCTCTGATGCAGATATTGTTATTTTTGATCCAGAGGCAAAACGCCAAATTTCGGCTAAAACACACCATATGAACGTCGACTATAACCCATATGAGGGATGGGAAGTGACTGGCGAGCCTGTTAGTGTGCTAGTACGTGGCGAGTATGTCATTAAAAATAAAGAATTTGTTGGTGTACTAGGTAGCGGACAATATATTAAACGTCCATTAAAAGCAGTAGCTGCGGAAGCCTTGAAGATCTAGCTTCCTTCCGTTTAGAACCGATTGTTTTGGCTGGAGAACAAAACAATCGGTCTAGTAATTGGGTGCACGGAAAAAATGAACACATGAGGGGGATGTGGAATGGTTCCGATTCAAGAAAATGCGATGACCGTACAGCTAAAACGTAATTTTGTGGAATTAAAAAACAAGATGACAAAGAATGAGGCTATTGAGGAAGCCAATCGTTGTCTCTATTGCTATGACGCACCATGTATTAAAGCGTGTCCGACAAGTATTCAAATCCCAAATTTTATAAAAAAAATCGCATCTGGTAATATGAAGGGTTCTGCTACGACTATATTAGAAGCAAATCCTATTGGTGCTAGCTGTGCAAGGGTTTGTCCAACAGAAGAACTATGCGAAGGAGCGTGTGTTTTAAACTCTTCAACAAAGCCAATCAAAATTGGTGAGTTACAGCGGTATGCAACAGATTGGGCAATGGATACGAATGTCCAGCTATTTAAACAGGGGCAAAGTAATGGACAGAAGGTAGCCATTATTGGAGCAGGCCCTGCTGGTTTATCGGCAGCCAGAGAACTCAGCCGTTTCGGTTATCAAGTAACCATCTATGAGACCGAAGCGAAGGCAGGTGGCTTAGGGAGTTATGGGATTGTAGCTTTCCGATTACCAAACGATGTTGTAGATTGGGAAGTGGAGCAAATAGAACAGCTTGGAGTGGATATTCAAACAAATACGACGGTTGGTGTCGACATTACTGCGGATGAAATTTTGGCAGAATATGACCATGTTATTTTAGCTGTTGGTATGGGGGCTGTTCCAAATCTAGGCATTGAGGGTGAAGATTTAGAGGGTGTCCACGATGCTATTGAGTTTGTCAGAAAAACAAAAATGGGACCGCTTACAAATGATATCGTAGGAAAACGTGTAGCTGTTATTGGTGCAGGAAATACAGCCATTGACGGTGCTACAAGTGCGGTGCGTTTAGGTGCAGACAATGTCCAAATACTTTATCGAAGAACGCAAAAGGAAATGACTGCCTATAAATTTGAGTATGAATTTGCTAAGCAGGATGGTGTGGAATTTAAATGGCTCACAGCACCAAAGAAAATTATTGGTAATGAGGCTGGTAGGGTGACAGGCATTGAATGCGTGAAAATGAAGCTTGGGGAGCCAGGACCTGATGGTCGACAAAGACCAGAGGAAGTGCAGGGCTCTAATTTTATCCTTGAAGTGGATGCTGTTATTAAAGCTATTGGGCAAACCCGTTTTGTTTCATTAATTGAAGCATTCGGTTTAGCGCATACAAATGGGGTTGTTGATATAAATGAGACAACGATGCAAACGTCTAATGACAAAGTATTTGCATGTGGAGACGTTGTCTTTGGCAATGGACAGGGAGAGGCGATGGTGGTGACTGCTGTACAGCAAGGAAAAGATGCAGCATACAAGATTCATGAAAGTTTAAGAAAACCAAGTGAGATTGCATAAGGGGGGAACTTACATGGCAGACTTACGCATTAACTTAGCAGGCATCCAATCGCCGAATCCATTTTGGTTGGCATCCGCACCACCTACGAATTCAGGTTATCAAGTACAACGCGCATTTGAAGCTGGTTGGGGTGGTGCCGTGTGGAAAACATTGGGGGAGCCCATTTTAAATGTATCTTCACGTTTTGCGGCTGTTAGCTATAACGGTCAACGTGTAGCGGGATTCAATAATATTGAATTGATTACGGATCGACCGTTAGAAGTGAATTTACAAGAAATATATGAGACAAAAAAGAAATTTCCTCATCACGCGATTATAGCCTCTTTAATGGTGGAGCCAAAGCAAGAAAAGTGGCATGAAATCGTAAAACGTGTAGAAGATGTGGGGGTTGATGGTCTTGAGCTTAACTTTGGTTGTCCACATGGGATGGCAGAGCGAGGGATGGGCTCTGCCTCTGGTCAAGTCCCTGAACTGGTGGAAAAGCAAACATACTGGGTAAAGGAAGCAGCACGTACACCGGTCATTGTGAAATTAACACCAAATATTACGGATATTACAGTTACGGCAGAGGCGGCTACTAGAGGTGGAGCAGATGCCGTAAGTATGATAAACACGATAAATAGTTTAGCAGGTGTAGATTTAGATACTTGGAATACAGTTCCTCATGTTGCTGGTAAAGGAGCACATGGTGGCTATTGTGGCCCAGCTGTAAAGCCAATTGCCCTTAATATGGTGGCAGAATGTGCTCGCAATCCATTAGTCAATGTACCGATTTCGGGCATTGGCGGAATTTCTAATTGGCAGGATGCCGCAGAATTTATTTTAATGGGTGCTACAGGCGTTCAAGTTTGTACAGCAGCAATGCACCATGGCTTTAGTATTGTGGAGGATATGATTGATGGGTTGAACAATTATTTAGACGATAAAGGTTTAGCTTCCGTCATGGATTTAGTAGGTCGCTCCGTTTCAAGATATTCAAACTGGGGTGATTTAGACTTAAATTATAAAATTGTCGCAGAAATTAATAATGATGTTTGTATAAATTGTAACAAGTGTCATATTGCTTGCGAGGATACATCACATCAATGTATTGATCTTTATACTGAAAATGGACGTCCATTGCTAAAGGTTCGTGAAGAAGACTGTGTAGGATGTAATTTATGCTCTATTGTTTGTCCAGTGGATGGTGCAATTTCTATGGTTGAACGAAAATCAACCGTTCCACCAATGACATGGAATGAACGCCAAACGCTCATTAGTAGTCTCTCAAAATAAAGACTTTTCATCTTTATTCAGTAGTAGACATTTATAGGGGGAAGCTCTAGCCTTTCGAACACCAACTGAATGAAGATAATGAAGAAAATCGAAATTCCACCTTCCTTCATTAATTGGCGATGGAGGAAGGAAAAACTTCAAGTAGTTGTCACGGAAATTAAAAAAAAGGAGAGAAACTTTATGGAACGTGACGGGAATTATTTAAAATCCCCAGATTTACTTCCAGTGACACATCAACAAAGAAATATTGGAACATTTGGTTTTGCGGTGATTTGGATAGGAATGGCGATTGTTTTAGCGGCTTTTGCAATCGGCGGTTCAGCAATTACCAATTTATCCTTACCAATGGTTATTTTAGCTACGTTGGTAGGTTCCTGTTTGATCGGTATCTTTATGACGTTAATTGGTGATATAGGTATTGAGCATGGATTATCATTCCCTGTTTATATGCGTGCACCATTCGGCACATTTGGAACTCATATTCCTTCACTTGTAAGGGGCATAACAGCCGCATGTTGGTTTGGTCTTAATACGTATTTTGGAGCATTAGCCATAAACGGCATTTTAAATTTATTGTTTGATTTTGATAATTGGTTTATTTGTTTCCTTGTATTTGCGGCGCTTCAACTCTTTAATACCTCATTAGGCATTAAGTCTATTGAGCGCTTCGCTGATTTAGCAGCGCCTGTCATTATTTTGATTTCTTGCTGGATGTATTACACATTGGCGGATCATGCCACATCACAAGGGAAAAATATTTGGACGTGGGTGGAAACGCCAACAACGGGCTTTGCCGCCTTTACAGCTTTTATGGTAGTGGTCATGGCAAACATGGGCTTTTGGTCAACGCTGGCAGCAGATATGCCATCATTATCTCGTTTTTTTAAAGCACCTAAAAATGAACGGAATTGGTTCAAGCGGAATAAAACACAGCTTGTAGGCTCCTTGATTGTTATGCCAATAACGAACACATTTATTGTTACAATTGGTGCAGTTTGTTATATGGCAGTAGCATCTGCTGATCCCATCAATGCTTTACAACAAAGTGCAAGTGGTTTTATTTTAGGTATCCTTTTGCTGATGATTGTGTTGGCACAATGGTCAACGAATACATCTGCTAATGTTGTGCCGGCTGCTACTATTTTCTCGAATATTGGTGGTCCAAAAGTACCGTTTTGGGTAGGGGTTGTTATTGCGGGGATTATTGGTATTCTTGCACAGCCCTGGAGTTTATTTAATGTGATGGTCAATGTTCTATTGATTATAGGTGGAATATTAACAGCGATTGTAGGGATTTTATTTGCGGATTATTATCTCATTCGCAAACGACGTGTACATGTCAAAGAACTGTATGAATTAGATGGGCAATTTAAATACTATAAAGGTTTTAATTTCGCTGGGTTAGTGGCCTGGGTAATCGGTGGTGCCGTTGCCAATATTTTTTCCGCTTATTCTTCTTTAGTAGGGTTTTTTGTAGGTGCAATTGTCTATTATGTGTTAGCAAAGTATTGGTGGTTTAAAAAGTATCCTCAAGCTGAGCTAGAAGATCCAAGTGATGCGAAGTATTTAGGTATTACGGTCGGACATAATTTGGATGAACTATTTGGTCAACAAGTCCCTGCGTTGACAGACCAAGAGGAAGAAGAGCTTGTGGAGCAACCAGACCCTCTGTTAGAAATAAAAGGTGCCGAATAAGTGAGACTACATCAAGACATTTTCAAAAGAAGGTGAGGTGATGGCATGTCTGAATTCCAACAAAGCACAGAGGAAATCGAAAAAGTAGATCATTATTTAGATAGTGGCTTTAAAATCAAATATGTCTACGAAAATTTAAGTGGGATGTTTGTAGAATTCGCTCGTCAGGAAGAAGTGACATTACTACAAATTCTAACGGCAGATGCACGAAAGTATTTCACAGCAAAATTACAGGAACAAACCCTATTATAATAACAAAGTAGCCTCTATTTCATTGGCCGATGGTGGAATAGAGGTTTTTATGTTTGCGGGTTTGCTATGCAACAACAGTAAGCCTTTATGGGAAGGCAAAAAGGTGTCTCTAAGAATTTGTAAGAGACACCTTTTTTTATCGTTTATTCATTTCGCTATTCTTTCGACCATAAGCCAAATAAACAATCAAGCCGATGATGAACCAAATACCACATGCAATCCATGTAAGAATAGAAAGCTGTGAAATTAAAAAGAGACATAATAAAAATGATAAAATCGGTAGTACTGGGAAAAATGGTACTTTAAAGCCTCCAGAAGGTATATTTTTATTTTTTCGTAAATACACCACACCGATGGATACAATGGTAAACGCCACTAATGTACCCATATTGACTAATTCAGCAAGCTTAGAAAGTGGCACAAAATCTGCACATAAAGCTACTAGTAATGCAAATATCCATGTGTTTTTGACAGGAGTTTTAAATTTGGGACTTAGCTCAGCCATGCTTTTGGGCAGTAAACCATCACGGCCTAAGGCATATAAGAGTCGCGTTCCTCCATAAGACATAACTAATATAACGGTCATCATTCCTACTACGGCACCAAGGGAGATAATTCCCGCAATCCAATCTTGGTGGACAAGCTGCATCACATAGCTAACGGGGTCACTTACATTTAAGGCATGATAGGGAACAATCCCCGTTAATACCATTGATACGGCAACATAAAGCACGGTACAAATGAGTAAAGAACCGATAATGCCAATGGGCATGTTCCGTTGGGGATTTTTTACTTCCTCAGCAGCCGAAGATACCGCATCAAAACCTAAATAAGCAAAAAATACAAGTGCCGCCCCACTGAAGACGCCTCTTATGCCAAATGGTAGAAAGGGCTCCCAATTAGTAGGCTTTACATAAAATACCCCTACGCCAATAAATAGTAAGATGACAGCTACCTTCAAGAAAACCATCCAGGAATTGAATCGAGTGGATTCTTTAATACCAAGCGTTAATAAAAATGCCGTAGCAAAAATAATAAAGATTGCTGGTACATTTATATATGTGCCAGCAGCAGGATTAAAGGCTCCTGAAATTGCTTGAGGTAGAACGATATGAAAGCCGGCAAGAAGTGAGTTTAAGTAAGATGACCATCCTGTCGCAACAGCAGCTACAGCCAATCCATATTCCAAAAGCAAAGCCCATCCTACTAACCACGCGACAATTTCGCCAAAGACAATATAGCCATACGTATAGGCGCTTCCAGTTACGGGGACACTTGATGCAAATTCGGAATAACACATGCCTGCAACAGCACAAACAATGGCGGCAATAATAAAGGAAAAAACGATCCCAGGTCCCGCATGCGTTGCTGCCACCGTTCCGGGCAAGATGAAAATACCCGTGCCCACGATGGCACCAACTCCTAATAATAGAAGATCAAAGGCACCTAACGTTTTCTTTAGTTGAATAGTCCCTTCGTTTTGTAATAGTTCCTCGATTTCCTTTTTTCTAAATAATAGTTTACTCACAGTTACTCCTCTTTTTCTTAGAAATATGTGAAAATATTATACTTTTTTGATAATTGGGTCAATCTTTTTGCCGAAATAAAGCGAAAAAACTAAAATATTTAGAAATTTTAGAATAGGAATATTGGAAGCTGTTCAGTATGCCAAATCTATCAAAAAAACATTATTTTTTGTTTTTCCTAAAAATACAATTGTCTTTTTAAGAAAAATTGATTATGATTTTAAAGTATATTCAACGTAGATAGAACAACAGGAAAAGAGGCGTTATGGAGTGGCCAACAAAGAATTACAAAGAGGATTAGAGGCACGTCACATCCAAATGATCGCGCTTGGCGGTACGATTGGTGTGGGCTTATTTATGGGTTCGGCAAGTGCCATTCAATGGACAGGACCTTCTGTACTCCTTGCCTATGGAATTGCAGGTATTTTTATATTTTTCATTATGAGAGCAATGGGTGAGATGCTTTATATGGAGCCAAGTACAGGCTCTTTTGCAACATTTGGCTATAAATATATACACCCTCTAGCAGGCTATTTAACGGCATGGAGCAACTGGTTCCAATGGGTAATTGTTGGTATGTCAGAAATTATAGCTGTGGGAACATATATGCAGTATTGGTATCCTGATTTACCAGCATGGATACCGGGTCTCATTGCGATGATCATATTAGGTGTGGCAAACTTTATCTCGGTTAAATCTTTTGGTGAATTTGAATTTTGGTTCGCCATGATTAAAATCGTAACGATTATTTTAATGATTGTAGCAGGCGTTGGACTGATTTTCTTTGGCTTTGGTAATGATGGTATTGCGATTGGCTTATCGAATCTATGGAGTCATGGTGGCTTCTTTACTGGCGGCTGGACAGGCTTCTTCTTTGCATTATCGTTAGTAGTCGCAGCATACCAAGGGGTAGAGCTTATTGGGATTACAGCAGGGGAAGCAAAAAATCCACAAAAGACAATTACGAATGCCATTCAAAGTATTATTTGGCGTATTTTAATTTTCTATATCGGAGCCATCTTTGTCATTGTGACAGTGTATCCGTGGGATGAATTGGGTACGATCGGTAGTCCTTTTGTTGCGACATTTGCCAAGGTAGGTATTACTGCGGCGGCAGGTATTATTAATTTTGTCGTTATTACAGCTGCTATGTCTGGCTGTAATAGTGGTATTTATAGTGCAGGACGTATGTTATATACTCTTGCAATGAATGGACAAGCACCTAAATTTTTCGCGAAGCTTTCCAAAAATGGAGTACCTTTATTTGGTACAGCTGGCGTGTTAATTGGTTTAGTGGTTGGTGTCATTTTAAGCTATATTGCACCACAGAATTTATTCGTCTATGTGTATAGTGCAAGTGTTTTACCCGGTATGATACCATGGTTTATTATATTAATTAGTCAAATGAAATTTAGAAAAGTGAAAGGTGAACAATTAGCGAATCACCCTTTCAAAATGCCATTAGCGCCTATTACGAATTACTTAACGATTATCTTTTTAATCATGGTACTGGTTGGCATGTGGATTAATGACGATACGCGTATTTCTCTAATTGTAGGAATTATTTTTTTAATAATAGTAACAATTAGTTATTATGCATTTGGTATTGGCAAAAATCGATACAGTACAGATCAAGGTAAATAGCAAAAAAAGATGTTTCTCTTAAAATAAGAGGAGCATCTTTTTTTTGTCTTTTTTTGCTAGCATATTTTTTACATAAATGTTCGTAAACGTGCCAAACTATAAAAAACTCTATGTGAACTGGTATTCGTCGGAATAAAAGGGGTTGAACGGAATGAACGAAATGCCTGAACAGCTTGTTGCTAAATTAAAGAAGGAAATTAATGATGTAGATGATGTAAAACTAAATATGATTGCTACAGAAGAAGGGGATGTTACCCTTATCTATTTTTCCTCTCTTATAGAAAAAATGACCTTACAAACAATGGTATCTATTCCGTTAACCAATAATATGAAACAAATTCATCAAATGGCTCAATATGTGGACCCTAAGGACATACAAGAAGTTATCAAAAAACTGAATTCTGGGCAAACACTGCTGTTTTTTCATGAAACCAATGCGCTATTAAGTATGGATACGTATAGTGCTCCTACAAGGGCCATTACGAATACTGAAACGGAATCAACCGTTATAGGGCCTCAGGATGCATTTACAGAATCTTTGGAGACCAACATTTCTCTAGTGAGAAGACGAATTCAAAGTGCTCAGCTAAAAAATGAAAATCGTATTGTTGGTTCAGAGGCTAATATTAAAATTTCCATTATGTATATGGACAATATTGTGAATCATAAAAACTTGGATGATCTTAGAAATCGTATTGATCAGGTGGTATTTCCTTTATTTACGGATATATCGGTGTTGAAGCAATTAATTGAGGATAATCCATTATCACCATTTCCTCAATATTATATGACGGTACGCCCCGATAGTATTTGTCGCTACCTTATTGACGGCCGAATTGTCATGTTTATGGATAATAGCCAATTAGCAATTGTCTGTCCGACCTCTTTTTTTGAAATGTTCGTGTCGATTGAGGATTATTATAACCGATGGACAACAGCCTCTTTACTAAGAATGCTACGCTTCTTTGGTTTTTTCTTAACGATTATGATTACGCCCATGTATATTTCTGCCTTAACCTTCCATCCAGAAATATTGCCATATGAGCTTTTATTAAATCTTCAAGAATCAAGAAGTAAAGTTCCTTTTCCACCTCTCATTGAAGTGTTATTTATCGAACTTATTGTAGAGGTATTACGGGAAGCCGGTTCTCGAATGCCTGCCAAAGTCGGACAAACAATCGGTATCGTAGGCGGTATTGTCATAGGGACTGCGGCTGTGCAGGCAGGGCTACTTAGTAATATTCTTATTGTGTTGGTGGCCACTTCTGCACTATTATCTTTCCTACCACCTATTTTCTTGATGAGTAATGCTAGCCGATTTGTGCGATATATTTTCATTTTATCGGCTGGGTTATTTGGTCTATTTGGGCAAATGCTTGCCTTTGCTTGGTTAATTCATCATTTACTAAGTTTAAAATCATTAGGAACTCATTATATGACGCCAGGTATACCGAGAAATCCAACAGATTTGTTAGATAATGTCATCAGATTTCCTATCAACTATTTAACGAAAAAATCCGGCATTTCAAGGGCTCAGAAAAAAACGACAGAGGAGAAATGAGGTAAAAGACTTGAGCGCAGCTAACGTAAAGATGTTAAATCGCTATCACGTCATTTTTTTGGCCCAGAGCATTATGGTAGGGACCGGCATACTATCATTGCCACAAAAATTAAGTGCTATGGGCTATACCGAGTGGTTTATGCCCGTATTATTCGGTATTATCGCTACCTTAACTCTTTGGCCGATGATTTGGCTTTGCTCTAAATACCCGAATGAACATTTATTTCGTATCAATGAAATTCTTTTCGGGAAAGTCTTAGGGAAAAGCCTTAATCTCTTGTTTGTCATTCAATTTATTATCTTTAGTGCAGGAATTATTAGCAACTATATGCATCTCATACAAAGTACAGCGTTACAAGAGCAAACCATCACATTGCCTGTGCTGTGTTTCTTACTGTTGCTGATATATATTGTAAGTGGTGGTATCAAATCTATTGCCAGATTTTGCATGATGAGTTTTTTTATTACAATCGGCATATTCTATTTTACACAGTGGGCTATTGAAAAAGGGGAGGTAAGTCATTTACTCCCTTTATTCAATTTTAGTGGGCTAGATTTCTTTAATGCATTTAAAGAAGGGTATTTATCAGTCCTTGGCTATGAATTAATTATGTTTTACTTTCCATATATAATCGATCAAAAAAAAGCCTTTCGTCATTCATTGATTGGTATTTGGATTAGTATTCTCCTTTGTTTTTTCACGACAGTAGTAAGCGTCATCTATTATTCTGAATGGCAGTTGAAAAACGTAGAGTTTTCCGTTTTAAATTTATTTAAAGCCGGCGAACTTACCTTTGTGGAACGAATCGATATTATTGGTATAACGTTATGGGTATTTTTTATATTATCCACGGCCACTGCCTATGTGTGGTGTGCCAAATTAGGCGTGGATACGTTGTTTAAAAAGAAAAATAGTTATCAATTATATGTGATTGCCGCTATCATTTTTTTGATTATTAGAATGCCATTTTCTCGAGAATTCCAAGAGAAACTTTTTACAGCAAGTAATTATATTGGGTATATGCTAATTATTTGGCCAATCTTCTTAAGCATGATTTATATAGTTCGAAAAAAGAAGGTGCAACAATGAATAGAAAGCTTCTACTAAGCATCACACTTGCGCTTTTATTATTATTAGCTGGTTGTTCAAGAAAAGAGTTGAAGGTACCTTTAGAGGATATTGGTATGGTTGGGATAATGGCTTTCGACTATATGGATGAAGATCAAATGAAATTAACGGTCGCTATTCCTCAATATTCCCCAGAGGCACAACAAAAAACACAAATTTTTTCGGTGTCTACAGATCTTGTATCGAATGGCATCGTAGAAATCGAAAAGCTTTCGGATAAAAAAATTGTCTTTAACCAATTACGAGTTGTGCTGGTTAATGAAGATTTTGCACGAAAAGGTGAGATACAAAATGTCATTCAGCATCTATACAGGAATGCTGAGGTGGGCAATAAAGTCCTCATTGCTATTGTGAAGGACAAAGCAGAAGCCATTATAAAGGGAAATTACCCGGATAAACCAAACATTAATATTTACATTAATGATTTATTGGAACCCAGTATAAATACAGCATTTAATCCGAATACGAATATTCATGATTTTATGTATACAATAACGAATCCTGTGACGGATACAATCATCCCATATCTTGAAAAACGCGATGATAAAATTGAAATTAAAGGTGTTGCTGTTTTTAAGGGGAACCATATGCATGAAGTAATTAAGCCTGAGGAAGCGTTGATTGTTCAAGCATTACTAGGAAGAAAAAGTCTCGCACCTCTCCATTTAGATCTACATGAGGGATATGGGGAGGAAAAATTGATGATTGATTTAATTGAGAGCTCTATTAAAATGCAAAGTAATAAGAATGTTGACTCACCAAAGCTCATCATTCGCCTAAAGATTAAAGGAACGTTAAGCGAATACAAAGGGTCGAGAGAATACGAGTTGAATACGATTGAAAGCATTAGTCGGTTAGAGAAGGATGTAAATAAGCAGCTAGAAGAGGATATTACCAAGTTTTTAGATAAACTAAAAAATATGGATGTCGATCCTAGTGGGCTAAGTGAAAAATTTAGAATGTACTATCATGGCAAGTGGACGACCAAAAAAACGAGGGAAGTCATTAGCAAATTACAAACAGAGGTACATGTTGAGACGTCGATTATTAGTACTGGTACGTTAAAATAACAGGACAATCCTTATGCTGAAGTGGATTGTCCTTTTCGTTTGTTTAAGATTTTCGCATAATAAAGCTTAAATGTCTGCCTGCCTGTTTGTCCTGACGATAGGAGAAGCCATCAGGGCTAAGGAATGTACAAGTGGCATCAACTTGGATTTGCTCAGATGGAATACCAGCAAGTTCACATTGCTTTTTCACAGTTTTTTGATTATCAATATGATATTTCTGCGTTGCTGCATTAAAATACATAAAATCGTCTGCATAACCAAGACTGCGGAACTTCTCATACACATCAGCATCTACCTCGAATTTTTGCTGGCTTAAAGCCATACCGATTTGAACGTGAAAATCCTCAGGTCGGCATTGTTCTTGTTCCAACAAATGCTGGAACAGTTTAGGTGTAATTTCTTTGGTAGTACCTTGCCAGCCTGAATGAATGACGCCCACTAAACCATTGACAGCATTATAAAAAATCACAGGAACGCAATCGGCTGTAAAACTGCATAATAATAAATTAGGCTCAAACGTATAAAGAGCATCCGTGTTTTTCACTGCTGTATCCATTTGCTCAGCGCCACGTCCTTTATCGGCAAATGTTACTCGATGAAAGTTGGCGCTATGTGTTTGCTCCGTACAAATAAAATCTTGCAGATTGCAGTTCAAAGTTGTGGCTAATTGTTGACGATTGTCAACGACATCATGGATATTATCGCAAGTATGCAAAGCCATATTATTATGCTCTAATTCCATTGGATCCTTTAAGGTAGTTCCAGCGATAAATTGATCATTATCTACATATATTTTTGATTTCATTCAATCACCCCGCTTTACTATATAAGATTCCACTATGAATGTATAGGTTCCACTCCCTTGAATATTTGTTACTACTTTCCCTTACCCTACTAGCGAACTTTTAGACATAATGAATAGATTTCTTCACATATAGTATGGGGAATCCTATGTGGAAGGAGAGAATAAAAAGATGCCTCAACTAGATATTTTATTAATTTGTCAATTAGGCATGGGTCTTTTCTGGATCATTACATATATTTTAGTTATTTATAAAGGATGGAAGGATAAAAAATACGGTATGCCTATGGTTGCTATTTGTGCCAATATTGCATGGGAATTTATCTTTACATTTCTTTACCCACAAAATGACCTTCAACGATTGATTACGCTCACATGGCTCGTTTTAGATGTCGTGATACTGATGCAATTTTTACGATTTGCGCCACCCGAATATCGAAGAATTCTCTCTAAAAAATTATTGTATGCCTCTTTTTTAGTCACTTTAATGTTCAGCATGTTGATGATTTTTGGGATTATTCATCAATTTCAGGATTATGAAGGGAAGTATGCAGCATTTTTGCAAAATCTCATGATGTCTGGGTTATTTATCGGATTATTATTACGAAGAGGGAATTTAGATGGTCAATCTATGGGCATTGCAGTCTGTAAGATGATTGGAACTTTGTTTGCTGCGATTGGCTTTTATCTCTATTTCCGTACACCGTTCATGACCATTATTTCTATGGCTACTCTTTTTTATGACTGTCTCTATATTTTACTAATTTACAAAATGAAGAGGAAATTATCGACGAAGTAGTGATTATTAGGTAACTATTGGTGGTTTATATAATTGGTAATATTTGTTGATTACAATGATATTGCAACTTGATGACAAGGTGCATCTTCATAAAGGTTGTTAAAAAGGGATTCGTCAAATTTTGTAGTTCATCTGTCATGTATTTGTAAAAATCCTTCCAAATATTTTGTGATGATTATTGCTCTGAAACTATTTACGATATTAGAAGAGCAAACAGGAAGGATGATAGACATGTTGAAAAAAATAAAAAAAGCAGCACTTGCTTCAGTTATTGCAGCTTCATTATTACTACCAGTGGGGGCAATGGCGGCTGAATCCTATACAGTCTCATCTGGTGACACTCTTTGGAAAATCGCTTTGAAAACGGAAACAGGAGTACAAGAATTAATTGATGCAAACCCACAACTTGCCAATCCAAATCAA
Organism: Lysinibacillus sp. VIII_CA; assembly: GCF_049943995.1. Taxonomy (NCBI): domain Bacteria; kingdom Bacillati; phylum Bacillota; class Bacilli; order Caryophanales; family Bacillaceae; genus Lysinibacillus; species Lysinibacillus sp. VIII_CA. Next base: position 71,978 of record NZ_JBNFXM010000020.1, read on the forward strand.
ATTTATCCTGGTCAAAAAATAATGGTCCCTGTAAAGGAACAAGCAAGCGTTGAACAAGAGGTCGTTAAACGGGTTAATGCGGAACGTGCGAAAGCAGGTCTTTCGGCATTACAAGACGATTGGGAGTTATCAAGAGTAGCTAAATACAAGTCGCAGGATATGCATGATAAAAATTATTTTGACCATACAAGCCCAACGTATGGTACGCCATTTACGATGATGAAAAACTTCGGTATTTCTTATCAATCAGCTGGTGAAAATATCGCCAAGGGTCAACGCTCGGCACAGGAAGTCGTTACAGCATGGATGAACAGTGAAGGTCACCGTGCTAATATTCTCAGCAAAAACTATACACATATCGGTATAGGGTATGTAGCGGATGGCAACTACTGGACGCAAATGTTTATACAAAAATAAAAGAAGAACTGCCCAAATCAGACGGATTTTGGGCAGTTTTTTGTTACTTCACAATTGATTGCTCCTAGAAGCTAGTATAAAAGCAATGCATTATTAACATATATCAGAGTGAAGAACTATTTAGAACGTACCTACTCTGAATAATAAAATCGACAATAGAGTAAAAGTTATGAGTATACTACAGCAACAATTAAAAAAGTCGAATCAAATTAATAATTTTATTAATTTTAACTGTAAAAGGCATCAGTACCAGTCAATGATGCCTTTTATGAGCTTCAATGATTTTTGAGGGCAATCGCCTTAGCGCGTGAGTTGACCCCAAGCTTACTATAAATGGTAGATAAATAAACACGAACAGTTCCTTCTGATAAATGCAGGCGCTTAGCTATTTCACGATTAGATATACCATCTACTAGTAAGCCATAAATATCCTTTTCTCGTTGTGTTAGCATTACTGGGGCTTTTGAATGGAATGTAGTACCTTCTTTCAGATAATTAAAATAAACAGTAGGGACGGAATCCCAACGTTGATGAAGCTGCTCGAAATAAATGGCTAATAGGGGTTCTAAATCCTTTTCATCTAAAAATGATCGAACATAATAGTAGGGTGCTGCAAGTACGAAAGCCTCGTGTAAAGTTTCTAAGGCAAGTTCTTGGTGACCTATATGATATTGGCAAATTGCTTCTAGTATTGTGGCTTCAATAATTGTAGCAATTTGCTCCTCCTGCTGTGCTTTTATTTTTACTTGGATCAAGCTCGTTAAGGCTTCGTTCGGCAGTTCCTTCAATAATAGTAAACGGGCGTATACGATGAGCCAGAAGGGTTGTTTCGTTTTCGTAGCCTGTAAGATTATCTCAGCCTGATGACTATCACCAGCGTTAATATGACAGTAGGCTAGCATAATTTGTATAGATGTACGCCAATGCTTTTCAGTGACATCCTCTAATAGATGGGTCAGCATAGCAAGAGCTGAACTTATCTGATTTTGCTGTATATAGATTTTTGCTTTAAGAAGATACATCGGAATACATAATCCAAGATCTTGTAATTGATGGCCTAACTTAAGCGCCATCTCAATTTCTTTATGAGTAAACGTTATTAGGTTGCGTTCATATAAAGATTCGGCGGCAACACCATAGCTAAAAGCGGTGACATTAGCAGTTTGTAAAGACGTTTCTCGAAAAAGCTCACTTATTACAGCTCCTTGCTCCATTGTTTGAAGCTTTCCTTTCGACCCAATGCTCGTTCGTAAAAGTTTATATTCAAAACTATTGTAGGGGATAGGCACATGATCCCATCTAGAGGGGATGTGTCCTTTTGCGAGCTGTTTTTTCATAATTTCTTCAACCATCTGTAAATCACCACCAGAGGCAACGATGGCAAAAGCCTTAGCGCTTTCGTAAATATAGGTCATGGCCGCATGTTCCTCTTGCTCCATCCATTGTTCTGTCAGTTGGCGTAATTCAAGTTCCTCCATAAGAGATGACGCAGTTTCAACTTCCATAGTTGAAATCGAGGTTAAAAAGCCGATGACTAGCATTTCATAGGAGACTTTATATTGATCACGACGAAGCCGGTGCAACCACCGCATAAAGGTTGCTGTCTGACCTGATAAAAAAAGTTGAACAAGATGCTCAGTCATCCATGGCGTCGCTAGTTCGTATTGTCCATGTTTAAGTGCTAATTCAATGGCAGAAATATAATCCCCTTGACCATAAATGAATTGAGATGTTTCTAGAACAAGATTATGTATGTCCTGCTTCGAAAATTGTCTTGTTAATTCCATTTGCAAAGCTTCCGCTAATAAATGATGGTACCGGAAAATAGGTTGTTTGGATTGCAGCCGAATGGTGAAAAGTCCTTTAGCTTCCAAATGCTCCAATTGTTCAAGACTATTTGTCTGCGTTGTCAATTGATCACAAATAGCAGGATCCAACTCCTGTAATAGGGAAGTGCGCAGCAAAAATTGTTGTGTTTTAGATGGTAGGTTATGAATAATTTCTTGCCATAGAAATTCTGAAATAAAGGGCTGTGCAGTTTCTTCAAACGATCCAATTTCATGGTCATTCGCAAAGCTAGTTAACAATAATCCAGCTACCCAACCTTCTGTTTTATCTAAAATAGCTTGCAGCTGTTGGTGATTGAAGGTAGGGACATGTTTGCAGGAGAAAAATCGCTTCACCTCCTGTAAAGTAAAGCGTAAATGTCCAGAATGGATTTCATGTGTCCATTGCTTAACCCGCCACTTAGGTATTGGTAGTGAGGGGACAGAACGAGAGGACATATAAATATGGGCGTGACTAGGTAAATACTCTACGAATTGTATCATGAGTTGATGAATAACTGGATTCTCTATGACATGATAATCATCTAGTACAATCGAAATGGGCTGTTGAAGGACATTTATTTCTTCTACTAGAGAATAGATAAAAAATTCAAGCGTTGCAGAGTCCTGGGAGTTTAGAAGTGGTGTAAGAATTTGATGCATGTTACTTTTAGATGACCTAGCAATAGCATGTAAAATATATGTCCAGAAACGTATAGGATCATTATCAGCAGCATCTAGAGAGACCCATGCAGTGGTTTCTTTTTTATTTTTAAGCCAGCTACTTAGTATACTGGTTTTTCCATAACCCGCAGGAGCACGTAAAATGGTTAATTTCACATGTATATGTTGATCTAATAAATCGAATAATTGTGTTCTTTCAATTAAAGTGGGTGATTGATGTGGCATTGTTATTTTAGAAGATAATAATGTTTGAGGCATCTTAACTTCCTCCTTTAGTTCAGAAAAGTTCCACAATTTACATTGTACTAAACTATTATCATTTTTTCGTATGTTAATAGTCCTATCCTTTCCTTCTTTAATTATTTTAATGGGGTGGACATTTCAAAACTAAGTCAAACGTTCTTCCTCTTTTTATCTTCAAATTTCAGCATGGTGTAGCGCATATCTTCCCCAAAAAACTAGCATTTAAAAGTAAAGCAACTAATTACAACTAGTTAGATTAGGTGAATGTACAAGAAACCTATTTCTGTGGGCATATAGTAGCCATATATGTCAGGGAGGTAGTTCAGTGTGAGAAAAGAACCGAAATTTTTGAGAATCAAGTTGAAATCAAATCCAGGTTGTCATTGCCATTGCTGCGGTTTTTGTTGCCCTTGTCGTTGTAATCACCCTTTTTTACCGGTACCACCAAGCTGTAACTATCTTGTCTATGTAACAGACGCTGGACAATTAGAAACTCCTGATAACAGAGTCTCAGTAATAGATACAGCAACCAATATGATAGTTGCCACCATTCCAGTAGGGACTGCTCCACTAGAAGTAGCGATTACACCAAATGGTGCGTTTGGGTATGTGCCAGCGCTTTTCTCGGATAATGTAACTGTGTTTAATACAGCAACCAATACGGTAGTCACTACGATTCCGGTAGGAGATGAGCCTCTTGGTGTAGCGATTTCACCAAATGGAGCACTTGCCTATGTTTCAAACCATGGTCCAGCAGCTAATTCTGTATCCGTTATAGATACAGCAACTAATACTGTAACTGCCACTATTCCAGTAGGGCTCCAACCTCAAGGTATTGCTTTTACGCCGAATAGTGCATTTGCTTATGTGGCAAATGAAAATTCAGGGAATGTATCTGTTATAAATACAGCAACCAATATGGTAGTTGCTACTATCCCTGTTGGAATCCGCCCAAGATCCATTGTTTTCACACCGAGTGGGCAATTTGCGTATGTGACAAATGAAAATAGCAATAATGTATCTATCATTAATGTTGCAATCAATACAGTAGTGGGTACAATCCCTGTAGGAACCGGACCTGTAGGAGCAGCCATTACACCTGATGGTACATTTTTGTACGTCGTCAATAAAGGTAGTAATACTGTATCTGTCATCAGTACAGTGACCAATATGGTGATAGCTACAATCCCTGTTGGATCTTCACCTGACCAAGTAACGATCCTGCCGAATGGTACTTTTGCATATGTCACAAATCAAACTGACAATACAGTGTCTGTCATAGATATAGCTACCAATATGGTAGTGGATACAATCCCAGGGTTTAATGGACCGACTGGTATAGATACAGGGGTAATTTGTCTATAGGATGGAAAAAGCAAGTTATTTTCATTCACGATTATGTGCTTGTGACTTAATTGTTTCAAAAAACTGTAACTTTTTATACTCGTAGCGCTTCATTCCTTGGCAGGACGTGCCAGTTGAACCAAAATTGGGTTAAGAACTGGAAAGAATACGTTATGAAAAATTTACACATAATCGAAGAGCGTAAAATGGGGGTAGCGGTCGTTTACTTCTAACTATTGGTGCCATGCTACCCTAGTGTTACATAACTTATCAACTGTAATCCTCAATCGTAAACAAATCCTGATTGTGAGTGAAGTTTTATTTGAACAGAACAAATAAATATCTACAAAAGCCACACACTATAGGCAATATATGAATAAGATGTCTCTGTAGTATGACCATAGAGGTAGGTGTTTGTGTTGAAAAAAAAGTGGGTTTCCGCGTTCTGTGTTTTATGTATAGTTGGACTTGTAGGTTGCCAAAAAAATTCGAACAATGACCCAAGGATAGAGGAAGAAAATCAACAAGTAAAACAGCAAATCGAAGAATTGAAAAAAACAGTTACCTATGAGCAAGTGCCACAAAAGGAATCGGCTCTTATAGAGATTGTAGATCCTAAGACAAAGAAGATTATTGAAACTATTTCACCGAAGGATAGTGGCTATGAGACAGAGCTGCAAGCCTATCAGCGGAATATTGAGCAGTTAGCAAAGGAACTAGCAAGAGGGACTAGTGAGAAGGAAGGCTATGACCAGCGCATGATGCTCGATCGATTGGATGAAGCAGGAAAGGTTATTAAGGGAAGGCCGCAAATGATTTTAAAGGAAAGTGAATTAGTGGAGAAAATTCTAGAAGCCTCTGCTACTGGTGGTCAAGTGGAGGTACCTCTTTATTTGACTCAAAGTGGCTATTCATTAGAGGACATTCCTTATTTAGAAGAGGTCGTTGTGGCATCCTATACGACGTATTTTAATAGCGCTGACGTAGGAAGAAATAAAAATATTGAGCTTTCTGCGGAGGCTATTAATAATGTCATCGTTGGTAGTGGGGACCATTTTTCATTTAATACGATGGTCGGACCTCGAGATGAAGCAAATGGCTATCAGCCTGCACCAGAAATTATTAATAAAAAAGTGGTTATGGGCATTGGTGGGGGCGTTTGTCAAACTTCTTCAACCCTGTTTAATGCAGTGGATCAACTACGAGTTAAATATGTAGAACGTCACCATCATTCCTTGGATATAGGATATGTGCCAAAGGGAAGGGATGCGACTGTTTCCTATGGGAGCTTGGATTTTAGGTTTCAGAACACGAGTGATGTTCCTTTTTTAATTCAAACAACCTATGAAGAAAATTTTTTGACGATTGACATACGAACAGCTGAAAAATATGTAGAAATATTGACAAAGGAATAATGCTGTGAAAAGACACCATAGGACGTTGGTGTCTTTTTAACTGGCATGATATAGTTAAAATTGGATATATAGTAAACATTAGGGGGAGGAATAGATAATGCATCAAAACTACTGGCTGTTATAGAAGCGATGGGCTTTATTGACACTGTATTCACCTCAAAACCTACATAGCTTCAATGTTCCCCCGAATTATATTTTCTTGTTTATTTTTTATCCTTTGTGCTGTTACAGCTGCTTCAATTTCTCCGATTGCCCAATGTGTTGAAGGTGAGTCTTTAAATGAAGGTGCTGTAATTCTATCTAGAGCTGGTCTTTCGAATAGTTGGTTGAGCACTTTTCTGCCTGTTCACGTGTTAACGTATCATTCAGATTAAACGTATTGGTACTTGTTCCCATAATTCCTATAGCAGTTACCTTTTCAATTGAAAGTTTAAACATCTGTAAATGTTTTGCCGTTGCCTGATGCCTGAAAATTTTGGTGTGTCTTTGTGTACATACAGTTTCAATACTGCCACTACACCTGCTATTTGTGCTCTTGTAATCGTCCCATTTGGATTAAATATTGTATCCCATTATAACGTTAAAACTGGATTACTGGCTGTGGTACCGATGCTGTTTCCACTTTAGACATATTAAGTTTTTTAATTATTAAGTTATAATGTATAAAAAGAGGATATAATTAACAAATGAGTATTATGGAGAGTAGGCAAATAAAGTACTTAAGAAGTATCGCTTTATTATCAAGATTTTAATAATAAATAGAATGGAGTGATATTGTAATGACATGGTTAACAATTGTTGGATTTTTTTTACTCTTTACAATATTTATAACTTGCGGTACTTACTTATTACTTAAAAATAAAAAGGAAAAAAATGTGCATAATAATATATTAGGTTTTATTTTTTTATTAGTAGGGATAATCCTATTAGTATTAAATTTATTATTTTTGCTCGATTAATAACTTGAAAATAATACCTAATACTATATATAAAAAAATTTATGGTTAAATTCCAAATTTCGCTCCAATTCTTGCAAATGCTAAAGAAATGGAAAAGAACAACTTCCTAGCTACATCCAAACAAATAATTGATAATTCGGACTTCAATTCAGAATTAGGTATGGTTGATAAGGAAGCAATTGAATACCTTGATAGCCTTCAAATAAATGTAATTGAAGATAATGAAAATTAGAGTCAATTGAAAATGGTAAACCGATGGTCGCAACATTTGATAAGAATTCTAATATTCTAACAACTCAAATTAAGGGCGATGATTCATCTAAATTAGTAATAGATTTGAATGAACTTGCAGCTTTAGAAGAGTCCATGAAAGAACAGACATCTGGTGATATTAGCACTTTCGCATCTTCGATGAAACAAAATATTTTCACAAACTATGAATATACTATTGAATTTACTTCACCTGAATCATGGCAATTACATAGACCGAATCCTGATAATCCAATAAATTGATAGTGAGGTCAATGACATAGCTGAACAAAGTGCAGAGGAAAGTATTGATTGGCAGGCGATATTGAACAAATGAATGTGATTGTTCAATTGGTAAAAGATTTAGCGATGAAATCCATAAATCTTGGTTTAAATGCTTCGATAGAAGCAGCTCGTTCGGGTGAGCATGGACGTGGTTTTGCAGTTGTCGCATCTGAAATACAAAAAATGTTCCAGAGCAATACAGAAAGTGCGAATAGTATTACGAAACAATTAGAAAGCATTAAACAATCCATTAATCAGGTGAATGCTTCTGCTAATCAAATTGCTGCCTTTACACAGCAATTTGCGACGAGTATGCATGAATTAAGCGATCCTTATAAAGGGGTAAATAATTCTGCTGACAAGTTAATGCAGATTAGGCGAAATCAAAGACAAGAAATTTAAAGGATAATAGCCGAGTGAAGGGCTATTATCCTGCTATAAAATAATCTCTAAAATTTCATCGGGTGTCGCTACTTTGTATTCTGGCTCTTCGTTTTGTATGACTTCAATTGCGTCATAGCCCCATTCTACCCATATAATAGGTATGCCTGCTTTTTTACACGCGACAATATCCCTCTGTTCATCACCTATATATACCACTTCAGATGATGAAACATTTGATTCCTTCAAAAACTTTTTCATGACTTTATCTTTGCTAAAAATACGATTGGAGCAAAGGACATCTGTAACACAGTGAATGCCATTTATTTTGAGAAATTCTACAATATTGTCCTTTGAATTAGAAGAGATAATCAAAATCTTATATCCTCTATTATCGAGTTCGAGTAATACTTCCTTCATCCCTGCAAAAAGATGAACATCGTTTAATGATTGGCGATATAGCTTGTAAAATTGCGGTAAAATCATAGGTAATTTATACATTGGAAAGTCAAATAACTTACTACGTTCTGAAATCGATAATTTTTTTAATGTATCAATTTCCTTCAATTCAATTCCTTTAAATTTATATTTTTGTGCTAATGTATTCCATGCTGATGCAAACACAGCAGTTGAATCTGCCAACGTTCCATCAAAATCAAAAATTATAGTTTTCATTGCAAACTTTCTCCTTTATTATCTAGTTGTATTGACGTTTTATGCTTAAAAATGTTACATGGAATGGGCGACCAATTGTTAGGTCATGAAACATGGACAACAGTCATTTTAAAAGCTACGTAATCATCTTATGGTAAATATTATCAGAAAATGCTGGGTTTGCAATGGAAAAGATGCAACAAAGGAGGGTGTCTCAAAACTCTTATGAGACACCCTCTATAGCTACCTAATTCTTTTTGTGTTTTATGTTAGGGCTAATACAAATTTGCATACCATTTTAGGTGTGTTGTACGTTTCAAACCATAAAGGCAAAGAGGTACTCACTTTATCTCCAGTACTTATGTGATAGTTCTGTTTTTATGGGAGAGAGCTATTCTTTTTTTGTCGTGTTTTTACTAAATAATAAGCATTGACGGAGGAGGCAATAGGAATAATTAGTGCAATGCCGATGCCTGCGCAAAAAATTGTCATCATTTCCGCACTAAAGACTTTGGAATTGACGATTTCGCCAATCGAATAAGAGAGATCCTTAAACCATATCAATAAACTTAAATAGCCACCAAAGAAAGCAAAAAATAAAGTATTTGTATCGGTTCCTAAAATGTCTCTCCCAATACTTATTCCAGATGTAAAAAGTGTCTTTCTACTGATTGAAGGATTGCGATAAAAAATCTCATGCATAGAGGTAGCAATGGAAATGGCAACATCCATAATGGCACCTATCGTACTCATAATAATGACCGATGCACCAATCTGCACGAAATTAACACCGATATAGAGAGAAAAGATACTTATTTCTTCTGTTGATTCTTCGCCAAATCCTTGAATCATGGCCTTTTTCGTTATAAACGTAATAAAAAGCAATAAAACAACAATCGTTACCATTGTCGAAATAAATGCAGTAATGGTTTTACTATTTGTTTTATTAATATAAAACAAACTAATGCAACTGATGACAGTACAAGCAATAAACGTTAGAATAATAGGGCTGTTTTTAGGGTTTGTCATGAGGAAAATGGTCACGAAGAGAACAGCAAAATTTAAAAATAAAGAAAGAAACGAGCGTAGGCCTTGCTTACCTCCAACTACCACCATCAATAAACATAAAATAATTGCCAAAACAACGATAACATTCATTCTTTAACCCTCTTTCGATTAATAAAAAAAATAGCTGTATATTGACTGATAGGTATTGTCAGGACTACTCCAATACCCCCTGCAAGGGCACGAGCTAGCTCTAATGAAAGATTCAAGGATAGAGTGAGTCCTAATGTAGATGAATTTTTCAAATAGAGGATGACCATTGGTATGGAGCCACAAATATACGCGAAGAATAGAATGCTTGTAATGGTACCCATAATGTCTTTTCCAATCTCCTGACCAGATGCCTTTAAAGCTTGTAAAGAAATACGAGAGTCTTGTTCATATAGGGCGTAAATAGAAGAGGACATAGTAATCGCGACATCCATAACAGCCCCAAGTGAACCAATGAATAAACCAGCCATAAAAACAGTTCGGTAGGGACGTGTTAAAAATTGCATTTCCTCATAGCGTAGGCCGCTTTCTCCCGTCAACCACATCACAGCAGAGCTAATACTAAGGGCTATGATTGTCCCTAAAAGAGTAGCTACAATGGCTGCATATGTTTTCGTATTCAATCCACTAATCAGTAACAATGAAATAACAGTAAATAATAGGACACACACACCACTGATGAATAATAAATTGAGGCTGCCATGCTTTACGTAAAGGTCTAATGCAAATGTTAAAATACTGGCATTTACGACTAAGCTAATAATGGCAAATAAACCTTGTCTTTTTCCGATGATGAGTAGCGCAAAGATAAAAGTCCAAGTGATAATCATGATTGTTTGATCTCGTTTCAAATCGAGAATGGTCCCCGTTAAATCTGACTGTGTCGAATGTGCATCTATTGCGACAAAAATTTCATTGTCGACAAAGTATTCTTGATCAAAGGCTCCAGACGAAGAGTAGTCATTCATCAAATCAATTATTTGTCCTTTGTGCTGCCCATTTTTAAGTACAGCCTTAATTTGCTGCGTATACAAAGTATCGTCATTGTCGTACATATCTGTTAGAGGCTCTGATTCTACCACTTTGACATTCAATATTTCAGCAATCGGTCTATCATAAAATTGTTCATTATGATGAACGAAAAAGATCGATATTCCGCAGCCGAGTATTAATAGGGCAGAGAAAATACGTTGTTTAATTGTTAAGTTTCTTAAAAATTGCAAGGGAATGACCTCCTAGTGGACTGAATAGTCACTTGTACAGGAACGATTTTAACAATAGTAAGTTCCGATATATTATTAAGTGTAACGATAGGCGTGCCATATTCCAAGGCATATAAGAATAAGAACGTGAGAGGACATTTGTAATCTAGAAAGATTTATGGTAGATTAGTGGATACTATAAAATCGAAGGGAGGACGAAGTAATGGGAACTGTTTGTGCAAAAGGTTTAACTGAAATAGTGGTGAAATCTTACAATCTTTGTGGAGGTTTGCTGGCAAAGGGAGAAGTATGCCCTTTTTTAAGCAAATTTCATATCGATGCAGGTTCCGGTTGCTTCTAGCCTTCTTTAAAACTGATAGTATCCAATCAAATGAGATGTATAGATACAAAAACGCCGGTTCTTAACGGCGTTTTTTTGTTTAATAGTAAAATTTAACATGCCCTCTTGTTCATAGGAGGGGTGGAAGGTGCCGTTTTATGACGGCACCTTTTTTGTGTTTGAAAGGAGTGAAAAGTGATGTGTAACCTTATATGTCCATTTATTTCTTGAGCGATTAGCTTATTAGTAATGGATAAAATAAATAAGGAGATGGAAAAAATGATACTTCAATTAAATGGAATTAGTAAGAGCTACTTGGGAGAGCCCATTCTTTCTAACATAACGATGAAAATGGAACGTGGCGATCGGATTGGACTTATAGGTGTAAATGGAGCTGGAAAATCCACGCTACTAAAGATGATTGTAGGGGATATTCCTTATGATGAAGGCGATATTTATAGGGGGAAAGGAATTAAACTAGGTTATTTGCAACAGGATAGTGGATTGCAGCCAGACCATACGATTTGGACTGAAATGCTTGGGGCATTTACGGAGCTTCTAGAGGTTGAAAAGGAACTTCGAGAGTTGGAAATGCAGATGAGTGAGTCTTCTTATCTAAATGCCCCTGAAAAGCTGGAACAAGTGATGCAGAGATATGCTAGCAAATCCGATTGGTTTTCACAACAGGGAGGCTATGACATCGAGGCAAAAATAAATAGTATGTTAAATGGGATGGGCTTTAGTAGTACACCGACAGACACACTTATCGAATCATTAAGTGGTGGTCAGAAAACTAGACTGGCACTTGCTAAAATTTTATTAACGCAGCCGGATTTGTTACTGTTAGATGAACCGACCAACCATTTGGATTTTGCGACTTTAAATTGGCTGGAAAGTTATTTACGTGGCTATCAAGGGGCCATTCTTGTTATTTCACATGATCGTTACTTTTTAGATGCCCTTGTCCATGAGATTTATGAGATTGAACGTACTCATGGAACAAAATACAGCGGTAACTATTCTAAGTATGTGGAAAGCAAGACTAAAGATCGTGAACTGCTGGAGAAGAAATATACGATGCAGCAGCAGCAAATCACAAAAATGGAGGATTATATTCAACGGAATATTGCTATGGCTACTTCCTCAAAAAGTGCCAAGAACAAAAGGAAACAGCTTGAACGGATAGAACGTCTTGAAAAGCCGCACAAGAATCAAAAACATGCACAAATGACATTTGCTACTGATAAGAATTCACATAAAGAAGTACTGAAGGTAAAGGACCTAGCACTCTCCTATCAGTTACATGCGGGCAGAAAAATATTAATGGAAGATATTGAATTTTCATTATATAGAGGCGAACGGGTCGCATTAATAGGCCCAAATGGTGTTGGAAAATCAACGTTATTGAAGGCATTGTTACATGAATTAACTCCGGATCGTGGCGTTATTGCATGGGGAAATGGTGTGACAATAGGTTATTATGATCAGGAGCAAGAGTCATTACATCCTAATCATACAATATTACAAGAGGTATGGGGTACCTTCCCTTCGATGGAAGAGGCAAGAATACGGACAGTGCTTGGTAATTTTTTATTTACGGGAGAAGATGTCTTTAAAAAGATAGCCTCCCTTAGCGGTGGAGAAAAAGCGCGTGTAGCCTTAGCAAAGCTAATTTTGCAAAAAGCAAATGTACTTATAATGGACGAACCGACCAATCATCTTGATTTATTTAGCAAGGAAGTATTGGAGAAGGCGCTTTTGCAATTTGATGGCACATTATTATGCATTTCTCATGATCGTTATTTTCTTAATAAGCTAGCAAATAAATTACTAGCATTATCTCCAACTGGTGTGACCGCCTTTTCAGGAAATTATAATGATTATGTTCAAAAGTTAAGTCATTAAAGGACTAAGAAGCCACCTCTATAGTAAGAGGTGGCTCAGACTGTAGACAAACTCAAAAAATTTGAGAGTTTGACTACAGTCTTTTTTCTTTTACAATAAAATAAAGTAAAGCCGTTGATTTTCACTACAGGCGGACGCTTTCCGCGGGCGGGGTCGAGCTGCTTCCCTCGCTTCGCTCAGTCCAGGATCTCGACTTTCCCGCTTTT
>NZ_JBNFXM010000021.1:0-63709 GCF_049943995.1 Lysinibacillus sp. VIII_CA
TTCTAGCCGTTTGGGATGTCGCAGACACTTCAAATGCATTCTATAATGTGATTGATATAAATTTGGTTAATAATGGTATCTACGTGGATATGGAAGCCCCATCTCAACCAAATGGTTAACATACAACAAAAGTTATTTCTACTAGTGCCGAGCTAAAATGGAACTCTTCTACTGATAATGTTGTAGCTTTGAAATAAAGTTGCGATGTTTGTAAAAAAGTTGAGATAAATTAGGGAAGATTATTGAGTGAAATTATCAAAAAATTCGATTCCCCATCCTACCAGCACGTATTTCAATTTCGTATTACTCTAGTATGTCAAATGCCTCTTTAACATCATTTTCGTATCTAGTGCCTTCTGATAAAATAAATAGTATTTCATTCATTGCAATTTGCAAATCCCTATGTCGCCTTTCATAACGAGCATCACTAGCAGCTTGTCTCATACGCTCTTTTTTGGTTAGTTTACCCATGCTGTTTTCACCTTCCTTTATACGACAATTTGATTAAATCATTTCTCTTTCAACTGGCTTAATTGCTCGGCTAATTCTCCTATTTTCCTTCCGCAACAATCACAAATATTTATTGAGTGTCCATACCCATCACCAACAGGAGACGAAGTTGTTAGAAAATAACGATTAGGTTTAAAACAAATATGACACACGTAATTCCCTAGATCTTGTTCGTTGTTTTCTTCTTTATAAATTTCCATTGCTTCATTCAACAACTCTTCGTTACTTTTCTCTAACCAATCTAGCATCCAACCCTACATAGGACGTTTAGCAAATTCTTCACTATTCACATTTTTTTCTAATCGACAACGTTCCTCTTGTATAACGTCCATCATATCTGTTACTTGGAACATTGGTGCGTGACCACGGCGTTCCTATTGGTGCTGTATTTTTCCAATTGTTGAATGCATAATAAATCATTAGCAATTCAGAGCAAATTATTTGAATAATTGGGTTGTTTCGCACGAAATGCTCTACAACTTGTGAGAAAGAAAAAACGACAGGGAGGTTACTTCACTTTACTTCATTTAGTATCTTCGGCATATAACGAACAAATGAAAAAATTTAAAAAAGCTCTAAAAGAATGATATTATCTTCTACAACGATACCAATCCAAGTAATCGTTTCATAAGGCTCTAGGCGAAGAAAGTATATGAAAACGAATTAAAATACATCCTAGTACCGATAAAATAATTGCTGATTTAACCAAGAATTTATTGCGATATAGCATAATGAACAAAGGCAATATACCTTACATTGAACCTAGAACAATTGAATGGGTTTCTTCGTGTAATAGCTTTGCTCATACTGAAGTTTGATATAACATAAAGTTACTACTAAAAATTAAAACCAGCATAATTAGAGTTAAATATTGATTTTGAGAAACACGAGAAAAAGCCCTTTCCCCCGGAGAAATTTGAAAAAGAAATAAAGGAAAGCTCGACAGATCCTGAAAGTGGATATTACCTGAACGATGAACGTACGAAGCAGTTTGCGTATTCCTTTCATGCAGCGACAGATGAAAAGGGCTTTGTCTTGGGTGCCATTGTGACTCCCGGAAATGTGCACGATAGCCATGTATTACACCCCCTTGTTGAAAGAGTCAGTCAAAACGTTAAAAAAGCATTAGCTGTTGCGGCAGATGCAGTCTATAAAACACCAGCGATTATGAACTTTTTGTTAGAGAATAGAATTACCATTTTTAAAAATAATGAAAGAGAAAAAAATGACAAAAGGAATCGAGTATGAACTTCTCAATTCCTTTTACTCTTTTTTTGCAAATGAAACAAAATCAATAAAGCCTTTTTCATTTAATTTAACAACAGCATTATAGGTATTTTTATCAGCTTTTTTTATACCTTTGACTGTAGTTTCTTTCCCATCCAGTAAGTCCTTAATATTTGTTTTCGTCAATTTTTTCTTACGGAAATTATCAGATAAGGTAAATTTACAATCAGGATATTTTGAACATCCAAAGAAACTTTTTTTCTCTCTAATTCCATTACCGCATTTTGGACATTTCCCGACAAATTGAGTGTGGTGTTGTTCTTCAGCTGCCAGTGAAATCTTTTCTGTTCCAATTTTTTGAGGAGCATCTTCAATAATTCCAACTATGAAATCTTTAATACCTTGCAGAAATTCATCCTGGGAACCTTGACCTTCGCCAATCTTTTTTAATTTACTTTCCCACTTGGCAGTCATTATAGGACTTGAAAGTAAAGTACCATTAATCGATTCACACAAAATTTCCCCTTTATTAGTTACCGATACAATATTTTTCTTCACTTCAATGTAGCCATTTTCCTTAATTTTATCGATGATTCCAGAACGAGTAGCATCAGTACCCAATCCCTCTACCTCATTTAAGATCTCTTTATCCGTTTCATTATCAACTGTTTTTCCAGCTGTTTTCATAATTCCAATTAAATCCCCCTCCGTATAGTGCTTAGGAGGCGTTGTATGCCCTTCTTTGCTTTGAAGGATACTTAATACTCCTTCATCTTTTGAGACGCTAGGAAGTACCTTATTGCTGTCATTTTTAACATGTTCTTCATCATCTGAATGTACAAATAAAGATTTCCAGCCTTTTTCAATTTCTACCTTTCCAACAGTTTCAAATTTTATATCATTTACAGCTGTGACAATTTTCGTTTCCTCATACAAATAGTCACTATGGAACATAGCGAGTGTATTACGCAAAACTTCGTCATAAATATGTTTTTCCTCAACTGATAAGCTGTTTAATGTATTCGCACTAGGTATTGTCTTAGTCGGTATGATGGCATAGTGCTCTTGAACTTTCTCTCCATCTACATATCGTTTATCAGCAATTTTATTAGGGGTAAATTCAACATTTATTAACTGCATATATTTTTCAACATTGTTAGCCAAATAAACAAATTCATTTTCAGTAATGAAATTTATACTTGTACGAGGATAAGTGACAAGTTTTTTCTCATACAAAGACTGCATTATTTCTAACACTTTTGAAGGACTGTACTTCCATTTTTTATTGGCCAACTTCTGTAATGTTGATAAAGAGTGCAGTCTTGGTGATCTTGTATGTTTCTCTTTCGTCTCTAATTCTAAAACTTTACCTGTAATTTCTTTATCTAATACCAGGCTTTTTTCTTCTAAAAGTGAAGTTAATTCCTTTAGTGTATCTGTCTTAATCCTTGCCTTACCTGAATATGGACCATTTGTTGATTTAAAATGGCCAACTAATTCAAAAAATGGTTTAGAGACAAAGTTTTCAATCTCTTTTTGGTGCTGGTAGATCATATAAACTAATGGGGATTGAACACGGCCTATGCTTAAACTAGCATTAAGACCTTTATTTTGTAAAAGTAAACTATACAAAGGACTAGCGTTCATGCCTACAAGCCAATCTGATATTTGACGAGTTTTTGCTTCTTTGTACATTAATAAATCTTTTTCGTTCGATTGTAACGATTGAAAGCCTTTTACAATTGCGTCTACTTCAAGAGAGGTAATCCAGAGCCGTTTAATCGTTTTATTTTTGGCACCGGTCATGTTAAATGTTGAATAGAATATATTACTGCCTTCCCGATCTACGTCACATGCGTTTATCACTAAATCAGCGTTATTAATTAGCTTCTTTACTGCATTAAATTGATTTATTTTACCCTGGGAAACTTTATATTCAAATACGTCTGGAAAGATCGGTAAATTTTTAATATCCCATTTTTTCCATTCGTCTTTATATTCACCAGGCATTTTTAATCCCACTAAATGCCCAATACCCCATGTAATAGTTGCACCTTGTGGAAACGTGCTGCAGGGCTTTAATTCAATATGTGTTTTTTCCCTATTTGCTACCTCAAAAGCCTCGGCATAAGCTTTCGCTTGTGGGGGTTTTTCTGCTAAAATAACTGTTTTCATTTTAATGACCACCTTTATCTTCTAATTTATTTGTACTTAAATTATTCAGTTTCAGATTTTTACGAAGAATTAATTTCTGTACTATGAATAGGACAATATTTAAAGTAAGGTAAATTACAATTATTAATGTTGTACGTTCCTCGTTTCCTAAAAACGATAACCCTAACAATGTATAAAGAGATAAACCAAGCAAAAAGTATTCTAATAAGGTTTTAGACATCCGAAACACAAATTTTAAAATTAGTGACTCGGTTAAGGAAATCATAACTAAAATACTCATAAGACCCTCGACAATTTCACGTTCTTTTCCACCATGATCACTAATAATGGATTTTAAGTTAAAACATTCCATCGATACTCATATAAAGCATCGCTAATATCAAAACCCACTCACTCAACCTCTTAAAAAGCTTTAAAATCCTCATGTTACATGCTCGCTCCTTTTGATAAAAAAAGGACTCACCATTTTTGGTGAATCCTTAACTTTAGATAGATTTTAAAAATATTGCCTGCGTTAACAAAAAGCTTTAACACTAACGTTCATAAAATCCATTACCTTTATTTCTGATTGTTTTTTGCTCTTTCATTGATTTATTTTCTTGCTGCAGATAATCCCTAATATCAAAATCAGAAGGAACATTCACAAGATTTCTTAAAGATATACCGCTATCTACTAGCCATTTGAACTCCTCTTCAATGTTGTAGTTGTTATCTTTCACTATATATTCATCAACTTCTATTACCGCAATCATTTTTATTTTTTCAGTCATACACATATCTCCCTCTATAAAATGAAATAGTCGTTTAACTGCTAGGACTCACCAATTTTGATGAGTCCTGATCACTCTAAATTTAAATATTTCTTTTCGCTTTTTTAGAACAAAATTTCAACTGGTTTTAAACCTAACTTTTGTCTATTTTCGTTTACTCGTTCTCTCCCCCCTTCACAGTATTCTGAATCCAACTCAAAACCAATCCAGGAACGTTTTATATTGTCACACGCTATAGCTGTAGTAAATGCTCCCATGCAGTTATCTAACACTGTGTCACCTGGATTCGTGTAAGTTAGGATAAGATACTCAAATAGTGATAATGGTTTTTGTGTCGGGTGCCAAGTTTTACTGTCACGTGGGAAATCAACAACAGACTTAGGGAAATTCTTCTTTTTCACAACATATGGTTTATTGGTAAGGGTTTCATTACTTTTCCCTAGAACCTGCATCCTAGATGAATTTCTTATAACTACTTTAGGCTTAACAAATTCAACACCTTGTGGGTTGTATGTCGGCAGCTTTTTATAAAAGATACATACATTTTCGTGATTTTTAAGTGGCATCTTATTAGCATTTTGGAATCCTGTTGTGTGCTTCCCTTTCTTCCAAATCCATTCATATCTGAACATTTTGAGATTGGACATAATTAATTTACTAGTGAATGGCTGGCTCGCTGTTAATACAATTGCTCCGTTGTCTTTAATTATTCTTTCATACTGTCCCCACAGTAGATCAAAGGGGATGATTGTGTCCCACTTACAATTTGTAGTTCCGTAGGGAAGATCACAAAGAATCATATCAACTGATTTATCAGGTATATACTGCATACCCTCTAGGCAGTCCATATTGTAAATAGTATTTTTGTTAATGTTCATATCTTTTTTCCTCCCGACATATTATAATAAAATCAGGAGAACAAGCGTTCTCTTACATATTTTTCAAGAGGCTTGAAGGTGCAAGCCTCTTTTTAATTTTTTCAATAAAAATAACGCTAGTCGATTGACTGCGCTTCCTTAACGTACATATTCGAGATTTTTTCTCTTTAATTTTGTATTTATAGCTTGTTGCTTTTCATGTGTATACAAAGCAAGCTCCCTTAAAATTTCGTGATGTTGCATTTCAGTAAGTTTATTTTCTGCAATTAGTTGTTCATACGGACTCTTGTACTCTCCATCACCTATATCTAATCGATCTGGATTAATTAAATCGACTGTATCTCCGTTTGGAATCAATACATGGTACCTTGTTTTGAGATAACTATAGGCCTTTTCTTTATCAAAAAATACTTCCTTTTCAAGCTTGGCCATACGATCATTTCCTTCAGCAAATCCCATTAATTCATTAGACATTAGTTCACTTTCAGACCATTGGATTAGAATCTTTGGATTAGTCACTTCTTGTTGATTAATGAGGGCAAAATTATCTTTAAACGCATTATTAAACACCTGGATAAAGTCTGCATTTACTTGCTCAAAGGTAAGTAAATTATCACTGACATTTCTAAGTTGATCCAATTCCTGCTTAAATGCTGAATGTTGCAATTGCTCGACTTTATTAGTTATTATGTCATGAATGATTTCTTTTAAGTCCTCAGTCTCAATTGTACGCAAGCTGGCATTCGATAAAGCCCCGTACTCAATCAATAGCAGCTGCTTTGACTGCATTAGTTCGTTCTCTTTTGAACGGTTAATTTCGGAAAAATGTTGATCGATTGTTTCAATAAATTCACTCGCTGCTGTCCTCACTCCATTCAGTAACATTTCTTTATCTTTTAATTCTTTCCCTTGTTGTGTCCATCCGGCCAAATAAGAAAGGCTAAAATTTTCGGTGTCTATTCCGTATCGGCTGGCCATGACATACGATACCATCTCTGCTTGAAATTCACGTTCTGCTTTAGTAAAGCTATCTCGAACATCAGGTGTATGCAGTCTAGCGTGTGCTAATTCATGAAGTAACGTTGTGACATTCTCATAGGCAGTATTTCTTGGGTTAAGGGCAATTATTTTTTCGTTTGGATAAGCAACACCTTTCGCCACTCCTAATTCACGCGGAGGTATTGGTAATATTTCAAATCCGACATTTTCAGAGACTTTATGTAACGCTACTAACATTTCATCTTCATTATCTATGACTCCATCCTGATAGTACTGGTCAAATATTTCAGAGACAGGCATCCCTTTCTCTCTTGCATCTGTTTGGGTGTATTCAAACACGTGGCCAATTTTGAAAAACAACTTTTTTTGAGTTTCTAATATTCCATTTTTAATTTGCATTTTTTCTTTTGAATTAGCGTATTGCATTTGAATCCACTCACCATCACGATTAAAATACGTAACAGGTGTAGGAACAAAAAGTTGAATCCCCTTTTCACCTCGTTTAACAGATACGCCTTTGTCCTGCCAAAACTTAAATGAACCTACTGCTTGTGCACCCATGAACTGACTTTGAATCAAAGTCATGTTACGCAAGGAATAGTTATAAAAAATTGACATAAAAGCTAGATGTTCTTTTAGAGCTTCCTCAGATACAAAATAGGCGCTAAGTTGATTGGTCATTTTCTCTGATAATTCTTCTATTTCTTTTTGCTTTTCTTCTGCTGTTTTTGCTGTATATTTCTTACGTGCAGTCACCATAATATCTACTCCTTTATAAATCTTCTGGTATTAAATGGGCGTCAGTTAATTCCTGTCGTTCTGCTTCAGGAAAATATTCAAGCAACGAGGTATCCATAACAATTTCATGACTCTCTTGATTGAATGGCACAATGAATGTCCCTTGTTGAATTGCCCCAAAGATAAATTGTCGATTTTCCTCAGTTAGCTTCACCGTTTCGTCTATACTATTAATTCGCAGCGTAACATGTTGTTCTTTTAACTCTTTGATAAATGCATATACAATGTTGTTCATTTTTCCCCCATCCTTTTTAACTAGGTTATTTTCAATGCACGACATACACTTTGCCCCTTGATAGGGTTCTTTTACTACATCAAGAACTTTATTGCATAGTTCACACTTAACTTGATAGATCATTTAACAACCTCCCTTTAACGATCATAGCCATCTAACATGCGGTCAAATTCATCCAAGTTTCGTTCTTTTTTAAAGTCGTGGTACGTTTTTCGTAATCGAAAATTCAAGTTGTTTAATGCATAATTTAACCGTTTAGAAACCTGTAAATTTTGACGATACATAGGAGCTTGATACTTCCTTTGAGATTTAGATAGGTCATACAAACGATGATCAGCTTCTTTTTGATAGGCGCGCATTTCTGTTAAAACCGCATTTCCCATACGTTTTTTCAAATCATCTAGTTTGGTCTGCTTATAGTTTTGATACTTGCTGCCCTCACCGTACTTTTCCCTCATAACTTCAACTTCTTCATCCAGAAGTATATGAAGATCTCTCATTTCATTTTTATAGTAACGATCTAAATAAATATCAACGATTTGATCAATATACGGTCTTGCCTCATTGATAGACTGATAGCCGTACCTCCATTGAGAACGATCTGAAGGTAATTGTTGGAGTGCTTTTCGAAATAAATTTTTTGTTTGGCGGTGTGTAGATAAATCGATTCCTTTTTCTTTTTTTAAATTCACACTACCCCGAATCAAATCCGTAACAAGATTACGTTCTTTTGTGCGATCCATAATAAGGTTGGCCACTTTTGACTTCATTTTATCCAGTGACCCTTGTTTACGTTTGGCCCGAACTTGCTCTTCCCATTTACCTGTTTCCAAATTCTTTGTCCACTTTTTAACTCTTGTAGGTATTGGCTCTACTGTCGCTATATGAACATGAAGATTGTCCGTGTTGTAATGGATAGCTGCAGACCATACCGCACTATCCATCATATTTTCTGCTTTTAACATTTCGTTTACTGCAGCGCGCACAGTATTTTTCATTTGGACTTCATTAACTTGTCCACTTTCATCCATTAGTCCATACTTTTGTAGCCAGGTGTTATCGAAACTAATTACGTCTTGCCAAAGTGGTGAACCATTTTCTTGTGCCTGTTGAAACAAATCTTTTAATGAGTTTTTTTGTTCCGTATTGATAATATCCTCAGTAGAAGAAAACAATGCACCTTGCTTATTTTCATCTCCCATATAGTCCATGTACTGATAAAAAACAGAGAAAGAATCATTTTCATCAAAAATAATCTTCTCGTTTACTTTGGCAGCATCACGATCTATATAACTAATAAAATCCTGGTACTCATCGCTTGATGGCATCACAAATCGACTTTTTAAAATAACACCAGGAGAACTATTCATATTAATCTCCTTCTATCCATTAAGAATCTTGATTATCTGACAAAGTTCTTTTTGTCTCTCGATCTATTTTCTTTTGACGATTATGAGCAATACGATCCTTAATTACTTCCTCAGCTTCTTCAAAAGGCACTGTTTTATATTTATCTGTAGAACCTAATTGTTTTGCATCTGTCATAATAAAATAGTGATTCCAAAATTCAAGCATCATTTGAGTATTACGATCAATAACATTACCTGTTACACGTACTCTCTTTAAGTCTTCTGTAAGTGGCTCCAATACGTTTTGTAAATGTTTTTGCATCATTGCTTCTACTTCTGTTAAAAGTGCTTGATTTTGAGAAGTTTCATGAGCAAAAAGAGTCTCAATTAGGTACTCTATAACACCACCAAGTGTTAAATTTTTATCAGTTGCTAACTGTTCAAGTTTTAATATTGTAGAATCCGTTAACCAGAAGTTTTTCTTCTTTTTCGTACCTGTCACTTCACTTCACTACCTTTCCTATTAATTCTGTCAGCTGTTGATTTATTTCTTCTGCATCGCTATCTAATAGTAAGTACAGAATGGATTCAATTCGCGATACACTTTCATATAGTTCACTTTGTTGTCGTAAATATTGTTCCATTTGTTTTTGAGAAGCCATTACAACTTTTTCAAAGCGATCTCGTTCTTCTATGAACACATCGTAGTGGGCAACTCGTTCAAGCAATGATTTTAAATACACCTGGCGTGACACCTTTTCTTTTTTAGCAGCTTCTTCTATTTTACTTATTGCTAAATCATCTACATCTCGAACTAATATATCCCCCATTATTCGTTCACCTCTTGCTCAATAACTTTTTGCACTTCGCGATTTAATATACCCTCGATTGAAGTAAGTTTCTTCAGCAACTCTTCATTCGATTTTGCAAATGTCGCAAACACATCTATATGCATCCCCAGCATTTCTTCAAAGCGATTTTTTTCTTCTTGAAATAAATTTGGAGTCGTTATCAGTTCCAAATGAAGATTGATAAAAGCATTTTGTGTCATCTTCTTTTTTTTGGCCATGCTTGCGATTTTTTTCTTGATTGCTGGATCAACACGAGCCTTTATTTCGGCCATTGTACAATCTCTCCTTTACTTCAAAGTCGCTAGGGCGCAGAGAGTTTCGTCTCTAAAAGAGGCGAAACTGAAAGTAGCCTGCAAACGCAGGCTACTGAGTGAAAGAGCATAAGGGAAATCTGCTATCACATGGCGTGATAGACTAGGCAGAGCCTAGTATTTCGGTGTCCCCATAAAAAAGTTGGATTCTTCCTGTTTTCTTCCCCTTATCTCCTTTTTTCTAAATAAAATTTGTTACGTTCTTCCTGTTTTCTTCCTACGCTTTTTCACTAAAATCTAGCTATTTACCACTCATAATAACCAGGTTACGTCTAGACTGATTCATCTTCAGCAGCATCTTTTTTCTTTTCACCGGCGCGAATCATTTCAATTTTTTCTTGCAACTTCTTTTTCTTATTTTGCATTTCAAGTAACCTATTTTTATATTCTTCTTTTTTCTCATTTACGTTTTCAATAGCTGTTTTTTTCTTTACAAGTTGGAGACGTACCTCTTGTTTTTCATCCTCCGTCTTATACACTAGTTCACTTTCAAGTTGCTTCATTTCATTCTGAATTGATGCAATAATGTCATCTTGTAATGGAATCTGTTCCTTTTCCAAAGTATTAATCTTTTTAACAATCTGTTCAATTTCAAGTGCAATAAACTCTTCTTCATAAACGACTTGTGCCATTTCTTTCAAAGTTTTATCTGCACTTATTTTTCGATAATCACCAACAATAATTTTTTCTTTGGGCTGTGGCAAATCTAAAGTAGCTGATGGATCAACTGCTCCTTTTTCAGCGAATAACTTGTCCCTTGCCTCACTTTCTAGTATCTTCTGATCACGAATTTCCTTTACAAACAAACCAATAACAGTATAGTTGTGAGGCACTTCTGAAATATGAAGAACGAATTGATTATCTTTTTGATAGATAATTTTCACAGGGTAGGACTCCAATGTTTTAGACGCTTTGGCCGCAAAGGCAAATGTAGGTCTAACGTTATCTGAACCTGTGTGCCGTGTTTCCAGAAACACTTCCATGAACCCTTTTTCAGGGTTATAATGCCACTTTTTTAAAATCAATGTGGTTTGTTCTAAACCTAATATGTCTTTATTAAAAGGGGTTTGTTTAATAGGATTATCATCATACATCCACAATTTTGATGTGAAAATAATTAAAAAACTAATGATCACAAACGCCATCAAACTTACATAAAACTTATTTTCTCTGCCTTTATTTATTTTTAATTTCACAAGTTAACGCCCTCCTTTATTCAGAGAAGTCGGCCACTCTTCCATAGCCCACAATGACAGAACCCCAATAACCAGTTAACGCGTCATCATAACGTACTCCATCATTTTGTGAGTTAAACATTCTTCCGGCTCCTACATACATACCAACGTGTGTAACTGGTGCGTAATTAGCACTTTTAAAGAAAATTAAGTCGCCTGGTTGCAATTGGTCCCGTGTAATTGGTTGAGCAAATTGGTATTGTGTATAGGCTGTACGTGGCAGCTTGATACCAACTTTGGCGTATGACCATTGCATTAATCCGGAACAATCAAAGCCCATATTTGGATTGTATCCACCCCAAACATAGGACCAACCTTCATACTTTAACATCTCGTTTAAAATCGTTTTAAAAGCATCATTTCCAACAATTTGTGAACCCATAGGAGAACAATTCATCGTTAAGCCACCCAATTCACTAGCAAATTTAGTGACCGTTGGAGCCCAATGTGCATTCAATCCGTTCGGATCATTTGCTGCTCCAATTGGTGCATAAACGCTTCCTAATGATTCAATTGTTGAGAGTCCATCATCAATAATTCGACGCTTTAAATTCGCCATTGTGTATGACAAACCTTCCTCTAATGTGGAAAAATGCATTAACTTAGACCAACCTGTGGCCGGGTCCATGATGCCTCCTGGATTGTTTTTATTGACCACCGCATTTGATGTCCCTCGACCTGTTTCGTGAAAAGCAATAGCAGCTGCCAACACAGGATCGATGCCATTTAGTCGAGCAAGTTCAATAAATAAATCACCTTTTCCAGTAAAAGCACCTGCATTCGAAAAGGCAGCATTCCAACTTGCTTCATCGATTTCTCCTGTCACGGAACAGGAGGATAAACCATTTCCTCCTATCGGTGTACGGTTGCTACCTGAGCCTCCAACGGCACCAATTATGATGATGATTGCCAGTAAAATAACACCCACAATGGCAAAGAATGAAAGCCCTAACGAGCCTCCAATCCATAGCAAAACCTTCTTACCTACCTGCTTTCCAATAAAATTTATTAGTTGCTTCATACACGACTCAACTCTTTTACAACCCACTCTCCAGACTCAGAAAGTGTTAAAGTTAACTTGTACATATTAGACTGTTCTCTAACTTTCTTGCCTGCCGACAGCACATCCCATGTTGCATAGATCATAAATCGTATATCTCGGTCTCCGGAAGCCTCTGTAGAGGATACTTCCTGTGCCTGTACCTTTCTTGTTAGTTGATCTTTGGGAGCCAGTACTTCATTTTGCACGACAATTAAAAATGGAGCTGTAGAAATTTCCTTCCACATCTCCATGTCTGTATCATTTTCTAGCCAAGATTGCATGACCTTTTCTGCTATCTTCTTCGCTATTTGCACCTTTTCTTCACCGAATTTTGTCTCGTATTCTGAGTTATAATCGATTTCGGTATTTCCCCCAGGTACTTGTTGATCTTTATTGGTTTCGTCCTCTGAATTTGTTTTTTCTTCCTCTATAGGATCTGTGTAGCTATATTCTTTTTCTCCATCAAATCCAGTATCATTTTTATCTTTTCCATCAAAGAAGAACATTTTTATCATGAATGCTAACATGACCAAACCAATGAATACGACCAATATTAATTTCGATTTTGTTGAACGTTCCACACTACATACCTCCTCTAAAGATAGCTAATTCTTCCTCAGATGCTTCTACGGAAAACATCAGGTTGCCAACACCGCTAATCGACAATAAACAATCTCCTTGTTGTAATTGAGGTATTTGAGCCAACTCACTTTCGCTAATTTGTCCTTCAAAAATAGTCCGCATAGCATCTAATGTATTTGAATCTTGCTGCATAATAAATTTGTATTGTGTTAGTTCAAATAAGGTACGAATCTTGGACACAACTTCTGAATCCGCATGCTCTGGCACAACATCGCGAATGGACTGAGTTGCAAATACCAATCCACCGAGATATTTACGAGCTTCCCGTTCGAATTCTATTAAGTAATCAACGGCCAGCACATTTTCTGCATTGACTATGCGGTGAGACTCGTCTATAAAGATTACAAATCGTAAGGCATCATCTTCATTAAAATTAGGATCTTCATAGATAGCCTTTAATTGGGGAGCTCCAATTTGAATGAGGTTATCCCAAATCAGTGAAAGTGCGCTGAACATTTGTGCATTAAATATATTCTTTGATAATCTTGTGAGATTTCTAATAGAGAACATAATGATTTGTTCGTCCGTAAATGCTGGTAACGTGGTATGGCCGTTAAATAAATGGCCATATGTGTTCACCAAGTTATCGATGACCAATTCAATTTTTTCTAATCGATTAGCCCGTGCAATAGATAATTCTGGTCGAATGATACGTCTTTCAGCATTTTCGTATAACTCATCACGAACATGTACTAAGAAATCACTGAAAATTGGGTACTCTTCATTTTTCAATTGTGTCACGCCTGTTGTTTCAATAAGACCTTCAAACCCGAGAGAATGATAAAATTCTCGCGTTATTTTCTTAAATTCTTCCATTTCTTCTGTCGAAGGGTTGACCGTTAAAAATTGATAAAATGTAGCTAATTTTGAAAGATGTTGCATAAAACTTAACTTTTCGCTTTTTTGATCCGAGCCATCTCTTACGCGATAAATGTGTAAAGGATTGATAATCCCTTGCGAACCGTCAAGACTAATTAATTGGCCGTTTAATGTTTTGACTGTCGTTTCAAACTCGCCTGTTACATCAAATCCTCGAATAAAGTTTCCTCGACAGGCATTGTCTGTAAAGAGCTTTTTTAGCAACGTTGACTTACCAGCTCCCATTGTCCCTACTGCAACAGCATTATAGTATCGACGTTTTTTATCCCGATGGAACAAATCGTAAATGACATTACCACCACTAAATGTTGTGCCTAAATAACTTCCTGTTGAATCGTTAAGCTCTGAAAAATGAAAAGGCAAACCTGCAGCTAACGAAAGCGCTGGTATGCCTTTACTTTCTCTTTTATTTGGAAACGTTTGTTGTTCTTCGTAAGGCACAAAAAGGGACTGCCATTCCCAACTACTTTCATTAAGAAACACCGTTCCCTTAAACCCATATGATATTAAATCCGTCTCAACTATTTGTACTTTTTGCTCCAGTTCATGCATTGTTTTGGCATGTACAAATAAGCGAATATCGACAAGCTTTACGACCTCACCCATCTGCGAAATCCCCTGGTAAAGACTTTCTAACTCTTGATAACTATTTTGAGCATCCATTTTTTCAGACTGTTGCTTACCACTTGAATAACGTACTGTCTGCTCTACCATGCTTTTGTTAATGGCACTAACGGTTTCATCTTTAGGCATTGTTGCAATATCCATTGTTGAAATGACATCACGCATGGAAAATATTTTTTCTAACCATAGTTTTGATACAGCCGTTGGATAGTCCCATATATGAATACAGGCCTCATAACCGTCTCCCTTTTGGATATATTTATCTTTAAATAAAATTCCACCCTGGGGCTGAATGGCAGCTAAAAAAGTGGGGTTATGCTCTTTTTCTCGCTTCGATTTATCCGGCTGCTTAAACTTCATAACCGAGTCTAACAACTTCATCGTTCATCATCCCCCTCCTATACTTATAATTTTGAGTTTTGATTGGACATCAAAAATAAAATGTCTTGCTTCTTTTCATTTGATAAAGTTTGCAAAGGGAATGATTGTCTCATCCCTCTCACTACTTGTTTTTTTTCATCCTCTAAAGTCTGAGAAGATTCAGCATATACGAACAAGAAAAATTCACGATTTGTACGTTCACGCACTATAAATTCTAACTCAAATAACTTCCGGTTGATAAAGCGTATCCGTAATGGATCTGTCGTTCTTTCCTTCTTTCTCTCCCAATAAAGCCTTTGCTTTTCTGTATTGGCTGGAAAGTTTAACCCGACTACTTTATGCTGAGACGCAGAACTACGATAAAAGCGAGTTTTTTCTAAAAGTTTTATGGTTATATCGGTATCCGTTAGTGAGTGCAAATCATTTGACGAAATTTGAAAGATATCCATAAAGTAGCCTTTTTTCATCACAATGTGATCTTCAGTGATATCGAGAAAAGGCATAATCATGGGGGTCTTCCGTAAAACATGTGATTTTCTTTCAACCTTTTTCCTTGTCGTTTTACTCTTTTGAAAATAAGGAAACTTTTTTAAGAAGCTCTTTTTAGATGCTTTTTCCTCCGTATAAGTAGGGACAATAATAGGTTGGATTTTCTCTTTATTCACGATGATCCCCCTCTCCATATAAATAATCATTCATAATTTTTTTGACATCTGCTGCATGATAGGTATATTTATTTCGCTTGAAATATAAATACAATGACATGTAGTTTTTGAGTCGAGGATTATTTCTGGAAGGCAACACCATCCAAAACAATGTACCACCAGCAATCAATATATAAGGAATGAACAAAATACCGTGTACTAAATCTTTTAATACGGTGAAAAAAAGAAAGAAGCTAACCAATAAAATGATTAACTCCTTTACTTCTAAGCCGACAAATTTAGGCTTTGTTTTGATTTCTTTTGGAATATCATACATTATTCTTGGTCACTCCCTTGTTTTTTTCCTTTTCCTACTTTTCCTATATTATTGGACATACGACGAATATTTTGACCGAGTGTAAATCCACTATTACCAGCACGAGTCACCCGTTCTTTAAATTGTTGTACAGAAGGATTTCCGCCAAGAATTGTATTTGTATGCACGGTCTGTTTATGGCCATAAGTTTTAGGATTAATAGTAGAAGACTTTTGATTAGGTTGCATAGTGCTACCTTGACCTCCTCCAGTCAAAACTACTGGTCCTTGCTGCACATTTCCTGAATTCGATGGTTGTGTCACTATTGGTGTACTTGGCTGAGGTGCAACCCCTACAGATGGCATTGCTTCACTTACTTGATGTACGTTCGCCCCTGTTGGAACATTACCTGCACTTGGTGTTGCTGTCACTCCTGGTGTACTTGTTTGCGGTGCTACTCCTTCAGATGGGATTGCTTCACTTGCTTGACTTACATTCGGACCTGTTGGAACATTTCCTGCACTTGATGGCGTTGTCACTCCTGATGTGCTTGGTGCTACTCCTACAGATGGAATTGCTTCACTTGCTTGACGTACGTTTGGGCCTGTTGGAACATTGCCTGCACCCGATTGTGTTGTCACTCCTGATGTACTTGGCCGTGGTGTAACTCCTACCGATGGGATTTCTCCACTAGATGGAATTGACTCATGTTCTTGTCGCTGAATTGAACCCTGGTGCATGTCGCCATCTCGACCGGTTGCATCTTGTATTGAAGAATCAACACTAGGACTTCCTGATATAGGTTGACTTTCTTGACGTGGCATAACACCTTGTTGCGAAACATCACTTGTATTTGTTGATGGTTTAGCTGTTGTTGCTACTGACTTTGGTTGGATTGATGGACTTCCTTTTTCCTTTCCACCTTGACTTGGTATTTGACCAGGTTGAACATTTCCTATACTTCCTGGCATATCCACCTGGTTACTGTTATCACTAGACGGGATTGGCTCATAATCTTGGGAAGTTGCAGCTATCTGATCATATGCACTCATTCCATCACTTTCACCTGATGACGGGATAGGTTCTGATGTACCTCCCATAGTAGAATTTGAATGCTGCTCATCTGATTTCGGCATGGCTTTTACATCGCCACTACCTGGTATCGCTGGCACAGAAGTACGTTTTCCTGCCTCAGATGGTGTTTCTGTACGCATTCCTTCAACAGCTCTCTTCGCCATATTTGCTCCACCAGCTACAGTAGCAGCACCTTTTCCTGCCACATTTTTAAGAGCCTGTGCGCCAGCTGTCAATGCTTTACCTCCGGCATATGCACCCATCATTGCTTGCCATCCATTGCGTAAACCCGCATCGATACCAAGCATACGTTGAACAATGTCCGGAGCATCAATCAATGCCCAAGCCCCTGCAATCATGAGTAAAATCACACCAAACATACCAATCTCCACCTTTAATCCGTTTGCCCAATTCACGAACAAAACGAACAGTTGTAGGAGCCCGGTCATAACAAAGATCACCGCAAAGGTATTGACCATTTCCACCAGTACCTTTTTTGTACGTTGCCCACCAGTAAGATCACTTGCTGCAATGAACATACCAAAAATTTGATGGAAAGCGAGGTCAAAAATGGAACGACCAATTTTAAGAACAGTAATACCTAAAGCAATAGATGTTACCAGTAAGGACACAATCAGTGACAGCCAATTGACATGATAACGATAATAAGTTTCCCGACCTATTTTAGTCATAGGAACTGCATTTTTTTCTAAGTCCTCTACTTGATAACCGTCCCCAACACCTGTAGACACAGATTTTGTTTTCAAAACCTCTTTTGTTTCGTCACTTAATTGCTTTACCCAATCTTCTTTAAATATCCATCCATCATCTTCATGAAAGTCTAATTTCTGCAAGAAAGGGATACGCAAGGCTGAAGAATCAGAAAAACGATTCGCGTAAGTATAATCTGTAGTTCCTATCGAGCTATCTGCTTTACTAGCTGGCCGTGGAGGTGAACTTTCGTCCCCACGTGTACTACTCGAAAATTGAAAATCATGTTCCGCGTAGTATAGGACGTCAGCCACATTACTTTTAATCATATTACTAGAGAGTGTTTCATTTTCTGGATTCATTTGCTCAATCCCGACACCAACTATCTTTTGCGTATTCGACATTAAATCTGGAATGATGACGATAAAGCATAAAGCCATCACAATATTGAGGAGAACTTCATTACGTTTCTCGATTTTATTGAACATAAATTGAAAGCCCAGGACTACTAGAGCAATAAAAAAGACGATCCATATCAGCGGTCGCGCCTTATCCATGAATTCTCCCATTGCGCCCGTAGAATAAAAGTCGTTCAGTGTGATAATTTTAGTCGCTATACCTTCTAACAATTGATTTAGCCAGCTTAAAGTGTAGACAATGCCACTTCCAAGTGCCCTAAACACATCTTGCCAAAGAAAGCCATCACTCACATGCAAGATGGATTCAAGTATCTTATGTTTCTCAATAATTTCATTATCGTCCATATCGAATCCTCCCTTCTTATTTTCTACATATAAAAAGGACTCACCATTTTTGGTGAATCCTTATCGATAAACAGTTGTCTTTATTTTGCGCCTCTAATTTCCCTCACTTTATTAGGGAACGTCCGATCCACAAAACGGAAGTTATGAATTTTATTATTAGAATGTTGTCGCTCTGCAGCTGCAAGTGCTTTTACTTGGTCATGCGTCAACTCCACAGTCTCATATTCTGTCACAGGGAACCTTGACTCTGGCTGCTCGATAATCCATGCATCATCATACCCTGAACCGAATAAGAAATGTTCAAAGCTAAAGGATTGATCAAAAGTAAAGCTCAAATCACTTAGACCCATATCTACTAACTCTAATTGATTTTTGTATGTTTCTTTTGGTAGCAATTCAGAATTCGGTGTAACTGGTAAAGAATAACGTTGTAAGTGAGGAAAATCCTCTTCAGATTTCGTAAAGACCCAATCATCCTCAAAAGGCACACCATTTGTATATTGAACAAACTCGGCTTCCCCTTTAGCTGTACCTTCTTGTACTGCTTGCGAGAAACTTGGTAGGGCTTGATCATTCTTAATAGCTTGCTTCACTTTCTCTGCATAATTATAGCCTGACATAAAGCCTGTTCCGGAGGCTGTGAAAAACATATCAGAAACAAATTCACTTTCAAATTGACGCTGTTCTGCTTTCATTCCCTTATCCGTTAGTACTTTCTGTTGCAGCTGTACGCCATCCGCAAATTCAGCTTGTAAGCTCTCATCTAACTCGGCTGCTTTATAGGTACCTGAGCTTTGCGTTTTCTTCAGTGGGTAAAAATCACCGTCTTTATGTTTGCCTGAAGGTAGTTCCACGCTATACATAAATTTACCTGGTGTCATTGGCAACGTAGTTTGTGTTTTTAACTTTACGTCATCCTGCCACACGTTCCCTTCAGCTCGACTATATTGTTCATAATAGGCTTTTGATTCTTTTAACGGACCATACTTATCTTCTCTGCCAACGACCCATTTTTTCACTAAAACATCATCTAATTTGTCCGATTTTTCGGCTTTCCCTTGCTGGTGATCAACAGGAATAGAACCATTCAACTCAAATTTTTGAACGGCCCGCCAATCCGGACGATCATCCCAATCACACCTTTGTTCTTCTCCTGCCCCTGTACAAACCCAACCAATTTTTTTATTGGTGTACTCATATTCAAAGGCATACTGCATGTCCTTATTTTGTACTTGTTTCGCATTGATATAAAATTCTATAGGTCCTTCTTGTTCAACATGTTTGGTGTCGAGGTCTACTGTATGCTTAATGTTTCGAACTGCAACATGCTTATCATATTCTCCTTTAAAGCTACTGTAGACAGCTACTTCGCTTAACCCATTTTTATCTTTTCTTTCTAATTCCCAATAAGCTCTCCCTAGACCTGTTCCTTGTTTATCTCCAGGCTCTACCCACTCCACATCAAAAGTTGCTGTGACAAAGAAATCATTATTTCGATAAAAATAAGCTTTTTCCCCGTTCTGGCAATGTTGACCAGTATAAGTAGAGTCTTTATAGTAAATTGAATAGCGACCTGTTGTACCATTCACTCGTTTGTTATATTCACCAATGTCACCTGTAAGGAAACGAGCAGGAACCGGAGTTGTATCGTCATAATAGAATAAAGCACCAGCTGCTTCAGCTAAATCATACATGTCTTGTCCAAACTGTTGCACGATTTCTTTTTTGACTTCAGCAGGCTGATGGGGAACATGGCTATCTTCTGTGCTGTAGTCTTCCTTTTGTCTCCATCCCGATACCGTATGGACATCCCATATAGGATTCCCATAATAGTCGTAACCAGCAATGTAATCTGTATCTGTTCTTACGCACTCATATTTAATAGCTCCCCACCCTGTACGTTGTGGATGACTTTTACCTTTACTATCCACCATCTGATGAATTTCTTCAGGGTCGGTAGGTTCTACACCAAAGCCTTCTCCAACCGTATCAGGAAATTTCACAGTAAGCGTTATGGTATCTTTAATAGGCACATTGGTAGTAGCATTGGCTACATCAATTGTTTGACTACCGTTAAAGTTAAAGTTTGAAAACAATAGAACCCCCAAACAAATAATATAAATTGTCCGTTTTAGCATAATCCTTTCACCCTTTCACCATACAAAAAAGACCTTTCAAAATAAAAAGGTCTTTTAATATAACTTTTTTACTTGCTTTGATCGGTTCCAGATTCATAAATCATTCCGTTCTGGTAATTAAAGTACATTGCGAACTTTCCACCATCATAAACCTCTCCCGTTTTGATCACTTGATTAATAATTGCGACATATTCCTCGTAAGTTACACCTGCATATTCGGAATTAAAACGTAGTTTTTCTTCAAATGTAAACGAAGAAGAATCCCAAGATTTTTCCTCTATATTAAAGCTTCCCTTGCCTCTATGTCCATTTTCTATGATGAGATTTTTAAAAATCTCTGCATTCTTCTTTTCATGTTCCCCTGCTACATAACCAGCTGGACGAGGAATTTTTGTTTTAATATCCTGATAACTCCAATCACTGTACTTGACTGGACTTTTACTTGTTGGTTTAGGATCTGGTTTTGGTTCTGGCGTTGGTGTTGGTGTTGGAATTGGTTTTGCCACGAAATCAGCATCTATATTCATAGCACGGTGCATGAATAGTACATAATGAACACGTGTCAAAGAACCGTTTAATTTAAACGTGTAGTCCTCATAACCTGTCGTTACGCCATTCGAATATAGTGCTTTCACGTATTCCTCATACTTCGATCCTTTTACATCTCCAAACAAATAATCTGCCTTCACTTCAAGATTGAAAGCGACAGCAATAATCTTCGCCATTTCACCGCGAGTTAGGGCTTTATTTGGATTCACATTGCCCTGGCTATCCATTTCTAAAAGTCCTGCTTCTACTAAGCTCTTGATGTCATCATAAAAAGGACTGTCCGTACGTAAATCCTTTGGCTGCTTAAATTCCTTTGTTTTTTCAAGCGTTAAACCATTGATTTTAAGCGCACGGCTAACTAAAGCCGCAGCGTGTTGACGACTAATTGTTGTATCCGGACGGAAAGTACCATCTTCATAACCTTGAATGATCCCAGCATCGCGCATTTCATGGATAATTTTATAGTAAGGAGAATTTACTTTTACATCTTTGAAAGGATTATTGGCCAATACTACAGTTCCTTTTGTTTCTGCAGCCTCAGCATAATGATTTGGAATAGGTGCCACCATCACCGGAATAGCAATAGCAGCTGCTATTGTCGCCATAAATAATTTGTTTCTCATAACATTTTCCTCCTTCAACAAATGGTATTTTTTTGCTTAATTTATATTTCAAACGAGTAACTATTAAATAGGAAGTTTCTATAACTATATTATACTATATCTGTTAAAATAAGCAATAAATTTCCATGAAAAAAGACTCACCATTTTTGGCGAATCCCTGATTTAACGATCTAGATAATGTCTTTCATTTTTGCCTTTCATTTGCTGCACTTGTAGTTTAAATCCCTTATCAAACGAGTGGATTATTTCTTTGTTAGGTTCATGATTAGCAATACATTTATAGATTACTTCACTTAATTTCGTGTCATCAAATTTAGATAAAATAGTAGCTCTTGTATACTCTTCTTTCTCAATTTCGCCCCAATTTAACTCAAAACCATTTTTCATTGCCAAAAGTCGAATAAACTCGGTTTGAGTTCGTCCATTGCCTTCTCTAAACGGGTGTAAAACATTAATTTCTGCCATGAAATAAGCAGCACGTTTGCAAAACTCTGCCATAGAGAGACCTTCTAAAAAATTCTCATTCTTTAATTCCTTGAATAACGTTTTTCCTTGATCGTCAATATACAATGAATTAGCAAATTGAAAATGATCTTTCGATATATTTTCATCCCGTATATCTCCGGCAAAGTCATAAATATCTTGAAAAATGTATCTATGGATAGATTTCAAATGAGAAAAATCAAAAGTCCCATACAGTGGCTCTTCTCTCAACTCTTTCAAACGTTTTCCAACATAGAGTGCTTCTAGTTGATCCAATTTTTGTTGGTCATGAATATTGAATTTATTAATTAAAACGATTGAATTAGGGTAACAATATTTAGATTGATTGAACTTTTCCATTGTCCAATATCTCCATTGCCATTTCATGCATCTGAGAAGTTGTAATCTCTCCTTTAGCCTCCATTAGAATTAATTGTTCAAACTCTGGCGTTAATTCTAAGCCTTCGAACGCTAGAACAGCTTTTACTTCTTCCATATTTTCTTCATGCGTTTTTTTTCTCATAGTTTTAGCTCCTTAAAATTGTGGCTTCGATCACAAGAGGACACTCCCTGCATCCCTTCAAAATGTTTTAATATATTTTCACTTTTTCTGCAAACCTTTTTCCACCACTTCTTTAAACCACTTATCAATAGTTTCTTTTTTCCACCCTTTGGTACTACCAATACGAACATCATGTGGAGGAAATTGATTTCTATTGATTAAAACAGCGATTTTACGTTGATCGCCCCAACCAACTTTTTCAGTCATTTTCCCTATATCAGTTTGACTCAAATATACCTCAGTCATAATGCTCTCCTCAAATATTCTATTGAAATTCTCTTTTAATATAACTATAACACATTTTGTTGTTAATTACAACAAAACAAAGAACTTTACAAACACTCAAAACTTAAATCTCAAAAGGACTCGCCATTTTTGGCGAATCCTCTAGTAATGAACAAATTAGTAGCGAATCGATATATCCATACTTCTTTTCTGTAAAAAGTATAGGTTCAAAAGGGCAAATACTTGTGTTATTAGTAACACACTTATGCCAGCAAAGCCAACGTTTAAAAACGTGTCCCATAGTTCCCCTACGATAAAACGCAACATTAATGAGATCCCCATTACCATGCCAAGCAACATATACACAGCCATCGCAAAACCTCTACGTTTACGGTATAATTCGTCACGTTTCTTTAGCTCAAATATCATGTTTTTATGTATTTGGCTAAATAAGTCATCCGGATTACCACCATGTTCATATTTAATTTTTAAATTTTGATGAAACTGATCTAAGGTTGGAAAATCATATTTTTCAAACTGATTTGTATTTAACTTGGCCTCTTTTTCTAGTTGCTGAATACTGACTTCAATAGCATTTTGTATGTCTGGATGAACTGTGGCTTTCGTTTCCTTGAGTGCATGAAGCACATTTTCACCTGTTTGAAGAAAGAAAATCATGTTCGTGACATACTTTAATAACTCACTTATATGCATTTGGTACTTTTTTAATTGGCGATTTTTTACGGTAAAGACAAAGAAGAAAAAAAGAGCACCTATACAGCCGACAATAATACTTGTAGTACGCTCTTTTGAAATGAGATAGAAAAACTGATAGTTTGCCAAAAACCAGATAAATAAATAAAACGCGATTTCCCAGCCATAAAATAGAGCGCGTGCTTCTTTTAATAATTGTTTCATTACTGTTTACTGCCTCCTTTTGGCAAAAATTCTTCTGGAACTAAATGAATTAATTCTTTATCCTCTAGTTCTGCCAATGTCTTTTCTGATAAAGGGTGATAACGCTGTTCAATACGATATTTGCCTGTTTTTTGGTCCCTTACTTTCACTTCTCTATACACATAGTTTCCTACTGCACCCTTAGAAGTAAAATCTGTATATTCCATCAACTCTTTGACCCTCCGTATAGTTTTTCCTCCTTTCTTTCTTTTCCCTTGTAAATAACAACCCCAACGTAGAAATTCTACAATTTCACTACCAATTAATTGATCTTCAATAATGGCATATGCTGGCGATTGACGTATCATTGGAATAAAACGGGAAGGAATATTCTTAGCTCCTTTGGCATGAAGTGTTGTAATAATAGCATGATCTGTTTTAGCACTATCTAATACATCTGCTGAAACTGCCCCACGTGTTTCAGCGATAATGGTCCAATCAGGATTATTTCGAAGTGCTGTTTTCACACCATCGCTCATTTCAAAGACTCCTGGTATTGTCTTTAAACTCGTAATATCCTTTTCAGGATATAATGCTTTAATATGACTATCACGTGTATCTTCAATTAAGAAAATATTTGCATCTTCTTCTGTATATCCAACTAACAACTTTTGGAATTCAGTTTTCCCCGAACCTGTTCGTCCACAAATTACTAGGTTGTCTTCTGAGAGCATTAATACATTAAATAATCTTTCAAGTGGTTCATGCTCTCCTGTCACTAAATCAGCAATTGAACTAATAGCTAAATGTGGACGAGAAATACGGATTGCTAAATTAATACCGTCTGGACTAATACGTTGGTGTGTTGCACTAATACGCAAAATTCCAATTTCCGTATCCAATTGTGGTTCACTATGTGAAAAATTCCTTTTTTGAACATCAGAAATTTGTTTCACTAGCCTCTGCACTTCTTCCTTGCTTGGTTGGTCTGGCGCTAAATATCGTCCTTTTTCATTATCTTGTATCCTCAATTGTGTTCCATTAAATCTAATATCTGTGATAGTTAATTGTTTCAAATAAGGCCCTAAAAAACTTTGCTCCAATATTTCATTAATTCTTTTTTCTAGTAGTTCCTGCTCGCTCATTACGTTCATTTTTTATACCTCCATTTGTTCAATAGACTAATTTTTTATTTGTAATATGTACCCTACAAAGCCCTCAAAAGCCTGTTCTATGCAGCTTTTGGGGTTTTCCTTTTTCTTTACAATGCAGATTAACGCAAAAAAATGCACACAGTTGGGGCTAGTTTTGGGACTATGTTGGGGCTAACATAATATTAATAATTTTTGGCGGCGTGTAAGCAAAATTTCAAATTTAGTAATAAGTAATAACCCCATTTTAGAAAAATTTGTGTTAATACTATGATGAGAAATATAAAGAATAGAACTTAGCGTTTAGTCCCTTCCCGCTTCCAGTAAGGAGGGAAATATAGGTCTGGTCTATTTCCTGCATTGACAATAAGCTCTTCAAATCCTGTTAATACTTTTGGTTCTCCGTTTATAGTACCAACAATATGGATGTTCTCTTCTTTCTTTACCTGTGAGATATAGAAAGGAGTTATTACTTCAACCTTACCTGTATCTACTAATTCGTGAATGCGAACACCGAGTGCGCCACGTGCTGCCAATGCATCTTTTTCTTCGCCACCATAGGCTTCTTCTACAGACTTTTTACGCATAATCCACACTAGCTTTGTTGATGGGTTCTCTTCTTGTAATTCCGCAAGTGTCAATAATGTATTGATAGCTGAATGGCCACCACCAATAACTGCAATCTTCTTATTGGCATATCTCTTAGGATTTGGATTCCCCCAAGTACCCGTCGCATCAATAACTGCTCTCGCCTCAATCATACGGATGTCATTCTCTTGTTCAATATAAATAGTAAAGGACTGTTCTACTCGATTTTTTGTCTTCATCTTATCATTCAATTGTCGTGAAATCCCTACTACTTTTGCGTTCAATTGAATGTTAGGCTTTATTTGTACCAGCTCAGACAAAGGTTTTAAATATAGATCTATTAATTCATGTCCTGTCGGTAACGTATCTAAATTAGGTGCTACCCATCCGGAGTCATCTAATAAAGCTTTAGCCGCTTTATTAAAATTATATCGCCATGGTGAAAATAGTGTAACATGCCCCTAGGTACGAATATAGTGTGCTATTTCACGCCCAGCCTCAAGTAAAATAAACGCTTACTTTTGTTCCACTAAATAAGCAGCTGCAGCTAATCTAATGGGACCTGCGCCAATTATGACAATCGGTAAATTCTTGTTGGATTTATTAACACTCTTCTGTACTTCAATATCCTTTGTAGTAGTACAACAAGAGCCATTTTGGTTGATTATATTTAGTGTTTTCATTATTACCTTCTCCTCTTCTTCTTTATATAAGCATTCTCTTATATAAAATGTATTTTTTACGTCTAGCAGTTAGCTAGACGTATTTTATTAAGCTTTTGTGATAGTATTAACACACTTCAATTTCACACATGATTTTATCAATTTCTATTATAGCTTTTTCAAATTGCAACCATGTAGAAGTGCCGTAACGATCCATATCTCCTTTAAAGAAGAAATCAAAAGCAAACTCTTTAGCCTGTATCAATGTGTATTCTCTACTATTCATAATTAACTTTAAATAAGCGATAAAATAATCTTTAGTTAATACGCTAGCATGATTTACTGTCATTATTGTATCCTCCATTCAACGGATTGAATAATTGTTACGACAGACAGTATATTTAGGATCAGGATCACTCGTTAGCAAGATGTTGGTGAGTATCCAACTAATACTAAACCTAGTTCACCATTCTCTTCTTCTGCATGGATCGTAACATCTGTTAATTGCGGTGCAATATCAGGATGAATTGCGACTTCGATACCTTCAATTGTTTGAATTGCATCTTCTTCTGCTGGTGCTTCTAAGCCTACACCTAAATTAACTCCACAGCAGCCTGCAATACCAAAGAAACGAAGCGTTTTAACCTCTGAATCAGCTAATACCTGTTCTAAATAATTTTTACCTTCTGGACTCATTTTCATTTGTTATTCTCTCCTTTTAATTCATGTAAGCCCTGTGTTCCAACCGGTGGCGTTTTTACCCATGGAATGGCCACAAATTGATTATTGCTGATGGATCTAACTTCTTTTAGCCATTTTGTTTCAGCTTGTTGTTTTTGAATTAATGTTGGACTTGTTGTATAGATAGATGAAAATGTCTGATTAACAACCCACCAATCAACAGATAATCCAGCACGGTGTAAATCTTCTTGTAAGCGCGAAGCTTCATAAACAGGTGTTGCTTCAGGAAGAGTTACAATGGCAACACTCGTATAAGAGGCATCACGCAACCTTGGTAACAGGTTAGAAACAGCTGGAGGAATATCCCCTTGTGAACGGCTTATTTCCCGATGATAAGCTTCTGTTGCGTCTAGTAAAAGCAACGTATGCCCTGTTGGTGCGGTATCAATAATAATGACTTCATCTTGATGATTTTCTACCACGTTAGCAAATGCTCTGAATACAGCTATTTCCTCTGTACAAGGAGAAGCCAAATCCTCTTTCACAAATGCTAAACCTTCCTCATTCATCGTTTCACTTGCCTTTGCAAGCACTTCTGCTTCATAGTTTGCCACTTCTGCTTTTGGATCAATACGACTTATCGTTAAATTTTTAACGTTGTCATCACCGAATGTCCAATTGAGATGTGCGGCAGGATCTGTTGTAGTTAAATGTACATGAGTACCCTCTTCCGCTAATCGTAATGCAATATAAGAAGCCACCGTTGTTTTTCCAACCCCACCTTTACCCATCGTAAAAATGAGTTTCGGCTTACGTTCTAAATAATCCGCAATCATTTCTTCTATCTCAGGAATCTTAGTTTCTTCATTTGATTCATCTTCATATACAACTTCTTGGTCAGTCATCCATGCTTGCAGACGCTCAATACTTGATAATGAGTATGGTACAAATGGTAAGTAGAAATGCTCAAATCGATTTAGTTCATCAGGAATTCTTGCTAATGCATCAGCTTGATGCGCAATGAAAGCCTCTTCAATATCATCAGTAGAGTAGACATTACTCATA
Source organism: Lysinibacillus sp. VIII_CA (assembly GCF_049943995.1). NCBI lineage: Bacteria > Bacillati > Bacillota > Bacilli > Caryophanales > Bacillaceae > Lysinibacillus > Lysinibacillus sp. VIII_CA. The sequence goes on from NZ_JBNFXM010000021.1 coordinate 28,040, forward strand.
TATCCATTAATTAGTAATGTCTGATTTTGAATACCGATTTCAAACAGCTCCTGAGAAGCACGTGCTGCTTCCTTTAAAGGGTTTTCTTCAGGACGTGTCACTAACATTAACGTTGTTTGATTAGCATTCTTTAAACGTTCAACTGCCTCTTTATAGACTTCTCGTTGCTGTTCTAGCCCTTTTAAAGGACCTAAACATGAGGTACCAGTCGTGTTATCATCTAGAAACGTAGACCATGCAGAAGGCAGTTGTAATAATCGTAACGTATGCCCTGTTGGCGCTGTATCAAACACGACTGTGTCAAAATTTCCAATGACTGAAGTATCAGTTAATAGTGTTGCAAATTCATTAAAAGCAGCAATTTCTACTGTGCAAGCACCAGAAAGTTGCTCCTCCATATTTTGTAATACCACATCAGGTAGTTTTCCACGGTACGGACCAACCATTTGCTCTTTGTAATGCTGTGCCGCCTGTTCAGGGTCCAAATTTATTGCAAATAAATTGTCTATGCCTTCAATTTTTGTTGGACTATTAGAAAGCGTTTGGCCAAAAATATCTTGTAAGTTGGATGCGGGGTCTGTACTAATTAAAAGTACCTTTTTCCTTTCCTTTGCAATGGCTATTGATAGGCTACACGCAACCGATGTTTTCCCAACGCCCCCTTTCCCCGTAAAAAACAGGAATGGGGTGTCTGGGAAATGACTTCTTGTAAAGCGTTCCATCTTACGCATCTCCTTTTAGTGACAAGCGTACTTTTGGCTTTTTTAGTAATTCGTCTTCTGAAAGTCCTGACCACTGTGAAAATTGTTCATTTGTTGGATAGACCCCTTTGCAAAGTAATTCTCCATCCACAAATGTTGCAGGCAAGGCTTCCATTCCTTCTGACATTAATAGTTGATTGATTGCTTCGTTTTCTACAAAAGCATTTGGCTCGTTTGTAAGATTAAATCTTTTTGCTTCTATGTTTGTTTTCTTTAAATTATTCATAATAAATGACATACGCAATAATTCTGGGTCTATAGAGGGTCCACATAAGCCTGTAGAACAGCACATTGCTGGCTCATAGATATGAATTTTTTTCAATTTATTTCAGCTCCTCAGCTACAAATTGTTCAATGCGTTTACCAATTGCATCACGAACATTTTGGAATACAGCCCACTTCTCTTCATCAGTACCTGTCGCTTTCGCTGGATCTTCAAATCCCCAATGCTCACGACGAACGTTAGGAGGTGTCATTGGGCATTTATCAGCTGCATCCCCACATAAAGTGACAACTAATGTGGCGTTGTTTAATGTCTCAAAATCAATTAAATCGGATGTATGATTTGAAATATCAACCCCTACCTCCGCCATCGCTTTAATAGCATTCGGATTTACGCCATGAGCTTCAATACCAGCACTTTTAACTGTCCAATTGGTAGGGAGTAATTTCTTTGCCCATCCTTCAGCCATCTGGCTTCGACATGAGTTTCCTGTACATAAGAAATAAAGTGTATTTGTCATAGTAATTGCTCCTTATAATTTAATGGTTTTAAAGTATTTTTTCTGCCAACGTAAGGCAACCCATACAAGTCCGATGAGAACAGGTACTTCTACAAGTGGACCAATAACAGCAGCAAATGCCACGCCACTGTGAAGGCCAAACACGCCAACTGCCACGGCGATCGCTAGCTCGAAGTTGTTACTTGCAGCTGTAAAAGAAAGAGCTGCTGTGACAGGATAAGATGCCCCAACTTTACGGGAAGAGAAGAATGACACAGTAAACATGATCACAAAGTAAATAAATAATGGAATAGCAATCCGCACTACATCAAGTGGCAGTTCTACTAATTGCTCTCCCTTTAAAGCAAACATCATCACAATCGTGAACAGCAGTGCAATTAGAGTCAGTGGTGAAATTTTCGGTAAGAACTTTTCCTCATACCACTGTTTTCCTTTTGTTTTAATCCCTACCCATCGTGTGAGGAACCCTGCAGCAAATGGTATTCCTAAGTAAATTAGAACGCTCTTTGTAATCTCCCACATAGAAATAGATACATGGAAATTCTCTAGACCAAACCAACCAGGTAATACATTTAAGAAAAAGTAAGCAAAAATAGAATATGTTAAAATTTGAAAAATAGAGTTAAATGCAACTAAACCAGCTACATATTCACGGTCTCCACGCGCTAAATCATTCCACACAATCACCATGGCAATACATCGAGCTAAGCCAATCATAATGAGTCCAGCCATATATTCTGGGTAATCATGTAAAAAGATAATCGCTAAAAAGAACATGAGGAACGGGCCTAGTAACCAGTTTTGTAAAAGTGATAGTAATAGCACTTTCCAATCCTTAAACACGCGCCACATTTCTTCATACTTTACTTTTGCTAATGGGGGATACATCATGACAATTAACCCGATAGCAATCGGTATAGACGTTGTGCCAATAGACATGGACTCTAACGCTTCACCAACATTAGGCATGGTGATACTTAATACAACACCTATTCCCATCGCAACGAATATCCAAAGGGTAAGGTAACGATCTAAAAAAGAAAGCTGTTTGGTTAATGATTCATTACTCATTTGTATTTCCCCCTACATGGCAGCAATCTGTGCCACAGTTGCACCCGTTTAAAGGCTGAATTTGTTCTAAAATCCCCTTCATCAGTGGCGTTTGTTCCTCTACTAAACGGTAATGTTTCCAAGTCCCTACTTTTCGTTCCGTAATAATGCCTGCCTCCTTTAATTTTCGTAGATGCTGACTAACGGCTGGTTGTGATATTCCTAGCACATCCACCAAATCACACACACATACCTCCCCATTTTTCATGCATGCAAGTAATTTAATACGATTTAAATCAGCTGCTGCTTTTAGTTGTTTTTCAATTAGTGTGTTTTCCATTTATCTGAGCTCCTTATATAATTATTTGCTTATATATCAATTTATATAAAATCACCTCGTTAAGGAAAGGTGAATTAATATGTATATAACTATATTCTTATACTATGTTTTAATGTTTTGAATTGCAACAGAAATTTGCCCAATTTGAAAATTTCTTATTTCAACTCTCTTAAAACAAATTCATTAGAATTAGCGCGTACTATTTAATTATTGTATTTTATTCAAATTATGGCCCTATAACAAAAAAACACCCATTTCTACATGAGTGTCTTAATTGAATGATATCTGTATCCATTATCTTTAAAAGTTTTTCTACATATTTTTGCTTTGTTGTAGAAGTTTAGATTCCCCTGTCCGTTCCCATTCTTCCACTGTCTCATATGCCTTTTCTGGAGAATATCCTTTTCCTACTAGAACCCCCATAAGAATAAATTCCTGAAGAATGTGTGTTGGATTTATTCCTCTTTGAACATCCTCTAATCCTTCATTTACCAAGAATTCCGTGTACCGCACCCATTCATCTGGAGTCTTGCCAGAAATAACGGTATTTCCATTACTGTTATTGTTACCCTTTTCTCCAGCCGTTGCTGCAGCTTTAGTAGGGTGAACGGTTCCAAACGGATGGTTAGGCGGGGAATAGATTGAATACAGTTTTAGTGGAATACTTCCTGTATTTGTTAAGTTATGCCATGTTCCGGCAGGGATAAAAATGGAAAAATCATCATGGACATTTCTTTTAAAGGTTAAATTATCTTTACTCTCGCCCATTTGAGTTACCCCTTGACCCTGCTCTATACGTAAGAATTGATTGACATTAGGATGCATTTCTAGTCCAATATCTTCTCCTGGATTTAGACTCATTAATGTTAGCTGTAAATGCTTTCCTGTCCATAAAGCTGAACGATACGTATTGTTTTTCTTTGACGCCTCGTTAATATTAATGACAAATGGGTTAGCCCCATAATCTTTTAACATTATTTCATTATTACCATTGGTAGCATGATAAGGATTTAATTGATTTGCAGGAGTTGCCCCATAAGGGTATGTCCAGTAATTCGGGTATTCCATATAATGATGCATTGATGCATTTCCATAATAAGGGGTTTGATATGGATACCCGTTAGATTGATAATACATTTAATCATTCCCTTCACAGATTCATCGTATTATCATATGCAATTGTTTTAGAAACGTCTTTCATTGAAAATTAGTTGTATGTTTATCCGTAAAAATAAGAAATATTATCAAAGTAGCAATGATTACTGTTTAAAGAAAATTTCCGAATGCATCTATTAGCTATATTTATTGCACAATCTGGCCCTTTCTATGAATAAAGACGCTTTCCTTATTACGGAAAGCGGCCGATTGTTGAATAAGATTCCTAATTTTCGGAATTAATAATAACTTCTGTTTTCAATCACATTTCACTCTTAGATATAGTCAAGCCACGAATGACCAGTTGGAAATTGTCTTTTCAAAGTCATTTTTAACCAATCCCTTTGTTCAGGCAGTAAATGTGGAAGCATAATTTGTAAATCTTTAAAATCTTTTTCTCTAACCTTTGAGCTACCACCTTTATAAAGGAGTTGAATTTCGGGTCTCAGGTAAGGTATCTCATCATCTGTTCTTAAAAATATATCCTCTAATCTTCTTCGAATAGATTTTTCTCTCCTGTAAATCCAGGATTGTTGCTCTGTCTCTACTAACATAATTTGAAAAGCCCAGGGAGAACTACTGCTTTTTGTAACCCAGATATCATTTGTGGTTTTTAAAAACTCACCTTCTTGCCAAGGAACAAGTTTCCCATTCTCTGCTTTGTATAACATCCAATCACTTGACAAATGATTATAGGCGGTCAATTGTTCCTCTCGAAGTATTATTACATCAATATCCTCATGTGCCCTTGACTGTTCGCCTAAATATAAATCTAAAGCCCATCCCCCTCCAATACCCCATTTAATCGGAATAATAGAAAAGAGCTTATTAATTTCTGTTGTGGTGATTGATTCCCAATTATCTATATCTGTCCGCAAATAAATCTCCTCCGGTAGCGTTGAAATAATATTTGAATAAAAGTATCCTGTAACCTTAATTTCGTTATAAAGTCCACCGTTTTAAAATTAACGGTGGAATTCTATTGATTAAATAGGTTTCTTAAAAAGTGGAACAAGATTTTTAAGAAAGTTATCCTATTATCTAAATGATTCGTATCATTTAGAATGTGACTTACCTTTTCCTTTTCAGTAAGTTCAATTAGGCTAATTCCCGTATCTCCAATTTTAAAATAATAATCCATATTGATTGGCATTTGGTAAAAAGCACGTAATATATTATTAATTACTCCACCATGAGCAACAATCGCTATACTTTCATATGTATCTCCTATCACAATCTTTGAAAATATCGTTTCTATTCTCATTCGAAATTCTATGAATGTCTCTCCATTCTCAAAACTCTCCCTTCATGTACGTTTAAAATATCTGCTTCACATTCTCAGTGGCGAATTAACAGTATTTGCATGCCTTTTCCTCCTTATATCTTTAAATCCCAAAAATATAAAACTAAACTGCTTCCTTTAATTGTATAGACAGTTCTCTCAAAGATTGTTGCTTCGGGGTTTTGCTATCCTTTTCAATTAAGGCGCCCGTTTGTGGAAAAACATTGACTTATAATCTTACTTTCGTTTCGTTTGAACCAGAAATTTACACTTTCGAAGAACTTTGCGCCATTTTCAATCATACCTAAAGCATCATTAACCGATATTTCATCAGGGTAATACCTTTTAGCACATTCATAAAATTGAATTGCAAATTTTTTCATTTCTTCGGGTAATATGTGTATTGCCTTATTTTTTGGCATCTGCCATATTGCAATGGCATCTTGATGTATTAAAGTGAGGACGTGATAAATGGTTGGGGAAACTTGTGTATTGAGTAAACGTACAACTCTCGTTAGTCTCTCTTTTCCGTGGTCTAATAGTGTAGAAAAATACTTAGGAACATCAGTTAAATCATTTAATGATTGTAATGCCGTTTGCTTCAATTGTCCATTTGATGCTTCCTCTACTGGTAGCCTTCCAGCCACAATTTGATAAGTGCCAGGAACTGGACCAATAAATCCCTCTGGCAATTTATCTGTTAATGCATCACATTGAATATACCTAAATGGTTTTATATCAATTTTGCTTAAGTCTCGATGAATTTTTAGATATAATTCCAATGGCAGTATACCTTGTTTTTCAAAAGCCGTTTCAATAAAGATGAAAATCAATATCGCTTGAACCTGGAATAATGCCACCTTTTACAACGGAACCGTGAACAATTAAACCTATAAAATCCTCTCTTGTATGATATTGATAAATATAAGCAACTTTTTCTACAATTTTTTTTGCTTCCTCTTGTATATTTAAAATATTTGTCTTCATATATACCTCCTAATTATCTCAAATACATAATTATACCAGAAAGTGACCTTACTTCCTTTATTATTTATTTTTTGGAATTATATATGCATTGAACTAACCTGGACATTAGTGGAAATCTTCGCTTCTATTGAACAATCACACCCGTTAGTTGCACAACATTTATAATTTGCTTTCTAAATTTGACTTTTAGACGAAGAAAGACGCATTCCAGAAGAAAGGATTGCGCCATTTACAGTATAATAATAAATATTTTTTATTCAAATTTCACTTATTTTTTTACAATTGAATTTTCTATTACGCTAACCATATCATCGTTAAAAACATCAATAAGATATTGCTTCGTTTCTCGCATTGTCGTTTACGCAACATACATCCCTTCTATTTCTTTACAAGGTTATTGCCTCTTACTTCGTGTAATTCCGAGATAAACAAATACCATACATACTATAAGACCAAATGTTGCTGGAATAATTATAGATTTGCCAGAGTTCCCTACAAATAGGATACTCCATCCTACTTTCCCTATTGCTATAAAGGCCATAATCGAGAAGCCGAACCAAATGTTTCGTTGCCAGAAAGCAAGAGCTAAGAGGGTTAAAGATAGTGGTACCATTAATGTAAGCAAAATTTTACCCAATTCCCAATCCCCAGTTAAATAATCGACTTCATATTGAAGAAATTCTTGCACTATTGTATCTACAGTAGTCGGTTCAGGGAACCAAAACATGGATGTGAAAATGCAGAACAGAGTAAAGGAGATTCCGGCAAGGCTCCTTTTGAAGGCAAAAAAACAAAAAGGAATTATAAATATAGGTCTAATATACCAAGAAAACTGATTATGATGTCTTGCAAAAGCCCAATCAAGTAAATCGTGATTAAATATAAATGCAATCAGTAAACAGGTGGAGCATAGAGCAAAGAAAATAGCCAAAGGCGTATCATATTTACGCATCAGAAGTTTTCTCCTTCCCTTGTATTGGGATTAATAGACCTCACTATTTCACAATTAACGCTGGGCAATGAACATGTTTCATAACTTTATGGCTTACACTTCCTAACACCATCTCTTGTAATGTATTTAAGCCTCGGCTACCAATGATAACTAGATCAACTTGCTTTTCATTTGCGTACTTTACAATTTTAGGACCAGGTGTACCATGTAAAATCGTTAATTTTGTATTACTACCAGCAACTCTTAAAACTTCTTCTACTGGTGCTACCTTTCGTTTACGTTCTAATAGTAAACTATCACTAGATGCAGCATGTAACACTTCTGTTTTTGCCTTTTCAAAATCTGCCACATACACCATTTCAATCAATGAATTCTCAGAAGCAATTTTGACTGCCTCTTTTGCGGCACGCACTGAATTCTCAGAACCATCAACAGCCAATAAAATATGCTTATACATAATGTATCCCCCTTAATGTGATACACTTACATTTAATAATTGGTTATATAATTTTTCACTCGCTGGGTTCATGCCAATGACTTTGACTGTTTTCCCCTGCTCTTCTAACTTCGTGACGACTTTTACGACTGCACCAACTGCTGATTCATCCCATAAATGGCTACTTGTTAAGTCGATTGTAACGATATCAGCCTTAACTGCTTCAAGTGTTTGGACAAATTTTTGTGTAGAGGCAAAGAATAAAGGACCTTCTACAATAAATGTACCGTTATCTTGATGTATTCGTACCTTTGAAATCGTTGCGACAAAGAATAATGAACTTAAAATTACCCCTAATACTACTCCAATCGCCAAGTTATCTGTATAGACAACTACAGCTACCGTTGCGAGCATAACGAATGCCTCACTTTTAGGTGCTTTGACAATATACTTAAACGATCCCCAATCAAATGTACCGATACTTACCATGATCATAATCCCAACAAGTACTGGCATTGGAATATCGATCACGATGTTGCCAAGTACTAGGATTAAGAACATTAGGAACATCCCAGCCACAAGTGTTGATAGGCGTCCTCGTCCACCTGATTTTACGTTAATCATCGACTGTCCGATCATTGCACATCCCGCCATACCTCCAAAGAAACCATTAACGATGTTTGCAATTCCTTGTCCACGTGCCTCGATATTTTTATTGGATTTTGTATCCGTCATATCATCAACAATTTGTGCGGTCATTAGTGATTCCATTAATCCAACAAGCGCTAATGCTAGTGCGTAAGGGAAAATAATCGCTAACGTTTCAAAATTGAATGGTACGTCTGGAATGAAAAAATGCGGTAAGCTCTGTGAAATCGCACCTAAATCTCCTATCGTTTTTAGTTCAAAATTAAAAATGAATGTTACAGCCGTTAACAGGATAATCGCAATTAACGGTGCAGGTATTGCTTTAATGAATCGAGGTAAAATGTAAACGATACATAATGTGACCACGATAAATATATACGTTATATACCCTTCCCGTAAAAAGTGTGGTACTTGAGCCATGAAAATTAAGATTGCTAGTGCATTAACAAATCCAATCATGACGGAATTCGGTATAAAACGCATGAGCTTAGCAATTCCAACTACACCAAATAAAACTTGAATAATTCCTGTTAAAATTGTTGTTGCTAATAAATATTGTAACCCATGGTCTGTCACCAAATCTGCAATCACGAGTGCCATTGCTCCTGTTGCGGCAGAAATCATTCCCGGTCTTCCCCCAACAAATGCTATAATAACAGCAATAGAAAAGGACGCATAAAGTCCGACCATTGGATCGACACCAGCAATAATAGAAAAGGCTATTGCTTCTGGTATAAGTGCTAAGGCGACGACAATCCCTGACAAGATGTCACCACGCACATTACCAAACCATTGTTGCTTTAAACTTTGCATGATATTCTCCTTCTTGACTACAATATAATCTTTGAAAATATCATAGCACACTTTTCCCAAAAAGGAACCTTTGTGGAACTAAAATGGAGTGAAATTATATGATTTACGGTTATCAACGACCCTTATATAATGATGAGGATATGCAAATTCAAACTGCTGCTTTAAAGAATTGTGACCATCTATTTACTGAAAATCATGGTCGTGCGAAAAAGCGATTAGTTCTTGAAGAATTACTCATGACCATAGAAAAAGACGATACCATTCAGGTACTTCGTTTCTTTAGCATCGCAGATACAACTAGGCATTTAGAAGACTTACTAAAAATTTGTAAAAGAGATCAAGTAACAATTCATTTTATGGAGGAAAATATTACGTCCAAACAAATTCTTGAAATGCAACTAGGACAAGTTTTACAATTCTTTTTAACATTTCAAAGTGATATCATAAAGCAATCAACTACTTTGGGAATGGCTGAAGCGAAAGCAAAAGGAAAGTCAATTGGGAGACCTAAGAAGTCAGATGAAAATGTAAAAAAGGCAATTGAGATGTATCAGTCTGGAAATAGCACATTACTGGATATTAAGAATGAAACAGGTATTAGTAAATCAACACTTTATCGTTATCTAGAGTCAATAGAATAAAACAACAGAAAACTGAAATCTTTATAACCACTTTTAATTAAATTAAAAACAAGCCTGCTTATGCGTTAATTTGAGCAGGCTTGTTTTTTGAGTGAATTAAAAATCCTTCGTTTTTACTTCCCGAAAAGTCATACAAGAATGGTATTCAATAATAGGCTCGTTAATTAAAAAAATTAGCTGCCTATGCAACTACGTGTTCTTCAAGTAAAGCACCGGTTAGCCTAAATATACTCTTTCACAAACTTTTGATTGGTGTTTAACCGATGTAATAACCTTTTGTTCAATTCCCATAACGCCGTTTTATTGCTATCCCATTTCAAAAGCGTTACTGCCTCTTCAAAACATAACCATTTATAGTGAAGGTGCTCTTTGGATAAAGATATATCTTTTGTAGGAACTTTAACACCAAAAGAAAATTCTTTTAATACATAAACGTCTTCTCCCCAAAGGAAATTCCCAACTACATCTTCTACTGGTAGTGAAGACATAGAATCTAATTCAATATATGGATGATCTCTGGTAATGCCAGCCTCTTCAAATGCTTCTCTTTTAGCTGATTCAATAGGAGTCTCACCCTCTTCTCCACCACCAGCTAACCCCTGCCAATACCCATAATCACTTCTCTTAAAAATTGCATATTCAACGGAATTGTCAGTGATTGTATAAGGAAATACCAAAACTTGATAAGGTGCCCTCATTGCTTATCTCCTCCCAAAAATAACCTTAAAATAAATTTGACCTTTCTTTAACCAACTAATTTATATATGTATCGAACTAACCTGGACAATAGTGAAAAGCTACGGTTCAATTGAACAATCACACTCGTTAGTTAAGTCTTCTTTATTGTAACTTTTCCCTCTTTATTTTCTGCATGATTCCATTCAACTTGTATTTCAAATGTCCCTTCTTTAAAGAATAAAGGGAATCTTCTTCGAATAGATTCCTGCATCGGAAGGCTATCTGCTTCATTTATATTTACTCAAATGGCCTTTCCTTCTGGTGCATCTTCAAGTAATTCTCCTTTGAAATCTTTTGTGATGTAGTTAAAAATCATATATCTATCCATAGTAACTGGATTTACATATTCATAGAGACGTTTAAAGATAAGGTTATTTACTTCTAAACCCGTTTCTTCTTTTACTTCTCTAATTGCACTTTCCACAATACTTTCTGGAAATTCAACTTTTCCACCAGGTGGAATAAACCCTTTGAAATGATCATGTTGTCTATCAAGTAGTAAAACCTTATCTTCTTTTTGAATCATGCAAACAGTCCACATTTTACAATTTACATAATTACCCATTTTTTCACCTACTAATTTTTATTTTAACCATATATTTCTTAGGTCTTTTACAACTTGATAAAAAGATATAGTAGAAAATATATTTAAATTTAACTAAAGGTTTGGACAAACAATCCATCATTTTCTAACCATTCAGCTATAAAAACATCTCTAATATCCATTATGTTTTGGGTCTTAAGTTGAACCTTCAACCATTCCTCATTTTTCCCAATATCCCTTAATTCATTGACTAACAATTTACCGTCTCTAATTATGGTAACTGGAACATGCACTTTTTTTAATGGTTTATTAAAATCTTCTCTTGTAGTTTTTTGATAAGGTGATTTCTTCAATATACTAATAGAACCATTGGATTCTAAATAACAATAAGCTACTTCTCGTATAGAAAATGTTTCGGATTGACGCAATAGACTTTGAAGTTGATTAATATTCATCCTATTTTTTTTCAACTGTTCCCTATTTATAACTCCATCTCGTATTAAAACAGATGGTTTTCCTTCAAATATTAGACGCAGCTTTAGAAATTTCTGACCTAAAATTTCAACAATTAACAAAAGTAATGCCCATAATACCATAGAGTAAATAATGTAAAGAACTCCTACTTTTTCATCATAAAGAGCATTACCTAATAATTCTCCAAGTACTATAGCAGCTATGAATGTAAAAGGAGATACTTGATTTATTATTTTCTTCCCCACGATTTTCACAAGAATGAATAACAGAAAAAAACCAATAACAATTTCTATTGTTAAATAAAAGACGTTCAAAATTTAACTCCCTTCTAAAAAAGAACTATTGACATTATTAACTTCTTTTTAGGGATTAAATCATTTAAAGCTATAAATCACTGCTTTTTTTTAAAGGGATTTTATTTTTTCTTTATACTGCACAATATCTATTTCAAGTTTTCTTTAACTAAGTGTGTATAGGGGCTCACTAAATAACAATTGTCATTATAGCAAGACTGTAAATAAAGGGAATCACTCCTAAGCATTCCGCCTTCATTATTGTACAAAGTATTATAAATCCTTAATTTAAAATCAAACGAGTTACTTATAGTGATCCTCTATTTTCTCTCTACGCATTATTTATCAGTATCAGCCTCATTAAGCTGTTGACTTGTACAATTCAACCCACTTTAATAAATCTTCCTTGGGAGAAGATTTATGTAGTGACTCTTTCAACATTTTTTTCCACATGCTCCCTAGTGATATACTTTGTCATAAAGACAGTTACGCCACCATCGTTATTGATCATCACCTCATCCATCAAAGTTTCCATTAAATAAAGTCCTAACCCACCTTCTCTTAGCCCAGCAATATTTTCTTCAGGATGGTACGGTCTAATCTTAGTCTTAATTTCCTCGAAATTAAAACCATCGCCGTAGTCAGCAATCATCAATTCTATTTTATTGTCGTATAACGCACATCCGATGACGATTTCACCTTCTCCATCTTTTTTATAAGCGTGATGGACGACATTAGTGACAGCCTCACTTGCAGCAATTTTTAAGTCTTCGATATCATTATAATTAAAGTCAATCCGGCTTGCTAAACCAGAAACAGTTAACCGAATAACACTGACAAATTGCGGTTTAGCAGGAACCCTAATTTCAATATAGTCAAATTTCTTCATTATCTTAATCCCACCTTTTTATAGTTTCGAAATCCCCAAACACTTAGTTCAGTAATTTCAAATAATTTTTGTAATCTAGTCGATAAACCAACTAGCTTCACTTTGCCATTTTTACGTAATGTTCTTTTGTAAAAGGCTTTGTTCACTTAATCGCAAAGGATGTTGATAAAATGTTATTCACTAATGAAACAACTAAGGCAGCAGTACGTGACTACATTAAACAATCAGTTGATAAAAAGAAAATCGATAAGTCATTGCTTGATAAATTCGACCAAGGTACGATGACCAATGGTGATTTGAAGGATTAAAGATTATCATTACACAACGTAGCACCTAATAGCAAAAACCTGGAATTAAAACCGATTATTGTGAGGTATAATTCGAATTCACAACACTAAACCTATTAGAAGTCTTCAATGAAGTAATATAAATGAGGTGAATAAATGAAAAAAATTGTTTTTAGCGCACTTACATTAATACTTTGTACGGGATTATTGTTTGGATGTGGAAAAGATAATGATGAAAAGGAAATGGATTCGTCTGAAGAGTCTCGTAAAAAAGAACATAAAGACGATCCACAAAAATCATATTTTTAGTAAAGTATTTTTTAATATTGCCCAGATACTCATTAATTTGAGTCTAAGCTTTTTTATTTCCACAAATTAATACTTGTCAAAACGCAAAGGCGTGTTCTGAAATAATACAAACGAAAGTTCTTATCGAGAGGATGGGGTTGTATGTTGAATCCTGACCTGTCATCCAGCGATTCCCACCAACAAGATTATTAGTTATAGCACCTTTAAATCCATCTTTTGAAATTACGCAGACACCATTTATGGCTGTTTCGGTTGAGGGATTCTCTTTTTCAGATACCCAATTTTTATTGATAGAAACCAATGATAAAGCTACCTCATACTTGGTTCATCAACCCTATAATTAATTTTCTTAAATCAACTGGTTTTGTAAATGCCTCTAATGTATTTGTGTTCAAGGGGGTGCTTAATTTTGAATTATCAAGTGGCTTATTTAATATAGGGGTAACTAGAAGAATTTCTTCAATAAAGTCCGATGTACAATGTACGTAAATTTGATATCTTGTCTCCCTAAATCTTGTGAAAGTGTCTAGATACCGAATTAGCAAGTTCACTTTTTAAAGCATCCTCAGATAATAGTAAATAAGTCATATGCCCCCAATAAATTTCTTGGTCAGCTGATAGATATAATTTATAAATAGCTTCTTCAATAGTTTTTCCTTTAGCATGTGCAATTTCAGATAGGGTGGCATCAGGACTGGTTTTTTCAGATTTCGCAACATTGGAGAAGTTAATGAACTGTAAATAAATTACATACTGATTATCTATATAATCTACCCCGACTCCATAGACATAGTACATTTTCTGTGGTTCAGTAATATCCCAACAGCCTGTAAGTAGAAAAAGAGTAAAAGGGGAAATTAATAAAAATACTCTAATCATCGGCATTTTTCTCCTGATTTTTAAATTGTACACAAGTAAATTATTAACATTATAAAGATGTTCTATGCAATATAAGTAACTTAATGCTTGTATCATTCTTGGATAGTATAAACTCCTCTTAGATAGAACAAAATAATGAGAAGAAAAAGGATAGGGAGTAAAGAATTGCCGATTAGAAGATTTTATTTCATGTTATTTTTATTCGTGTACGGTCTAATATCCCTAGATAAAGTGGGGTTAACTTCATTAATAGGTTACGATATCGGACAAGAAGAAAAGTGTGACTGCACTAGAAAAGAACATTGAAAAGAAACTTAAAAATGAAATATCTAGAGTAATTGATCGTATTCAAGAGTTAGAGTCAGATATTTTTGGATTTTGGGGAAAATATAGAAGAACTGTGAGACAATCAAAACTAACAAAAGAAGTATAAAAATATGAAAGTAAATGTACATATTGCCTTTACTATTTTAAGAAATGGCGTATTCGAATAAGTATTCAAATACTATATAAGATATATTCAAAAAAATCTAAGCATTCATTATTAAAAATGATTACCATTGTTGACTATAAACCGAAAATGGGTGAACTACGTTTGTGCGCAAATAATAATGCAAAAATATTGAATCGCTACCATGTTATCATATTAGGGCAAAATATAATGATGGGCACAAGTATCCTTACTTTACCACAGAACCTTAGTTCAATGGGATATAGTCAGGCATTTATGCCACTTTTATTTGGGATTATTGCAAGTGTGAATTTATGGCAGATAATTTGGCTTTGTTCAAAGTTCCCAAATGATAATTTATTTCGTATAAATGAAGTTTTGTTAGGAAAATCTTTTGGTAAGATAATTAACCTATTTCTTATTATTCAATTCATTGTTTTTAGCGCAGGAATAATAAGTGATTATATGCATCTTATACAAAGTTCAGCACTACAAGAGCAAACAATTACTTTACCAGTTATTTGTTTTTTATTAATTCTTGTTTACATTGTTAATGGAGGTATAAAATCTATTGCAAGATTTAGCATATTTGCCTTCTTTTTATCAATTGCTTTATTTTATTTTTTACATTGGGCTATTGAAAAAGGGAATATAAGTCATTTATTTCCATTATTTAATTTCAATATTAAAGAATTTCTTACTGCTTTTAAAGAAGGCTACCTTTCTATTCTAGGTTATGAACTAATCATGTTTTACTTTCCTTACATTATAAATCAGAAAAAAGCATTTCGCGATTCTTTGATAGGAATTTGGATAAGTATACTCTTATTCTTTTTTACAACTGCTATAAGTATAATGTACTATTCAGAATGGCAATTGAAAAACGTAGAATTTTCCGTTTTAAATTTATTTAAAGCAGGGGAACTGTCTTTTGTAGAAAGAATCGATATTATTGGCATTACAATGTGGGTATTTCTAATTTTATCAACGGTTGGTGCTTATGTATGGTGTGCAAAAAAAGGACTAGATTCACTTTTAGTAAAGCGAAGTAAATATAAACTTATATATATTGCAGTGATTATTTTTTGCCTTATAAAATTACCACTCTCAAAGGAAATTCAAACAAAACTTATTATGGCTAGTAACTATATTGGATATATTGTAATTCTTTGGCCAGTCTTTTTAGGAATTATATTTTTATTACGAAGAAACCACATACCTCATGGAAGTGAAGATAAAAGCCAACAGCATTAGAAGTTAGGGAACTTTAGGGAACCATGGAGATTGATGTTACGCGAACAAGCTATTTTCTCTGTACAAGATGTACAATATGCATAACTTGAGACAGATGGTAAACTTAGTGTTTTACAAAAAACTTCTGAACAGGTTGCGACGAAACAGGACGTGAAAGCAGGTGTATCACCACCAACCTACCAACAGAAGTAATTTCAGTTGGCCAGCTTATTTACGAAAACCCTAGTGGAACTTGATTTGACAGAAGATTGGCTAATGAAAAAGTTAAAAAAGCAAAAGATGTCTATTTTGCACAGATTCAAACGAATGGCTCCTTATACATCAGTTTGAAGGACAAAGCTAGACCATCAAATCCTTAACACTTAACTAAGTTCTCCCTCTCTCCATAATTTTTATGAAATGCAATTGACTAGGGACTCACAATATAATTTGCTCTTCATTAATAAACTAGTTTAATTTGGTTCGGTTCCTACTTTTTATCAACATCTTTTTGTATTGTGTCACCAGAGGCAATTTATTTTTGTGAATCCCCTATACCTTCGATTTTTAAAGAAAAGTACCTCATTTTTTGGATAGGAAGACTTAAATTTATGTTATGTTCCAACAACACACCTATATAGTTAAATTCATTAACTAATAGGCCTCCTGATTGTATAATTATGTATTAAAAAGAAGTACCCAATGGGCTACTTCTTCACTTTTTCAAGATATTGTTCTGATTTCTAAAGATTGTTGTGCTCGATAATTTCATGTGCTTTCCAATCGCAGGCATGCTATTTCTATACTATGAAGTACCATATTTCTCTGTAACCTTGCACTTAGTGCTATTTTTGCAAGTTTTTCAGAAGACATAATTTATTGCTTCTTCAAAAATACAAGTTAAGTTTAAATTTAATTGTTGACGTAGTAATACAATTATCTTAATGAATACTTTTAACATAGATAAAACTTAAAAAGTTGTAGAAGCTTTTTAGATTAATCATTTATAATGCAGCTTACTTTATAAATGTATAAGAATGCTCTTATTGGGAAATCTTTATTTATACCCTACAGTAGAAGGTGTTTTATCAATGAGTAATGAAAATCAAGATACTAAAAAGATTCAGAATGAGAAAATGGGTTTAGATCAAGGAGTCATTTCCACTATCATACAGAAAGAAAAGTACATCCAAGATGGATTACATCACACAGATGATTTATTTATAAGAGAGTTAAAAATGAATGAAAAATTAATCAAAATCTTTTTTTTAGATTCTCTTACTGATAAAACAAGCTTGGAAACTAATATCATAAAACCGTTAATTGACTCAACTTTAAATGACCTTAAACATGTGATCACGAGCGCAAAGTTAGTGACGACAACAAACCTTGACATTGCAATTGAAATGATCCCCGAAGGCTATTGTGTCATCATGGAAGATTTATCAGATACCCTGTTGCTGGTTCCTTTTCCTAACGAGCATTCTGGTAGAATAGAACCAGAAAATGAAAGAATCATTAGAGGTTCACATCAAGGTTTTGGAGAAAATATTTCGGAAAACATTCAATTCATTCGTGAAAGGATCTCTAGTTCAAAACTTACGATTACACTTTCCACTATTGGTGAGACATCAAATTCCAAATATGCTTTGATCTATTTATATGATATAACAGATCCCGAAATCTTGAAAAAAATTGAAAATCGAATCAGTTATATCCAGACTGATTCTATTCAGGCACCAGGTGGATTTGAAGAATATATTCAAGACAATACTTATTCACCTTTTCCACAATTTCTAAATACTGAGCGAGTTGACCGTGTTGTGTCCAATCTGACGGAAGGAAGAGTCGCACTTATTATGGATGGTAGTCCAACAGCATTGATTTTTCCAGTCACATTTTTTAGTTTCTTTCAAACGGCTGAGGACTACAATTCCAGAACCACAATTAGCTCTTTTTTTAGAATGATTAGAATTTTTAGTTTCATCACAACGGTATGTCTCCCTGCTTTTTACATTGCTTTAATTTCTTTCAACTACGAAATTATTCCAATTGAAATTGTGTTTTCTATTAAGGGCTCTTTGGAGTTCGTCCCCTTCCCTCCCTTAATAGAGGCGGCAATTATGCAATTAACACTTGAGCTTCTTCGGGAAGCAGCCATCAGGCTACCTAACCCGATTGCACAAACTATAGGGATTGTAGGGGGACTCGTCATTGGAACGGCTGTTGTAGAAGCTAATTTCGTATCCAACACTATGGTCATTGTGGTGGCCATCACGGCAATTTCTTCATTTGTCATTCCATCAAATGAATTAAGTACTTCTAGTCGGATATTGGGATTTCCTCTCATGATAGGGGCAGCACTGTTTGGAGTGTTTGGAATTGTTATTGGCTTGACAATTATATTGATTCATATGTGTAAACTAAAATCATTAAGTCATCCGTATCTATACCCTTTGGCACCTTTTGATTTTTCTGCTTTAAAAGATACAATTATTAGAGGCCCTATATGGTCGATGAAGGTAAGACCGAAAGATCTGAACACCCAAAACCGCTGGAAGACGTCTCACGCAAGAGGATGGAAAAAAGATGAAAAGTCTGACTAATCTAACCACTTTGACTACCTTTCAGTTAACATTTTTAATTATGCAGGCACAAATTGGAGTAGGTATACTTGGTTTACCATCTGATGTTTTTTCTAAGTCAAAGCAAGACAGCTGGATGTCGGTCTTGGTTTCAGGGATTGTAATTCAAATTTTAATTCTAATGATTTGGGGTCTTGGAAGGAGATTTCCTTCTAAGTCACTGTTTCACTATTCTACCCAATTAGTTGGAAAAGTTGCGGGAAACAGCATAAACATTGTTTATATTATTTATGCGGTAATGGTCGCTAGCCTCGTATTGATGTACTCATCTGCCATCATTAAAATGTGGGTTTTACCTCTTACCCCCAGATGGATTGTGATAGTGCTTCTAACACTAACTGCTATTTATATAGGAAAAGGAACTGTGTCAGAAATCAGCAATTTTTTTGTTATGGTTTCCTCCCTCATCATCTTATTGATTATTATTTCCTTTATTGTTATGTTAACTTATCCAGCAGAGTGGAGGTTTTTATTTCCTATTGGGCATTCTGGATTTGGAAATATTCTTAAAGGGGCCAAGGAAGCTTACTTTTCAATGCTTGGATTTGAGTTATTACTCATTCTATACCCATACTTTCAACATATAGGAGAAAAAAAGATTTTATTCTCAGCATCTATAGCTAATCTTTGTGTAACATTGTTATACACCTTCCTAACAGTAGTCACAGTGGTGATTTTTAGTCCAGAGGAGTTGTTAAGTATCCCACAACCCGTATTATATTATGTAAAATCATTATATCTACAAATTGTTGAGAGGATTGATCTCTTGTTCATCTCTCTTTGGGTTATCAATGTCATTACTTCATTAACAAGCTACATTTTTTTAGCTACCGAAGGGTGTTCAATCACTTTTTCAAAAAAAAGACGCACAGTATTTATCTTCTTAATAGGTATCATAGCGAGTGGGGTCTCTATAATTCCTAATAAAGAGTCGGAAATTGATTTAATGAATAAAGCTGTCATTATAATGTCGTATGTCACGTTACTGATAATTCCTTTATTCTTATTTGGAATCTCTCTTTTATTCAGAAAGAGTGAAAGGGCTTAGGAGAATGATAAAAAAATGTATGATTTGGGTAATAATTGTAGTGAATGTATTTTGCTTAGCAGGGTGTTGGGATCAGAGACTTCTTAAAGAAGGAAGATTGGTATATGCCTCTGCATTTGATTTAGAACAAGATGAAAAAATTAAAACGACGGCCATTGTTCGCGATATGAAGAATGGGGTTCCGACTAATTTCATAATTCAAGGAGAAGGGAACACCATTCGCGAAACCAGAATAGATATGGACAATAAACTATCTGGCGATTTTGATCCGACTAAAAATCGTTTATTCTTATTGGGAGAGGAATTAGCTCAAAAAGACATTTATCAATTCTTAGACATCTTTTATCGTGATCCAAATAGCTCTGTCTCAGCTAATATCGTTGTTACAGAGGGAAATGCTGAAGATATATTGAAAAAGATGACACAAAAAAATACACTCATCGCAGAATTCATCATTGAATTGTTATCTAGTGCAGAGAAATCAACGCAAATTCCAAAACTTAATGTTCAATCCATTAGGACAAATATGTTTGATCCAGGGAAAGACTTTGCATTACCCTTAATTTCATTAAAGGATGACGAGGTGATTTTAGCTGGCACAGGATTATTTCATAAACACGAATTAGTGGGTTCTCTAACTTTGGAAGAGTCTACCTTATTTCTTATCATGTCTAATCAGAAAAAAAAGGTTGCTCGATTCGTTTCAGAAATCAGAGATGATAAGGAACTAAGAATTCAGAACTACATTTCGTATAACTTTAGCAAAGTAAATTCCAACTTAGCTGTCCTATCCGCCTCACCCGAAAATATTAAAGTAGAAATTAATGTGAAAGTAGATGTAAACATTTTAGAGTTTCCGGAGGATAAGTTATCCAATGAAGAAAAGATACAGCAACTCAATACTCTATTATCAAAGGACTTGACTGCTAAAGCAGAAAAATTAGTAAAAAAACTCCAAGCCTCCAATTCTGATCTATTCGGAATAGGGAGAGAATTGATTGCATATCACCCTAAAACATGGAAACAAATAAAGTGGGAGGAAAAATACCCTAATATAAATATTAGACCTAAGTTTGAAGTAGAAATCGTGGGACATGGAGTCATCAATTAATATGATTGTCCCACTGGCTCAGAATACACATTTAACGATTATAAAGATTAACTTAAAAAATTAGCCCCACAACGGAACCTATAAAATAGGCAGATTAACCGTTTTCCACCTTAAAAAGCTGTTAGTTGACTTCGGTACGTTGCCGAGGTCCTTTTTAATACACATTACATTGTTATATACCAGGTTTTTTAATAGTTTGTGCCCCAGCAGCATATAAGTAGGATCAAAATATTCATAATGAGATAATAAATACAAATGAGATTAATAACTAGTCTCTAAACCTTAAGACTCTTCATCCACAGGGATTGTGATCCCATTGGTTTTTGATGCATTCTAACCTTAAAAATTACACCCCGATGATAGCTAGAATCTAAAATTCAGGGTGTAGTTCATTTTGGGTTCAGTTTACTTTTTATTGGATGATCTATTAATGTTGTATCTGTACATTTTAACTCATAATCATTGAAACAGATTATCTATTTCATTGTTAACCTCTCTGGAAACCCAAATACATTAAAAGAGTCATACTTCTGGTTTACTCAATACAATCTCGGTGGTCAAATCATGTCTGATGAAGGCACTACACCAAGCTTACATTTATGGGGTGTTTTATGTCACATTTGACACAAGCTAGAAAAAATGTGATAAGAACACGGTAATCATCCATCAATCTCTGTTCTTTTGATTTCTCAACTTGTAAACAGCGTAATTCACATTCATTAATTAATACTAAGGGAATACGCTACGTTAATGATAATTGTATTGACCATGAATAAAGTAATTGATAGGGTGTGGAATAGTCACTTTTTAAATTTCGTTAAATATTCCACACTCTAGCGTTATTAATTGGTGGTGGTGAAAAATGTTGTTCGCTTTTTGGTCGACCAAAGTCGCCTTTTACACTTTAATAAATAACATTGAGACCACCATTAATAGAGTGGTCTCAATGTTATTTATTGATAGTGAACTATAAACGATATTAAAAAATGTCTTTTCCTCTTCGTCTTAAAAACTTTAATTAGCATTCCAAGTAATAGCCACCCTGTAAGTTGCTCTAATTACCGTGTGTTTCTTGACTGCTTCATTACTATAAATAAGTTCCCTTTTTTAAAAATAATCATGTCAGTTGATTAACTGTTTAATCACTTCTTTCACTTTTTCTTCTATTTTATTTCTTTTATTTTCTATGACTCTGCTTAATCCAAAGTTAAATGAAATTTTATATGGCTCAACCCCAATTAGAAAACCTTTGATTTGATTTCTCAATTGATACAATACTTGAAATAAATGAAGATTATGAATCGAAAAGTCGAATGATCGGGATACAACAAGATTATCTAGTGAATGAATTGTTACATCTCCTGGTTGCCCACCTATAATAGTACAATCTATTATAATAACAAAAGTCGCATGTTCAATTTGTTGAATACAATAGTCGATGTCTGACTCCCCAATAATATACTGGATATTTTGTACACTCTCATCTTTCATCAATTCTTCCACTAAATAAATACCAATCCCATCATCCATCATTAAACGATTCCCTATACCAAGTACGATAACTTTTTCCATCAGAACACCTGTATAGTTTTTACTTTTTTTCCGGGACTGTATACATGTGTTGCACATGACATGCACGGATCAAAAGAACGTAGTATTCTGCCAATCTCCACAGGTTCATCAGGATTGGCTATCGGTGTCCCAATTAATGCTTCTTCCGCTACCCCTCTATATCCATTTTCATCTCGAGTTGAAAAATCCCACGTAGATGGCGTTATAATTTGATAGAAGGAAATTTTCTGATTTTTAATCTCAAGCCAATGCCCTAACGCCCCTCTTGTAGTATCTACTAATCCTCTACCAGATGCTGATAAAGGGAGTTCATATTTTTGTTGCATTTCCACACCTGGAATAATCTGTTTGAGTAGTATTTTCATAATCTCTGCAATCTTCTTTGCTTCTATTGCTCTTGCAATTGTACGGTCCATCGCTGAAATACGATTTATATAATTTCCACTTAAAATTAGTCTTGCTAATGGACCTACTTCAAAAGGAAGACCATTGTATCGTGGTGCCTTTACCCAAGAATATGCCTCTTTTTTATCCATGTCTGGTTCTGGAACAACTTGATCTCGTTTGTCAGTGTTCACTGACAACTTATAATAAGAGTAATCTACTTTTTCTTCGATTTTATTTTCGTCAAACACTTCTAGGCCTTTTTTTGTTAATACAAGTGGATTCGTATAAAGTGTTCCTAGCTCTTTATAATCATGAAATGAACCATAAGATAGTAAGTTACTGTACCCTCCACCTAGTTTAAAATATTCGGGGTAATAATGAGCAATATCATAAACGTCAGGAATCATTTTATCGTCAATAAACTCAATAATTTTTTGTAATAGTGAATCAATGAGTACTACCTTCTCAGCTGTCGCTTTTGTGGTTATACCACCGATAAACACACCATGATTATGTGGCGCTTTCCCTCCTAATACCGCTAACATTTGATGAGCAGAACGACTGATAGCTAGTGAATCTAAATAATGCTGTGCAATCCGATCGTTGATAGCTTTTGCTAGTCGAAAATCGTTATGATCCGTTTCTAAGAGCGTATTTTGGTCCAATTTCACAAAATCAGGAACAGTATATTGATAAAAATGACGAATATGATTTTGTAAAAACTCACAGCAATGAATGATGTCCCGTAAATATCGCCCTTGTTCCACAGGTTCAATCTTCAGTGCATTTTCTAAAGCGAGTGAGGAAGCCATAGAATGTGCTGCAGAACAAATGCCACATATTCTTTGTGTAAAATAAACCGCATCAAATGGACTTCTGCCTACTAACATTTGTTCAAATCCTCGAAATAAGTTTCCTTTTGTTTTCGCATCCACAACTATATTGTTTTCAATCCGAACGTCAATTTCTAAAAAACCACTAATACGTGTTAAAGGATTTATGACAATTCTTTTATTCATCTTTTACCACTCTCGTTGTGTCATAGCTAATGAAAGGAGCCATCGCATCTGGAAAACCAAATTGCGCACACCCAATGCAAGGTGTATCATCCCCAATTGGCCAATTTACATGCCCGTTCCATTGCCTTGTCGGACAATCCGTTCTCGTCACTGGGCCACGGCAACCAAGTTTGAATAGACAGGTTTTATCGCTTAATTTATCTGCGAAAATTCCCCGGTCAAAAAACGGTCTTCTTGGGCAACGATCATGGATAAGCGTACTATAAAACATCAATGGACGGTTTAGGTTATCTGTATCTGGCTCGCCATACAATAAAAGATGCGCTAACGTCCCTAAAAACCAATCTGGATGCACAGGACAACCAGGTAACATGATTATTTTTTTATTTGTTAGAACTTTGTTTATGCCTACTGATTCAGATGGGTTTGGTTTTGCTGCCGACACCCCACCATGCGTAGCACATGCACCAACTGCTAAAATGTGCGATGCTTTTTCACCTAGCATTTTGACTGCCTCTAGTCCTGTTAACTGTTTTCCTTTCCAACTACCAATGATATTGTAAAGACCGTTATTTTTTAATGCTACTGCACCTTCAACGGCTAAAATGTAATCTCCTTCTAATGCGTTCATTAACTTTTCAATAGCTTTTTCCCCTTCAGAAACCATTAGTGAATTACTGTATAGAATATTGACCATTGATGTAAAGGTGTATTCAAAGTCTGGATTTTGACCGTTTAACAAAGAAATGATATTCCCTGAACAACCATTTAGTTCTAAATAAACAAGATTCTTTTTCTGAATCAGTCCATTGTTAATATTATTTAACGCATTTGACGTTAACCTTGCTGAAATGGCTCCATTACTTAAATCTTCTGGTGGTAAAATTGATATTGTCATTATACTAACCTCCCCACTTGCGGTAATGTGTCTAGAATTGATTGTTGACCAGCATGACATGAAGCAAATTCTTGTGAATATTCTTTACCTGCAAGTAAGCCAAAGTGGGTTGCAGCAGCCCACGCTCTGTTATTAGTAACATCATAAACAATTCCGTTTACAGCTAGATAGGCAGCCCTTCCATTTTTACCATCAAAGTTTGCTAATTCTTCGATGGTAAAAATGCGTCCGTTTATTTGGGAAATCGATTGATTTGGTTGAGGTGTTGTAATAGGTGGCACTTGAGTGTTTATAGGAGTATTGTTTACAGGAATTATTTGTGAATTACCATGTAGTGGCGGGTAACAATTTAAAGCTTGATTGGCAAGTAATTCACTAATCAAATGTATACTTGAAATTGTATCCCATAACCTTTGAAGAATTTGAGGTGTTATTGATGGATTAATTGTAGAGAGCGTAAAAATATCTTGTCGTACTTGCGAAACAAGACTGTTTAACTGCCATCTAAGCATCTCGATGTTTTGCATGTTATCCTCCTAATTAGAGAGATTACATACATTTTATGCTTCATTTTTATTTAGATTAACAAATTCTAGGTAAAAGTAATCCTGAAAGACGAAATAAACGTCTTGTAGAACCGATAGGTGTTTTTAATAACACTTTTCCTTCTTCTTTTTGACATTCTATAATTTGGCCAATCACTTTTGCATCTTTTCCTAATTCATGATTTAGTAGGATATCTAAAACGATATCTTTTTGATTTTTGTCCACAATCATCAATACTTTACCTTCATTCGCAAGATAGAGTGGATCAAAACCTAAAATATCACATGCGCCCTCTACCTCTTGCCGAACAGGAATTAAACTTTCTTCTAATTCAATTGTACAATGAAACTCTTCACATAGTTCGACAAGTGCAGTTAACATACCACCACGTGTAGGATCTCGCATTACACGAATCCCTTCCACTTTTTCTAAAAGATCCAGTATCAAATGATTTAATGAAGCACAGTCACTTTGAACATCTGTCATCAATCCCAATTCCTCACGTGCAGATACGATAGCAATTCCATGGTCTCCAACTGTTCCACTTACTATCACCGTGTCTCCCACTCTTATATCTTCTGGACGCAATTGATTTGTCTCTTTAACAAACCCAATACCAGTCGTGTTAATAAATAACCCATCAATACTTCCCTTTTCTACTACTTTCGTGTCACCAGCTATGATTGACACACCTGCATTTTTTGCTTCCTTGGCCATACTCTCAACTATGAGTTTTAATTGCCTTAATGGAAATCCTTCTTCAAGAATAAAACCTGTCGTAATAGCTTGAGGTGTCGCACCACTTACTGCTAAATCATTGACTGTTCCTGTAATAGCAAGCTTTCCAATATCTCCACCAGGGAAAAATAAAGGTTTCACAACGTAACTATCTGTTGTAACTGCTAATTTCGAAGAACTCCCTTTGATTATTGCAGCATCAAGTTGAGTGTGCTGAAGGTTTCCAAAAGACTTAATAAAAACATCTTTGATTAACCGATGAGTTAATTCTCCACCTTCTCCATGTGTTAAACTAATTCGTTGGACCAAATTACTCCTCCCTCATGTATTGGTAATGTGCTGCACACGTACCCTCTGTCGAAACCATACAAGGACCAATAGGAAATATTGGTGTACAACCTTTATTAAATAGTACACATTCCTCAGGAGTAATTACTCCTTGAATAATTTCACCACATCGGCATTTTGTTTTTCTCGGTTCACTAACAGATACATGAAACTTCTTCTTTGCATCATATTTCTCGTATTTATGTTTTAAAGTAAAACCACTGTTCTGAATTACCCCCATACCACGCCATGCTTCATCGTAGTAATCTAAATATTTTTCCATTAACTTTTTTGCGACGACATTCCCCTCATTTTTCACCATATATGGATAGTCATTAATAATTTCAATTTTTTCGTTTAATAATTGCTGTAAAAGTTTATATATCCCTCTTAACAATTCAACTGGTTCAAAACCAGTTATAACACCAGGAACATGATAATCTTCTACTAAAAAATCAAAACTATTTTTTCCTGTCACTACAGAAACATGGCCAGGTAATAAAAAACCATCTATATTAATTTCTTTAGAATTAAGTAGAGTCCTTAATACAGGCTCCACTAATTTTGTTGTCATCCAAATAGTATAATTTGTTAACCTTTTCTTTTCCGCTTCCTGAATAGCGGCTGTGAGAATAGGTATCGTCGTTTCAAAACCAATGCCTAAAAAAATGACTTCTCTAACTGGATTCTCCTCTGCAATTTTAATACTGTCTAGCGGCGAGTACACAACTCTTATATCCTTGCCTTCTGTTTTTGCATCCATTAAAGAAAACTTAGATCCAGGGATACGCATCATATCACCAAATGTGCAAAGTATGTGATTTGTATCTTTTGATAATTCAATCATGGTATCTATGGATTTTTGATCTGTTACACAAACTGGACATCCTGGACCTGCAATTAAACGAACATGGTTTTTCAGTGTCATTTTAATACCCGTTTTTGCAAAAGCCATAGTATGTGAACCACACACTTCCATGAATACCGGAATTCTACCTTTTTCTTCCTTATATCGCTCGGCTAGTTGAATGACCGCTTCTAATGATTTTCGTAGAATAATCGGATTAGATAGATTCGTCAGTTGCTCCATTCATTAAATTCCTCCATTCTTCCATACTCTCTTTTGCGAACTTCTCATCAACTATGGTCATGGCTTGTCCAGCATGTAACAAAACATAATCATTTAGTTGAACTTCTGGCACAAATATGATTCCAACAAACATCCTTGATCCCATTACATCCACCAGTGCCTTTTCATCTTGTATTTTTATTACTTTAGCAGGTACCCCTAAACACATCGTTTCAAGTCTCTCCTAACCATTTTTTTCTGTAATTTTATGAGCAGCAATCAAAAGTTGTCCGATAGCTAAGCCGCCATCATGACATGGAATCTTTTGATGTGTGTATACTTGAAACCCTTCCATGTGAAGCATATGGGTTATTTCGGTTAATAAATAGTTATTTTGGAAGGAACCACCTGAAAGGACTATATTTCTATTTAAGTGAGGAAATTTTTCAACAATTTTTGAGATCATTTTAACGCAACTTTCAACAATCGTTTGATGGAATTTATAGATGATTGGGATTAGAGGTTTTTGTTTTAATTTATCGATGACTATTTGATGTATCATAGCACTCATATCAAGTTCAAATTCCATTTGATCCTTTTCAATAATATGAAAAGGATATACCTTTGTTGTTCTATTAATTGTGTTATGAGTTATATAATCAGATAGCATGATTGCTGCTTCACCTTCATAAGTAGAACTTGTACAAATGCCCAGTATTGCACTAACTGCGTCAAATAAACGTCCGCAAGTTCCTGCCAACGTTGTATTTAACTGTTTTAAGATCATTTGTTCATAAACATGTATTTCATTTGATTTTTCAGGGAAAAGTTGCCTAGCAAATTTATTTCCTTCTTCTTTTATAGATGAAAGTATCATGCCAACTGCGTTTCGCCACGGTTCTTTTACTGCCTTTTCACCACCAGGTAAAGGTGTGTATTTTAAATGACCTAACCTGCTGATTTTTTTTGCATTTCCGTATAAAAATTCGAACCCCCATATATGACCGTCCTCACCGTAACCAGTGCCATCTAAAATAATACCGAAACACGGCTCATTGAGGTTATGTTCTGTCATACAAGATACGTGATGTGCGTGATGATGTTGGATTGGTATTATATTGTTTTCCAATTGTTTTGCCAGTATAGTTGTTGCGTATAAGGGATGCATATCAACAGCTATATATTTTTCATCAACCTCGTACCATTCTTTAAAACATTGAAGTTGTTTGTTAAAGCAGTTCATCATTTCCTCATTATCTAAATCACCAATTTGTGGGCTTAGTATGATATCCTTTTGTCTCCCAATGGCAAATGCATTTTTTTGATTGCCACCAAAAGCAATAATGTTT
The DNA here is from genome assembly GCF_049943995.1 of Lysinibacillus sp. VIII_CA. NCBI lineage: Bacteria > Bacillati > Bacillota > Bacilli > Caryophanales > Bacillaceae > Lysinibacillus > Lysinibacillus sp. VIII_CA. Next base: position 56,654 of record NZ_JBNFXM010000021.1, read on the forward strand.
GAAACATTAATATTGGACTCTATTACCTCTGGTGCGAAACCTCTAGCATATCTCATCAATACAGGATTCTGTCCATTATGCTGTATAACTGAATCATCAATTGGATGTGCAATTTCACGATTATGCGTTAAGATATAATCGCAAAGTTGACTCAAACCCTCATAATCCGAATCTTTATAATAAATCGGAAGCCCGGAACTATTTGCACTTGTCATGATTAGACACTCTAATTCTTGATTTTCAAATAACAAATGGTGAATAGGTGTATAGGGTAACATAATTCCAATCTTCGTTAAGCCTGGGGCGATATTATTTGATAATAAATTTTCTTTATTTCTTTGTAATAAAACGATAGGCCTTTTAGAACTCGATAATAATTCTGCCTCATCAGATGATATATGACAAAACTTTCTTGCAACTTCTAGTGATTTTACCATCATAGCTAATGGTTTTTGTGGACGTTTTTTTCTATCCCTTATTAAATCGATTACTCTTTCTTGGGTGGCATCACAAACAAGATGATACCCACCTATTCCTTTAATGGAAATGATTTTTCCAAGTTTCAACAATTCTGCTGTTTTGGGTAAGGCACGTTGGTTATCCGCTAATAGCTCCCCTTTTTTATTAAGAAGCTTCAATGTCGGACCGCAATTTGGGCAACAAATTGGTTGTGCGTGGTACCGACGATCATTCGGATTATTATATTCATTTTGACAATCTGAACACATTGGAAATTTATTCATACTAGTATAAGGACGATCATATGGGAAATGATGTATTATCGTATAACGTGGACCGCATTGTGTACAATTAATAAATGGATATTGAAAACGACGATTTTGTGTATTCATCATTTCTTCATAACATACTTCACAAATTGCAGCGTCTGGAGTAATAGCGAGAGTCGTAGGCTGTTCCCCTTTTTCACTTTGAAGAATAGTGAAATCTTGATAATAGTTGTGTGGTATTTTTTGGATTTTTATATCTGTTATTTTAGATAGTTTTGGTGAATTTTTCTTTAATTCATGTATCATCTTGTATAGTCTTTCTTCTTCACCTTCAATAATAATCGATACGCTCCCTAGATTATTTTGTACACTTCCTTTTACATCGTACTTTTTAGAGAGATTATAAACAAAAGGACGAAAACCTACACCTTGTATTTTGCCTTTAACAACGACATTTAAGGCTTGATACATGTACGATACCCATCCTTGATCCAATTAATCCAATCATCCATACCTTCCCCTGTCTTTGCAGATAAAAATTTTAATTGAGCCTTGGGATTAATTTGTTCTAAATCTTTTTTTGCCTCTTCTAAGTTGAAAGCTACATATGGTAAAAGATCAATTTTATTAATAATCGTTAAATTTGTTCTGCGAAACATGACAGGATATTTTGGGATTTTATCATTACCTTCTGGTACGCTTAAAACGACAACTTTGTAATCCTGTCCTAAATCATAACCAGATGGACAAACTAAATTACCAATGTTCTCTATAAAAAGTATATCAATCGATTCAAAGTTGAATTCTGGGATAGTCTTGGCAATCATTCTTGCATCTAAATGGCAGCCACCTACAGTATTGATTTGAACTGTTTTGATCCCAAGAGACCGTAATCTTTCCGCATCTCGGTCTGTCGCTAAATCCCCTTCAATAACAGCGATGTTGAACTCATCCGAAAGTCTTTTAACCGTTTCTTCCAATAAGGTTGTTTTACCTGCACCGGGTGAACTCATTAAATTAATTACTAGTGTTTTATTCTTTTTAAACATATTTCGATTAAATGTTGCCTCTGTATTTAGATTGGTTAACACTTCTTCTTGAAGTTTTATTTTCAAACTAATCACTTCCTTCATAAAATTCGACTTGAAATTTTTCTCCTGAAATAATCAGACCATCAAGTAAATTACATTTTGGACAAAGGGCGATACGATAGTCGGGTTCAAACTTAAATAAACAGTTTTGGCATTGTGATATTGCCTTTTCACGGATAATTGTTAGTTGTGATTCTTCATTCAGAAGACCGGCTCTTTCTTTACATAAGAACAAAAATGCCAATTCTAACGCATCTGGCAACACATTAGATAAATCTCCAACAATCACTTGGATTTGTTTCACTTTTTGAAAACCTCTTAATTTAGCATCCTCTGAAACAAGCTGAATAATTTCGTACATTAATGACATTTCATGCATCAAATTGGTACCTTTCTTCAAACTACTATAAAAATTTTATGTTATATATTACTAAAAAGAACTTAAAATTTGAATTGAGAATTATTATTATTTATTTTTCAATTTGACAAACCAACCACATATGTTAGATTCTTCTAATCATTATCACGAGAGCACGCTAGATGGAAATAGTAAAACTATCTATTCACAGGAAAAGTAAGCGTGAAATTCGCAAGTTTAACTACTAATTTTCCTTGAGACTATTAAAGCCAAATGTCGAACTACTGGATATAAAAGATATAAGTTGTTAGGAGTCCACTGAAATTTCATCATCTATTTAGAGTAAACGTTTTCAAAAAGATTTAACTTTATTTCAAATCAACAATTTTTTCTGTTTTAAAAATAATGATTATTTTTTACATAAAAAATTTTAGTTAGGGTAAATTATGTTTGGATCGATCCAGAATTATTATGAAGAAGATAAAAGGAGGAATCAAGATGCCCAGCGATGTGAGGTTTTTAAGGCTTCAATGCCTGGAAACTGAAGATAATGGAAGAGATGAGATATACATGCATTACAACGGCAGACATATGTTTCCACAAGGCGGGGACACTATCGACATCGAAACTGGACAGACGTTGGACCTGAACATAGTTATGCCCATCGCCGGAGAGGCAACAGTGTCTCTCTTCGATGAGGACGACATTGATGAGGACGACCACCTTGGGACCATCGTTATAAGTGAGTCGGAATTAAATCAAGGAGTCCACTCCCAGACATTCAACGGAGACGATGCCAACTACATTTTGTTCTATGCAGTGGTGCCTGGGTTAATCGGATAGCCAATGCAGAAGACCACCATCGTGAAGTGACCCCTACCTCTAAAAGTTAGACATGGTTATTTCATTAGGCAGCTTGGGTAAGATGAGTTCGTTATTGCACTGGACTCATTCCCTAACTTCTAATGCTGTTGCCTTTTATCTTCTTTTCCATGAGGTATGTGGTTTCTTCGTAACAAATATATAATTCCTAAAAAGACTGGCCAAAGAATTACAATATATCCAATATAGTTACTAGCCATAATAAAGTTTTGTTTGAATTTCCTTTGAGAGTGGTAATTTTATAAGGCAAAAAATAATCACTGCAATATATATAAGTTTAAAATGAGTGGCCATAGCCCTCTTATGAGTTCATTAATATTTAGTTCCGGCCCCAAGTTGCCTGTCGAACATTATTAAAATATTGAAAGGTATTGTTTTTTAAATGGATTAGATCCGTCTTTAAAGATACCTTTTGTAATGACATTAGGGTGATTATATTTACGACATTCCTTTAAAAGATTCTTCATTTCATCACAATAGTCAGCGAATGTCCTTTTCTTTGATTGCTGTTCTATAGATTCGGCCAGAAAGATTGATCACTTACATCACCAACTAACTGCGTTTCAATGACTTCCTGTAATTCTGTACTGTGTTGAGTCATTTCATTTTTCAAGTCGTTTGTGAATGTATCCTTCTCCTGTTGTCGTTTTGATACTGTAGGTACATGTCTTCATTAGTTAAATTAGGGTTAAGTCCTTCATATGAAAAACCATGTTCTTCAGCAAGTTCTTTCACATATTTTTCAGCGCGCCAAAGCTGTTCACTTTAATAAGATTCGCGCCCTTTATAGCTTACAGCTGCATCTGCATGCCATTTTCCAGCATCACCGTACATGCTCAAATTAACTTTTTGTTTATTACCATATACTTCTTCCCTACTCTCCACAAAAGACAACACATCTGAAATGTCCACGGGTTCAAGTTCATACCCATAACGTTCTGTCATCCCTATAGAAATGCGCCCTTTCGTTGAACAACCTGGTTTTCCAGTCATCCCTGTACATGTTTTCTAACCATTTCAATAAACGCTTTGACCGCAGGAGACAACCATTTGTTCTTATGATACATCAAATAAGTAGCAATTTTACCACCGGTTTGATACTCCATCCCCGATAATTTTTTTTCACTAAGCTCATTTTCCACAGTAACGTATGGAAGCATGGATATTCCAAGTCCACTGATTATTGATTGTTTAATAGCCTCAATACTCCAGAATTCAATTGTCGATTTTGAAGGAATATTATATTCCTGAATATACTGTTCAAACAGAAAACGATAGCTGCACCCCTTCTCTGTGTAAAGTAAATTGCTACAAGTATTATTCCAATCAAAATCATTCGGATACAAAAACATCATCCGTTCATTCCAAAGTTTTTCTGTCAGTATGTCTACATCATTCAGTTCATTCCCCAATAAAAACGAGATATCTGCATTCCCAGTAATTAACTCTTCTTTAAAATTCATTGGATCTAAATGATGCCATTCAATATTTACATTTGGATATTTATCCTTAAATTCTTTAATTATCGGTGGAAAACGATAAATCAATAATGCTTCAGGTGCCGAAATAACAATATCTCCACCAACCTCTCCATTTACGCAAGTAACTTCTTTTATATCTTTATAAAGTTGAAGCATTTTATTGGCATAGGGTAATAGTTGTTTTCCGGTTTCTGTTAAAATGATTTGTTTACCGATTCTATCGAAAAGTGGTTGATCGAGTTCAATTTCAAGGGATTTAATATGTGAAGTGATCGTTGATTGTGCATATCCTAGTTTGTCTGCAGCTTTTGTAAATCCACCAGTTTCAACTATCGTTTTAAAAGTTTTCAAGTGGCGTATTTCCATTAACCAATTCCTCCTTTCAATCCATCAGAAAACATGATGGATATAATTCAAATTATCAATTTTATTAATTGAATGCAAATACTTATACTTGAAGTTATATTACATAAAGGCGGTGATGAATGATGAAAATAAATATAGTTGGGATATTTTATGCTTTTATTTGGGCGAGTGGAGCAATCGCAACAAAGATAGGTCTTTTTTCAGCCAGCCCATTGATTTTTGCTTCTGTACGATTGCTATGTGCAGGAATTATACTGTTTTTGTTCGTATATATCTTCAGAAACTATCGATATCCTAAAGGGTCGGAATGGGCAAATTTAATTATACTTGGTATTTTAAATACAACTCTTTATGTTGGCTGCTCGTTCCTATCCCTTGCATATGTGGATTCCACAATTTTTAATTTATTTATTACAATAAATCCATTTATTGTAGCTTTTCTTTCCTCCATTTTTCTTCATAGAAAGATCGGACAAAAAGAAATTCTAGGAATGGCCATTTCTGCATTTGGAATCATGATTGCTATTGTTCCCTATTTAGAATCATTGAATGCCACATTATTTGGGCTAATTACTCTGGGAGTAGGAGTATTATCCATGGGCATTGGAAGTGTGTTTTATAATAAAATACAACTGAATCTACCTCAAATTGTCGTTAATACCTGGCAAATTATTTTCGGCAGTTTAATAGCAATCCCCTTTGTTTTCTTATTAGAGCCGAATTTTTATATTCAGTTTGATCCATATTTTTTGAGCGGACTTTTTTGGCAGGTTGTTATGACTTCTATTATTGCCATGATCCTTTGGTTTTACCTGCTTAAATTTGATGCTGTTAGAGCGAATAATTTTTTATTTCTAACACCTATTTTCGGTTACATCTTATCGGCAATATTCTTAAATGAGATGCTTACTGTTTACCATTACGTGGGTGCTTTATTCGTTATTGCAGGTACATTCTTTAGCCAGCCAATGAAAAAACGACAACATGGAAATTCATAGCTTGTTCTAAATATCAAAAAAATTTTTAAAAAGTTGCATATCGAGTTATTTATTGAAGTGAATTATTCTTCAAAACCCAACAAAAATCTTGGCTACTTACTTCACTATTAAGCTATAACTGTTAAAAAGAAATTAATTTTATTTTTGCACATAAGTTTTTCGAGATAATAGCCCTATTACTGAAAAAGGCACAATTCCAATTCAAGAAGGAATCGCGCCCTATAATGGAATAACTAAATATGATTTCAATTATAAAACAAATTATTTCTCCCAAATTAATACAGCACGTTCTAAAACTGAATACTAATGACTTAATACACAATCTGTTCACATTACGTATGGTGACCTGAGCATGCAGCTATTCTACTTTATGGATAGTAGGTTTGCTGTTCCTCCTTATAGAAAAATTTTTTATGACTGATTTTTAACACTTACCTTTATGTAAGTACATGTAATAAAAGTGCGTACTTACATATTTTTAGCTTGGACTTTACAATAAAAATGAAATCAGCTTAAGGAGGAAAAAACAGTGAAAACTCTTGTTATCATAACACACCCAAGCTTAGAAACATCTGTTATTAATAAGCGATGGGTAGAAGAATTAAAAAAATATCCACAAAAATATACTGTGCACGAATTGTATAAGGTATATCCTGATGAGAACATAGATGTGGAAAAGGAACAAAAATTGATAGAAACTCACCAGAACCTTGTTTTCCAATTCCCTGTATATTGGTTCAACTGTCCTCCTCTCTTAAAAAAGTAGATGGATGATGTTTTCCTTTATGGATGGGCTTATGGTTTAAAAGGAGATAAATTAAAGAATCGTAAAGTTGCTTTAGGGGTATCTGCTGGAATCAAAAATGTGGATTATAGTGAAGTTGGAAGATACCATTATTCACTTGAACAAGTGTTGCGTCCGTTTGAGACGACAGCCATCTATTGTAAAGCAGATTATCGTTCGTTCTTTAAGTTTATAAAAACTTCTCAAAATAACTTAGTATTAAAAAATTAAGTTGAAACATATTATTTACGTTTCAAGTAACCTTAGAGATTTATTCTTTTTGGTTACTTTTTTATAGCAATAGGTAAAACTTTGAAGTTATCTCCATCTTTTCCCCTGCTCCACACCCAACGTGCAGCTTTCACCGC
>NZ_JBNFXM010000022.1:0-63173 GCF_049943995.1 Lysinibacillus sp. VIII_CA
GCGGGACTCGTTGAACAGGGAATTTAACCTTATAATTACAATTTATTTTGTAAGAATTTATAAAGTTTTAACATCGGTAGAATCGATATTTTCTACTTATGAAAGCGATGGCACTTGCATTACAACAATGCAATTAAAATAGAAAAAAGTAGGGTTGTCCAAAAAGTCAGTGAAAGCTGATTATTTGTAGCAACCCTTTCCTTTTTAGATTTTTAAAATGCTAGGTTTAGTTTTGCAATAAGGTTGCGATGTTTATAAAAAAGATACGGTGTTTTTAGCATATTCGAATTGTTAAATGCAACTCAAACGATTTAGTTAATGGATCCATTTCATCTTTGATTGATAAGAAATATCTTTATGATTTAATTCACCATCTTATGTAAAACCTCAGTCCTTTTGACAGGAAAAGGAGTAGTTAAGAGCCAAATAATCACGAATGATTTTAGGATGTCCGCCATTTTCAAGACAAATTTTACTCGCAATTTTAATTTCCTTCTGATTATAGTGAGATTGCGCACCAATTAAAAAGATGCCTGACAGTATCAATAATGTGCCAATCCCCAAAACATATTTTATGACTCTTTTCAATACACGTACCTCCATTTCAAAAGTAATCGCTATCCCCAGTATATGTTGAACGATGAAAGCAATATGTTTATTGACATGATGTATACAAATTAGAAATTGGAGCATTAGGTGGCTATAGTGGCATCTGCCTGGCGAGAGGAATTGAAGATGTGGGGCACATTAACCTCACTAGAGTTAGAGGAAAAATATGCACAAGGAAAATGATGAGCCATATTTAGCGTACTGTATAAAAATAGAAAATACTGGTGCGTTAATGGTCACGGATAGTCGGGTAGTGTTGCTGATCCAGAGATAACACCAAAACGCTATACAGCCATCATGAAGAAATTTAATGAGCTGGTGGCAGTCCACCCGCAACTGGAGTCCATCCTTTGACCAATTGGGGATGACATAACCGTTTCTAAAGTAAAAAAATAATAAAGGTAAAACCTCCTTTATGGTAAAGTATGGTTAGTAACCCAAAAAGGAGAGATGCTTTTGAAACAAGCGTTAATTGTGATTGATGCACAGCAAGAACTAATGGAAGGTAATCAGGAGGAACAAGCTGTTTATCGTAAAGACGAATTAGTAGAGACCATCAATAAGGTGATTAACAAGGCAATCGAAGAAAATGCTCAAATTATTTTTGTTCGTGATCAAGATGTAGCTGGTGGGGAGGGAGCTGGCTTTCAAGTACATAAAAAAATCCATGTTCCCACATCAGCTGTCTTTTTTGATAAACTTGCTACCAATGCATTCTACAACACGGGTTTGCTGGACTATTTAAAGGTTCATGATGTGAAGCACTTGGTAATGATGGGGTGTAAAACCGAGCACTGTGTAGATACCGCCGTCAGAACTGCCACTGTTCAAGGCTTTGATGTCACAGTTGTCGGTGATGGACATTCGACGAACGGCTCCAAGGTTTTAGAACCAGGCGCAATAATCGCACATCATAATGACTTATTACATGGTCATTACAATGTTGACCATTTCTCCCTTGTGCGTCATTCCGACGAAGATTTATTTGAGCCGAGCCATTCAACCTATCGCTAACATAAGAATGACCAAGAATTTTAGTTCTTGGTCATTCCTTTTACTTTCTAAAACATCCAATCTACTACATGAAAGACGTTATGCTATAGCAAAAGCTTGTCCAAAAGGATAGAGTTTTTTTAGAAATGGAACAGGTAACTTATTGGATATAGTAAAAATGGGATACAAGTTATATGGAAACCTTCTTCTTCATAGGGCCACTGTACGACCAGTGACCCTAAGTATCAAGTCAGGAGGTGTAAGGCTAAAATTAGCTTTACACTATTATATATATGTGAAAGTAGCTTTGAAAGTTAGTGATCTGCCTGTTCGATAGATTATTTTTTGAAAGGCGACTAATTAGGGCACAATATGTCGGATGACATCATTCTATTCTTGCTATTGTTGTGTAAAGGGAGGTTATTCAAGTGGATTCATGCACACGATTGAATGAAGCAATTGCCTATATTGAGGCCAATTTGACAAACGATATTGACATGAGGGAAGTAGCAAGAAAAGCGTATTGTTCAGAGTATCACTTTAAAAGAATGTTTTCATTTCTAGCTGGTATCTCACTATCTGAATACATTCGTCGGCGACGTTTGACACTGGCTGCTCTTGATTTGTCGAACGCCTCTTTGAGAATCCTTGATATAGCTGTTATGTACGGCTATAGCTCAGCAGATGCTTTTACACGAGCTTTTCAGCACTTACATGGAATGACACCCTCAGAGGCAAGGCAAACTGGTCAAACATTTAAAGCTTTCCCACGGATGACCTTCCAACTTACCATCCAAGGAGGAAAAGAAATGAATTACCGACTCGAGCAAAAAGAAGCCTTTCACATTGTTGGCTTGATGAAACGTGTACCGATTATTTTTCAGGGAGAAAATCCGGACATTGTGAAAATGGCGCAATCTCTAACAATTACAGATATTGAGCAGCTTAAAAAGCTGTCCAATGTGGAACCTAAGGGCATCATCCAAGCCTCTACAAATTTTTCAGAGGGGCGAATGGAGGAGAAGGGAGAACTCGATCATTATATTGGAGTAGCTACTACAGAAGCAACAAACCCTGGGTACTTTTGTCAGCTTGCTGTCCCTGCGAATACATGGGTAGTCTTTACAGTGGTAGGACCATTCCCGCAAACACTTCAGGAATCGTGGGGCCGTATTTATGCCGAATGGTTTCCGTCTTCTGGCTATAATCAGGTGGCTGGCCCTGAAATTGTCAGTCATGCGAGCACTGATTTCTCCTCACCAACCTTTACAAGTGAAATATGGATACCCATTCACAAAAAAGAGCCTCTTGCATAATGCACGGCTCTTTAATGTATTTTTGTGCCATTTGGTACGTGCTGATCAGGTGTTAACAGGATAACGTCTCCCTCTTCGGGCACTCCACCAATCACTAACACCTCTGACTTAAAACCGGCAACTCGGCGTGGAGGAAAATTAACAATGGCTACAACTTGCTTTCCGACCATTGCCTCTGGCGTATACCGTTTTGTAATTTGGGCAGAAGACTGTTTAATGCCGATCTCCTCCCCAAAATCGATGTTCATTTTAATAGCAGGAACACGCGTTTTTGGTAGCTCCTGTGCCTGCAAAACTGTACCAACTCGTAGATCAAGCGCTGTAAAATCTTCAAATGTGGCCAATAGACAACTCTCCTTCATTTAACTATATTATCATGCTAACATTGTATGGGAAATTATTCAAAATAAAAAGAAGAGCACATAGAGTGCCCTTCTTTTCTTAACGACGATGCTCCACCAGGTCAATAGCTCCTAACACAATATGAGCTAAACCAAAGCCAAAAATGGTGTTGGCCACCATTTTATTAGAACCATGCTTTTGCTTCATGGCATATCCTGCCGCTGTGACAGCCGACCCGAGAATAGTTGGGATTAAACCTTCACGAACATTATTCATAAAATTGATCCCTCCGTCGTATGATTCGGTATGAGTTTCATACCATACTTACTATGAACGTTTGGAGCTTATCCTATACGAATAAATAGTAGAGGAAAAATACTCGTTTGTTATTTATTGTTGAATCGGTTCTACTTCTATTTGATCGACCATAAATTCGTTCTTCGTATGATCGAATGTATAGGTAATATGGAAATCAGCCACATTTATAGGAAATACGCTAGCTGCAAGGGTCAATTTTATTCGTTGGTTTTCTATATAATAAATCGTTATTGCACCAAAACCTAGCTGATCCTGCTGTATTTCTAGCTCTGGATCGATTTTATAGTCAAAGTGATATTCCTTGCCAAATGCTCGACCCGTAATATTTAATGTTTCAAAGTCTTTTTTCACAACGTTTGACTCCATATGTTGAGCAACAATTTCCTCATAATGAGGAACCTTTATTTCTTGTAAGTCCTGATCTACTACATGAATATCATAATTATCTAGCCCCGTTCCTCTACCAGTCTGAAGGATAATAACAGCTTCCTCATCGCCGTCATCAGTCATATCTATGTAAAACACTTGAGGCTCGGTTCCTGTATCATCAGGGTTGTTCCAATTAAAGTCCTTCGTTTTCCCATTAAACTCCAGTTTTACGTCATCTCCTTTCTTATACAGTTTTACTTCTTTATTGGCAGAGGAACCCATTCATGTGGCATCAGCATGTGTTGGACTATAAGCTTTTTTAAAAGTTTTTTCTTCTGTGGGATTTTCTTTTTGATCTGAATGGCAACCTGAAAACAGAATAGCACTCAACAATAGCAACGCACCCATTTCTTTTTTCAATTTGTATCTACTCCTTCTGTATTATTTGGAAAACCGTCGACTTTGCTCATCGCTACGATTTATAAATAAAGAAAATTCCTCATTATATTATATAGTGGCTGTAATGAATATGAAAATTTTGGTTTTTTTGAAACGAAAATGAAGCTTCCACCGTATACTACAGAAGGGGTGTGTGGAAATGAAATATGTAGGCATCGGAACGATCATGTCCATCCTAGGTGTTGTATTTTCAATCCTAATATGGGGTACAGAAAAAGCCCATTTCCTTTCGGGGCTTGTAGGTGGAATACTCATTATTTTCGCTTTGTTAATGTCTGGATCAATGGGGAGTGGGGATCGAATGCGGGCCAATTTTGCAACAGAAACCAAAGAAGATAGGGATGAACGTAATCACATCATGAATAACGCTTTATGGTTAGCATTACCGAATATTATTGTCGCTATCTTTGCGTGTTATATGTGAAAAAAACGTCTCAATAGAAAGGATGTTGCAGATTTTGGATAAAGAAAAAGATTATTATTCAGAGGCTTCTAGATATACACTTGCAGTTGTTCTCTTCACACTTATTATTTGGGGCATCTATGATTGGCGACATGCAACTCCCAATGGTTTTCAATTTTTATTAATAAACGAAATTGTTATCACCCTTGGCATTACACGATATATGTTGAAGAAGCGAGATCAAAGAAGAAAGCACTCTCAATAATCTTTACATAGGTAATCAATAAAAGTGTCACATCTACCCTAGGTGTGGCTTTTTTTGTTGCATTTAATAGTTAGGAGTACATTTGCAATAGAGAGGTGGTACTATGCAATTAACAGATGGTACACGGACATTTGAAACGGACATAATTGATGAAGCTGCTAGAAAAAAAGAACGTGATGAGCAGGAGCGGGAGATGCTTAATGCATTTGCTCGCTACGCATACCTTCGATACAAGCAAATACGGGATAAGGTTAATCCACGTAAATGCAAATACATGTATATCCATCAAGTTCGTCAACAATTAACTTCACCAGCAAGACTGCAACGTGTTTGCAATCTTTTAAGTATGACTGATGAAGAAATACTTTATATTGTAGAATTTGTCCGCAAGTATTTGAAATACGTCAAATAAAAGCCTCATCATCGGATGGGGTTTTTTTACATAATTTCTAGGGAGAATTGTTTCTCAATCACCCACTCCATATAGTATGATGAACGTGGATAAAGGAGTGAAGCGATTTTGAGATTCATGAAATGGTTAGTTGTTTTTATTATTTTCATTGGTATAGTTGGCTATGGTGTATTACATTTTGGCACGAAATTTGCGTCAGAAAAAATTGTCAATACACTCTCAACAGAATTAGAGAATAGTGGACAAAAGGAAGAAATCAAAAATACAATTGAAAACGATCCGGAGTTAAAAGCCTATATGGAAGAGGCGAAAACGGTAGATAGTAGTACGTTACCTTTTACGTCGAAAGAAGAGGCTACTAAAGTAATCATTCAAAAAGTAGGCATTACAGAGCTAAATGATATTCGTGTGAAATTACAGGACGGCTCCATGACGAAGGAAGAGGCATTACAACAGGTAGAAGGCAAATTATCAGATGAAGAAATAGCTGCATTAAAAGTTATTATCTATAAAGAATTATACGAATAAAACAAGGCACACTCAACATTGGCAGTGAGCGTTGCAGCAGAGGCACTTACGAAATGGTAAGTGTCTTTTTTTGTCCATGTATTCAGAAGAACACCCTCAAAAAAAGGACCATAAATTCTAGCGAAATAAAAAATTAGAAAAATTTGTCCCTTTTTATAGCATAAACTTTTATATAGATAGTACAGAGAGTAATTGTGGAGGAGGGGGATAGCCATGATCTACAGAGTAGTGAAGAACGATAACTTTGTGGTATTGGACAAGGGCTTTTTAAATAATGACCAATTAAGTTGGAAGGCAAAGGGATTGCTTGCCTATATGCTGTCATTGCCAGATGATTGGGATTTTTGTCTGACAGATTTGGCGACACGTAGTAAATGTGGACGTGACGGGACTGCTAGCATTGTTAATGAACTGATTCGGGAAGGTTATCTTCAAAAGGTACAGGAGCGAGCAAAGGATGGAAAATTCAGCAAGGTGGAGTTTGTCGTTTTTGAAGTCTCTAACCGTGCTGCCCAGCCGTCAACGGGTTATCCGTCAACGGCCGCACCACATACGGAAAAGCCCACACAACTAAATAATAAATTACTAAATAACCAATTACTAAACAATAAAGATGATAATCAACAATCACAGACAGCCTACTACTTTTTCGAACAACAAGGCTTTGGCTCTCTGTCGGCGTATATGACTGCAAAAATTCATTCCTGGCTAAACATTTTTTCAGAGGAAATAGTCATCCATGCGATGAAGCTAGCTGTGGAGCACAATGTATTGTGCTGGCGGTATGTTGAGAAGATATTGCAAAATTGGCATCATAAACAACTAAAGACCATGGTAGATATTGCTTCAGACCAAATGCGCTTTCATGCCCAGAAGAAAAAAGTGGCGGACATGCCAGCCAAGAGACGTCAAGAGATTATTCCACAGTGGTTTCACCATCGTCATGAAGAGGAACGGCCACAGCAGCCAGCCATTAATTTTGAAGCAGAGCGGCAAAAAATATTAGCGCTGCTCGAAAGTGGCTAAACGACCTGCTGATCGGGATACCATAAAGGCCTCACGGAGGAAAAGTAAGCATGATCCTGTAAAATTAGCTGAATTCTGGCTAACGCATCGTCAAATGATTGCGGATCATATTGGCGTGTCAGGCAATGGTTGAAATGACATTTATGGCAGCATATAAGGCATATAGTCGCCAAAACTCATCATCTGGTGGCTGGGTGGAATACCCATTTATTTGCCCGATGCAATAGGGGACACTATGCCGTCTACTAAACAGGGCTAGATTATAAAAATCATGATAGGGATCACCTACATCATAGCCATTAAAATCAATAACCCCATTAAAACTATTTTGGTGGCAAATAATGTGCCCAAGGTGGTAATCATCATGAAGAAGGGTAGTTGGGCGTTGTCTTAATAGCGGTCAATGTTCTTCTATAAAGTACAATAATTTAGCCTCTTGCGGAATTTGATAAGAATCCTGCTGATAGGCTTGTAAATAATTAGTAAATTTCTCTTTTTGTAACGTCTCCCAATGGATAGTTTTTGGTGATTTCACCTGATGAATTTTTCTTAATTCTTTCCCTGCCATTAGACCGAGATGATACTGCTCTGTGTCCGAAAGCTGAAGAATGATTTCATCCGCAGGGGAGCCTATTAAATAGCTCATCACCATCGCTGAAAGATGGTCGTCTGGGAGGACCATATATTCAATGGCCTTATGTGTTTGAACTCTCTGGAGCTCTAAGTCCTGTAGTAAAGTAAATTCAATCCACCTTTTCTCTTGGTGTGCGAGATCGGAGAGGCGTACAAATAAGGTGTATCATTAACGGTTACGACATATTTGGTATCAGAGGAATAGCCTTTGTCGATTTTTTTAATAGCCGTGTAACGGTGTAGGCTAGTTAATCGATTCATGATATTTTCTACAATCACTTTATCTCTCTCCTTCATTCAGTTTAGAAGATACAAAATACTATATGGAGCCGTCCTTTGTCAATGCACCTGTTGAAGTGAAATGATCATTTATTCATCATTTTAAATAATAGTCATGAGCACAACTAACTAGAAAAAATGGTGTAGCTTGCATTTACTAGAATAAGTGAATGTCACTCTCTTCCTTCATTCACTTTATATGTGTAGCAGCAAAAAAGGTGAAATAGAGCAGTCATCCATTCAGCCCATCAGTCAACCATGACAAATAGCTAGCCTGTCGCAATAAAACTAGTTGTCCATTCACCCCTATAATCGTCAAAACAAATGATGAATAGCATGGTGGTCATTCGCAAAAAAATGATAGGAAAGGATGGTGCATAATGAGTTATGTGATTGAATTGCAGATGATGTCAGGATTACCTAATCAACCGCTCACCGCCATTAAGTACGTGGTAGCACATGAATCGGGTAATAGCACTAACACTGGTCCAAATGCATTAGAAAATGAAATTGCCTATATGAATAAAAATAAAGCCAATGCCTTCGTTTCTCACTGGGTAGGGGGTGGCGGACGCATTGTGCAAATAGCACCAGTTAATCGCGTTCAATATGGTTGTGGCCCTAAAGGGAATCCATATAGCTATGCCCAAATAGAGCTAGCGCGGACTTCTGATAAGGAACAATTTAAAAAGGATTACGCAGCATATATTTGGTTATTGCGCAAAATGGCTATAGAGGCAGGGATTCCCACTATTTTAGATGGTACTGGCAACGGCATCAAATCCCATCGTTGGATAGCTGATAATTTGGGCGGCACCACACACAAAGATCCGTTTGCCTATTTAATAAGTATGGGTATTAGCGAAGCACAGTTCCAGCAAGATTTAAAAAATGGCCTGGAGGAGGGGTTAACAATGTCCCAATATAATGAGTTGAAGCAGGAAATAGAAGCTTTAAAAAGCGTATTAGCTACAAAAGCTAGTTTACTATACGATCGAGAAGTAGCCGCATCTCATAAAGAAGCGTGGGAATGGGCTATTAGAGAAGGCATTATCCGAGGCGATGGCAGTAAAAATATGAATCCGGCAGGGGTTCTCACACGTGAGCAAATGGCTACTATGCTCAAACGTTATTACGATAAATTTGTCGATAATAAATAACTATGCTATAATAAAGAAAGGATAAAGTTCGTTGAAACAGCGTGCTTTATCTTTTTTTTTTAAAGATCTTTAGAACTTTTGTCGAAATAAAAAGAAGAGAGGCGGGGGTTAGGATGTTAACGAAAATAAGAAAAGTAAAATTTGAGCAGGAAAGAAAAAATCCGTTATATAACGTGGTCATGGAGTGTCCAGAGGGAAAACAACTATATATAAAATTTGATTATACCTATAAGACTAAAAATTTCTGGCCATTAGAAGTAAATTATAATAAAAAAAATTATGGCGCCAAATTGGCATGGTATACAAATGAAGTTGAAAATATGACAGTTGCTGCATTTTTAGAGAAAATAGCTAATAAAATTAATAAAAAATATCAGTTCGAGTTAGAACAACACTAAAAAAGCAGCATCCTTCCAAGGAAGCTGCTTTTTGTTTGTCCATTATTTTGTTGTAATATAGACGGTTAATTTGGCTTCATCAAATGTTACCTCTGCGCCAAGGGCTTGACTAACAAAGCGTAAAGGCACCATTGTCGTTCCTTGATAAACTTCGGCAGGGTGGCTAAGGCTAATTGTAGATGTCGTTCCATTTGCATCAACATAAGCTGTTTTGTTGCCAACCCCGATAACAATTTTCTTCCCGACCTTCGTCGCAGTTACTTTTTTAGTGGCATTATCATAAGAAACAGTTGCTCCAAGAGCTTCAAAAATTGGTTTCATCGGTACCAATGTTGTGCCATTTTTCATGTAGGCGCTTGGCGTATAACTTTGTTTTACATTATTCAAATAAACGGCTACTTTTGTCAATGCTGGAGCCTGAATTGCTGTTGTGGGCTGTGTATAGCTGCTTTGACCACCTGAGGAGGAACCACTGCCGCTATTCCCATTATGATAATGATAGCCTGTACAAAGACCTTTTGCCTTTGACTTGTCTGAACAATTATGACCACCATTGCTATCGAGACGCCCTGGATGTGCATCAGCAATCGTGGTAGTGGTGAAGAATAGGGTAATCATCGCTAAAAATAAGACTAATTTTTTCATATATATCCTCCTATTATCAAAATATGTAATTATTATACTATCAAAAAGTAAAATTTGGTATGTTTTTATAGTAAAATAGTAGTGAAATATAGGGAAGCTATTACATATCCAAAATGGAGAGCACTAACAGAAAACGGTTAATTCTTTTCGGTTTTTATAAGAGGCGATGAGGACAGCTGCAAAAGTTGCTATGGTACTTGATGCAAACATAAGACTCATTGCCCTCATAATACTACCGGTCATATCTTCTTGCCTATAAAGAAGTATCATAGACAGTACCCTGTTAGGATAAAGAAAATGATGACTATAGTACAATGCTTGTTCGGTTGTTCTTTGTTGTCGTTACATAAACGCATGAATTCTAAAATAAAATATAGGAAATTAAAAAAATAATGAAAATCAATATTTTTTATGCGATAACAAAAAAAGCATTCATCCGAATGGGATCAATGCTTGTTAGATTGATTCATTAACATCTTACATATTTACGTTTAAAACCAAGCCTTCCTCGATCAAGTTCCTTTTGAATAGTTTCATAGGCATTCAGTGTCGTGCTTTTTTTATTGTCACGCTTCATTTCCACAGGACCAACTGCCTGTGCTATTGCCACAGCTTTTTCGTGGAGGGGTACATAGGAAATCGCCACTGTGTAAAGAAAATTATTCATCGCAGATTTTGTTCGTTCAGGCGCAGTATGAATTGTTTTTTTCACAACCTCTAGCATGCTTGCTAATTTGCTTTCAGAAAATTCGTTATCTTTACGATTTCCTAAAAGCCAGCAATAGCAGCTCCAGCCTGCTGACATTTTCAGTTCCTCACCACTCGCCATCCATGCATCCGCCACCTCTTGTGCAATAGGTGATTCCGCTAAAGTGACTGCCACTACATAATCAGCCAGCATATAAAAGTAAGCCGAATCCATCCATCGATCAAAATCAGCCGCCGTCATCGTTTTTGGATCTGCAATGATACCTGCAAAATACATAGCATCATAGTTGCCAGTCGCATAAAGCTCTTCTGCCAATGCCTGATCGATTTTAATTTTCTTGGCAATCGGCTTCATGGCTCCTGTTGCCACACCAAAAACCGGCTCATGTGCCCCATTCGACATATACATTTTTTTCGTCCGTTCTTTGCCTAGCTCCTTCAGCTCCTGCATCACCATTTCTGCATTCATAGAAGCACTTCCTTTATTATCTGATTTCAACGCTCTTTACTATTATCCTATAGGGCATGCCCTTTTGTCATGATTGAACTAGTTTCGTCTAGAAATGCTTCCATCTTATTCGAATAAAAAATACGCTATTCAAATATAGTTGTTCACGATTAAAGCCTATTCCAAATAAACATAAATTGTGCAGCATCCGCTTCAAGGGCTAGTTGGTGATACTCGGTCGATTCATCCTCTGTAATTAAGCGACCTTTTTGAACATTTAAAATGGCATGTTTAACAGAAGCAGGATGTTCAACGGAATAGTGAGAATCCTTTAGGAGGGTAAGGGCAGATCGACATTTATGTTTATCAATGCGTTCATTTTTTCCTTTGAAATATAGTTTTATAAGGTAGGGGATGTCATCAACGATTAAACCAAGCTCTGGATTTGAACGGACGATTAAGTCATCACAAACCCAATTAGATTTACCGGGTTCAAACCATTGCACATTTTTGTTTTTAAAAAATTTTAAATAGGCTTTTATAGCTTCTTGATAATTTTTCTGACGAGCAGGGAGGGCATTGTCTACAAGATCGAGAAGGTAAGAGTCATTAAAATGATGTTCATGGTATTTTTTTAACCCTTCGCGTAATGCTTTCCAATAATCCTTAATTGGATGATAATCGCCCTGATATTTAATATCTTTCACAAATTTCGTCTTGGCGGCACTTCCCTTCATCGTGAAGTCCGTAAATTGTGTTAAGCCAATTGATGGCTTTGTCAAAATTGTCATTTTCACATCACCCTTCCTTCATAAAATTACAATGTTATAGATTAGTATTATATTGGTACGAGTAAATTTATATGATTGCTCGAAGACTGAAGAGAGCTGGGATGGCAAGGTTCTACTACTATAGAAAAATCAATTTTTTGAAAAAAGGATGTTTAGATAGGATGTAGCTGGGAATATAAATAGCGAGCTAGTCAATAGCTCAAAAAAAATTAGGAGGAATAGAAAATGGCTAACAAGCAAAACAATCGCAACAGAAACAACAATGAAAACATGACTGTCGAAGAAGCGGGACGTAAAGGCGGAGAAGCTACCTCCAGAAATCATGATCGTGATTTTTATGAAGAAATAGGACGTAAAGGCGGCGAGGCTCGCAGCAAACAGCGTAGTAATAACACTAACCAAAATCGAAGAACTAACAATAATAACTAATCCCTTTAAATAAGATAAGACCCTTCACACACGGGGCGTTTGTAGTTTTTACTACAAGCGCCTTTTTTGTGGAGCATTTCCTCAAGATCTATAGGATTTATTTGTTGAATTTATATGAATTGTAGTATATATTTAATCCGTTTCCATTATAGTTACATGAGATTGTTTGCAGAGGAAATGAGGACGGATCATGACAAAACAACATAATGAAAAAGAACTATATGATATCATCAACTCCGTTGTGCAGGCTGTTGGCATGCGGATGACTATAAAGCAGGACCATTCAGGAATTAATATGAGCTATAACTTTATTGGGCATTATGTAGGCTTTGATGCCGAGCGATTAATCGAGGCAAAGAATGAGCTGCCACATCCACCTTCACTTGAAGTGTATGTAAAAACAATGACCTTACATGAGCTGGGTCATGCGGTGGATCGTGAAGCATTACAATCATCGCTTCCGCGTACCATTGAAATTTTTACAATGAAAAAACAACATAGCTTACAGGAAATTTATCTTCATGAGCATCTGTTATCTATGTTGCTGGAAGAACATCATATGAATATTCAATTTGAGCAAACTGCATGGGAAAATGCTTGGGCTCTCAATCAAAAACATCACTTAGTAAGTGATGAGGAATTCGATTATATAAAGCATTATAGCCTAGCGACCTATAAAAAATTATATGACCAAGATTTACAAGCATATCACCATCTTTTGAACCAGCTTGTACCTCAATTAGCATAGCTAGAAATGATTATTTCATACCTTTCCAAGAATGAG
Source organism: Lysinibacillus sp. VIII_CA (assembly GCF_049943995.1). Classification (NCBI taxonomy): domain Bacteria; kingdom Bacillati; phylum Bacillota; class Bacilli; order Caryophanales; family Bacillaceae; genus Lysinibacillus; species Lysinibacillus sp. VIII_CA. The sequence goes on from NZ_JBNFXM010000022.1 coordinate 13,316, forward strand.
ATCGAACCAATTAGGGCAATGTAATACTACTTGGAGGTGATCATTTTGACAAAGGGCAAGCAATATAAACGTCAGTCAGAGTTGGCGGAATTAGCGACAGATTTAAGTCCAGATGATTTAGATGTGCGTGAAGATAATTCTTTAACAAAAGAACAAAAGAAAAATTCAAACGATACGAATCGTGCGAATGAATCATCATCATGTAAATCTCAATCATAATTCACACACCACAATCCATACGATTGTGGTATTATTTTGTCCGTAATTTCACCTATGAGTAGACTAAAGCAGAGAAGATGGTTTGAATCCGTACATACAATGCATAAACAGATACCAAATTAACATCCATTCCTATCAATTACCAGATTTATATAAAAACTATGGGTATAAAGAGAACAGATTCCATTTTTTGCATGCTATAATCATACATAATGAAAGAGGAGGGATGGAAATAGTGGAATTTTTTATTATGTTTATTGGCATCATCATAGTCGTCAGTATCCTTAGTAGCTTTAGCCAAAAATCTAATCAATCCAATGAGGAGATACATGATTTACATTCAACAAACGATTGGAATGGTCATCATTTGCATACTACTACTCACGAGAACCATCATTGTGCTGATAGCTCAACAACTAGTGATTCGTCATGTGGTCCTTCAGGAGATTGAGCAATGAGGAAATCTAATTTAGTAAGAAAGCCTAATGATTATTATTTATCATTAGGCAAATTTATAGAAAGATTGTAGTTTTTTCATCGTAAATAGAAATTATGGCTAAAAGTATGATTTACAGATGACATACTAGATTTATAACAATGAAATAAAGCCTCCTTTAAAGGGGGGAGAGAATGATTTTTAAAATGATAATCATTCCTATAATTAGTATCTCAGCCCGAAGCGTTCCTTGTAATAGCGAATAAGTCCTTTAGACCACCAACTAACCATAGATTATTACCATCCTAAGGTTGTAAAATAAGCTATAGATACAGAGAGAAATTGGAGGGAAAAGATATGATACGATTTGAAAATGATTATGCAGAAGGTGCCCATCCACAAATTTTGCAAAAATTAGTGGAAACCAATGAGGAGCAATCTCCAGGTTATGGGATGGACGAGCATTCGGAAAGAGCTAGAGCCTATATCAAAAAAGAGATAGCGGCTGAGCAGGCAGACGTTCACTTTTTAGTTGGTGGCACGCAAACGAATACAACTGTCATCGCCTCCATCCTACGTCCTCATCAAGGAGTCATTGCGGCAACTACAGGCCATATTGCTGTCCATGAGACAGGGGCAATTGAAGCGACCGGTCATAAAGTGCTCACTTTGCCTAGCGATGATGGTAAAATAACGGCCGCACAGGTAAAGGCATGCTATGACGCCCACTGGCAAGACAGCACACATGAACATATGGTACAGCCAGGCTTAGTGTACATATCTCATCCAACAGAAAATGGAACAACATATAGTAAAGCAGAGCTAAGTGCAATAAGTAAAGTTTGCCGGGATTGTGGATTGCCATTGTTTCTAGACGGTGCTCGTTTAGGCTATGGTTTAGTAGCAGACGGCAATGATTTATCGTTAAAAGATATTGCTCAGCTTTGCGATGTATTTTATATAGGTGGAACAAAAATGGGCGCCTTATTTGGCGAAGCGGTCGTAATTGTGAATCCAGCTTACCAACGAGATTTTCGCTATATGATCAAACAAAGAGGTGGGCTACTCGCAAAAGGCAGATTACTAGGTCTTCAATTTGAAACATTATTGGAGAATCATCTTTATTTGGATATTGCCCATCATGCGGTAGAGATGGCAATGCTCATTCAGCAGGCGTTTATCCAAAAAGGATTCGCCTTACGCTATAATTCAAAAACCAATCAGCAATTCCCCATTTTGCCGAACGATTTACTTAAGAAATTAGGCCAAAAATACTCCTTCTCTGTTTGGGAAACCTTCGATGATACCCATACGGTTGTTCGTTTTTGCACAAGCTGGGCGACAAAAAAAGAAAATGTGGATCGTTTAATAAAGGACATCGAGCGACTAGCATAATTATTCAACTGCACTTGGACTTCCCGAGTGCAGTTTTTTTCCCTAGTATTCCCTAAATATTGCTATAATGCAATTAGGAAGAAAGGTGGGGGTGTATGATTAACTACGTAGCATTACTGAGAGGCATTAATGTAGGTGGACATAATAAAATAAAAATGGCTGACTTAAGGGAAGCTCTTAAACCACTTGGATTGCAAAATATTCGTACCTATATACAAAGCGGGAATATTCTTTTTGAATCCACCGAATCAGAGGAAGTTTTGCAGAAGATAATTCATGAAACAATCCAAATAAACTTTGATATTACAAGTACAGTCATCATTAGAACCGCTGAGGAACTTCAGCATATCGTCAACAATTGCCCATTTTCTCAGCAAGACATTGCTGACGCTAGTGCCGCGGCAATAGGGGAATGCCTTCATGTCGCCTTATTACCTGCTGCCCCTACGGAAGAAAATAGTAATAAATATTTATCATATGTGAATGAGCAAGAGCGTTGTGTCATCATCGGCAGAGAGGTTTATCTTTTATTTTACAATAGCATTCGCAACGCTAAGCTTAGTCAACAATTGCCCAAGCTCGAGGTGCCCGCAACGGTTCGTAATTGGAAAACTATCATGAAGCTTACAACCATGTTTGATTCATGACGCGAGCTCCATTACGTTTACTCATTTAACCTATTAGTTATTTCATTGTAAAAACGATTCATCAAAAATGCTCAACATCTATCTCTTTATTTTGATGTGGAATTGGGCGAAAAAACTGTATCAATGGGGAAGAAAAATAATAGGGGAAGCATAAAAACGAGAGCAACTAAGGATGCTTTCGTTTTTTTAAATAGATAATAAAAAGGGCTGTAGCGAGATTATTCGCTACAGCCAAGAATTGGTTGACCCTCTGAGGATTTCCAATGTATTATAGCATAATTATTTAGTTCTTGTATAGAAGGGTAGGAATTAGGTGTATGGTCACACTAAATTAACCCTTGAACATTGCACTTTCTAGTAGTTGGTGACTTGAAAAAACACGCACTGTCAACGGATGAGCTGAAAAAGAAAACGATAGCTCAAGCCAGTACATCGACGTTTGTCTTGACAATACCCATGCGCCTTATGTAAATTTCTCCGGCTTAGCCACTTTGATGGATGAAGCTTCCCCACATTTTGTACAAAACGTTAAGATGAGGGGAGATCCAGTAGCCATAATGGAGCCCATCGGCCGTATATTTCCTTCACTGGTGAAACTGCCAATTTGTCCTGAAGCAAAGGCATCGTTTCCACATGCTTTACAATTCAATTTATTGCTTGCCATATGAACACCTCTTTATGTAATATATGTAAATTTTAACATAAAAAAAGAGAGCGTAGGTAATCGATAAGCTAGTCTTTTTAGTTTAAAAATAAATAGTTTAATGTTAAACTACCTTTCAGGAAGAAAGAGTTGGTTGCTCTTTTTAGTTATAAGGAGGAATTGTAAATGAATCGTGTACAAAATAAAGTAGCATTAGTAACAGGTGGCGCATCAGGGATTGGTTTATCAGCAGCGACCTTATTAGCACAGGAAGGCGCAAAAGTTGTTATTGCCGATTTCAATGTAGAGGGTGCTAAAGAAGCGGCCAGTTCTTTAGTGAAAGAAGGATACGAAGCTTCAGCTATTTTCCTTGATGCAGGAGATGCCTCTTCTATAGAGGCAGCGGTGAACTTCACGGTGGAACAATACGGCACATTCACAGTACTATTTAATAATGTGGGTCTAACGAACTTGCAGAAGGATTTAGATGTTGTCAATATAGACTTAGATGAATGGGATCGTTTAGTCAATGTGAACTTAAAATCCATTTTACTCGGTAGCCGTTTTGCGATTCCACATATGCAAAAGGCAGGAGGGGGTTCTATTATTAACACAGCTTCCATGGCCGCATTCGCTAGTGATCAAATCCGTACAGCTTATGGGGCTACAAAAGCAGGCGTGGTCAATATGACGAAGAACATTGCCACACAATATGGTAAAGATAAAATTCGCTGTAATGCGGTCGCACCAGGTCTCATTTTAACACCAGCAGCGAAAAATAATATGCCAGAAGAAATGCTAGCAATCTATTCTAAATTTAATGCTCTACCGTATCATGGTGAAGCAGATGATATTGGTCATGCAGTGGTATTTTTAGCCTCTGACGAATCGAAATTTATGACAGGTCAAACATTGCAAATTGAAGGTGGGCATTATTTAGCAAACCCAACCATTGCAGACACGAATAACGGGTTAGCTACTCTTAACTAAGTTCTCCAGAAAAGAGGTTGTCCCTTAATAGGCAACCTCGATTTAATTGTTTGATTTACATGTTGGGAGCTTGTAACCCGAACTGTGCCCATTCCTCTTTGGCTGGACCATAAATGCCTGGAACAGGTAAGCCTGCTTGACGCATTAGCACAGTCATTTGTCCACGATGATGACTTTGATGTTGCAATAAAAATAATAAGAGGGAGCCGTTAGGGATGGTTTGACCAATAAATTCAATTGTTTCATTCATGGTCTTGTCTGTCCATTGTGTTTTTAAAGCTTCCATAAAGGCATTACTCGCTTGGTAATAGCTATCTGCAATCAATTGTGCTGAAGTAGGAACAGGAAAATCCTCTGCTGGTGCCTCGAATGTTAGATGGGTATTCGCAGAAATAATTCGAATGGCTGTGACCGTATGCCACGCTATACGTCCTAAAGTCCAATGTTCAGCAGTAATGGCTTGATGAAGCGATTCATCAGTAAGCTGTTGTAATAGTTTTTGCGTAGCAGTGGCCTCAAATGTCCAGGATTGTAAAAAATGCTCTACTGTTTGAAACATAAAAAACCTCCTAAAATGAAATCTTCCATTCAATTATATATTTATTAATAGTGAATAGGATTATTTTCCACAAATTAAGTTCCCAAAAGAAAAACCATATAAAGTATGGCATAAACAGGAAGGGCAGTGGACGTAACGATATACATTATCCATTCACCCATCGTTAGTTTTCTTTTCCATCTCGTTAATTTAAGATGTCGACGATACACCATAGTAGAAATAAGTATGAGTATAAAGGATAGCTCCTTTAAGGAATCTAATAAGGTAATCAAATCATCATCTCCTTTAGGCTGTTGCAATATATGAGCCGAGCTGTATGAACATGACAACAAAATACGTGATATCCGCCAGTAGCTGGTTTAAGAAAAAAGCGCGCCTCTATACAAGATAGAAACGCACATACTGTTACTCTTCGCGAATGACCATAAATACTCCACTAAAAATAAATAGGGAGCCCAACCAAAACGAAAGACCAATCGCTTCACCTAAAAGAAGCCAGCCTAAAATTGTGCCTACAACGGGCTGAAGGAAGAAAAATAAGCCCCCACTAGAAGCATTCATTAGTTGAAGCCCTTTATTCCACAATAAAAAACCTCCAGCAGTTGAAACAATACCTAAGTATAACAAGCCGCCTGAAATTGTAGGCTGTAAAACAACGGATAAATTCAAATCTTTTAGCCTTGGAATGACAAAAGGCGTTAGTAGTATGACGGCAATCAAAGAAGAGTAGGTTGTTACAACAATTTGAGAGTAATGACTTGGAACCTTTTTTACTAGTACTGACATTAATGCCCATGTTAATGCAGCAACCAATAAGTAGAGTCCACCTAATTGTTGGGTTAAATTAATTCCGCCATGGCCTACAATAGCACCAACGCCAATTGTGGCAAGAATAATGGACAATCCTTTTTTCGGCGTTATGTTTTCCTTCAATATGATACGAGCAAAGACCACCATAAAAGCAGGTGTTGTAGCCGTAATAATCGCACCCATTTGAGCAGTGGAAAGCATAGTGCCCATTTCTTGGGTAACTATCGAAATTGTATTCCCAATGAGGCCGACAAGAAAAATAAGGAGCCTATCTTTTTTGGCGATTTTCCAAGAATGCTTCATCATAATGCCAATTAAACCAAGCGCTAATACGGCAATCAAATAACGAATCCAAACAAGCTCCAACGGTGGCACGACTTCCACCACTACTTTAACAACTACATACATAGCGCCCCAAATGCTCGCCGCAAGCGATAAAAAGAGGGCACCGATAATTTTAATTCTCATGTTTTTTCCTCCGTTTTCATAGATACCTATGTCCTTAACGGAGAAAAAGCGCTTCTACCGTTAAGGAAGAAGAAGTGCTGGAACGTCCTGTTCAAACAATGGAGCATACATCATTTAGATCACACCATCCTATTCATATATTTTTATAAGTACAAGGGAAACGTCATTGATTTCAGCAAGGCGATTCAGATTGAATAGCAATACTAGTTTCGAGCTGTTCTATACAACGATACACTACTAAAAACAAAGCCTATAAATCCACAAACGAAGAACATATAAGCAACAAGCTGGGACATAGCTTCCAAGTGATTGGTAAAGATTTTATATGCTCCTACTAAAAATAATGCTAAGCCGCTAACTAAACAGATGAAAATCCTACTCTTAACAGTCATCACATCCCCCCTGAAAATTAGATTGGCGAATGAAGCTTGATACATGCCACTTCTTTTTTGCTCTTTTAGGGAATAGTCAGCCTAAAAAAACCTATAAAAGAGGAGGGACACCAATAAAACTAAAATAGCTCCTACTCCATAAACAGAAATAACTGTAATCATGTCCTTTTTCATGAAAACACCACCTAATTTGAAACTTCATCCATCAAAGTGGTTCTTTTTATCACCAGTTTACTAAAAATTGATGCAAGCACTTGCTGAAATAACATGCCAAACACGACAGGCATTGCTACTTTACCCGGGAAGTATGTAGTAGCAACAATGACCCCAACGGCAATATTTCTCATACCTCCAGTAAAGACAAAGGTAGCCATATGTGAATAGTCTTTTAGCAAATAGCGACCTATGTAAAAGGCGAAAACATAGCCGGATACAGCAATTAAAAACACTAATAATATCACGAACAATAGGTGTAGATTAAAATCCTTCAAGTATGGAGCGATCGCACTGCTATTAATTAAAATGACAGTAAATAAACATAGCTTTGAAAAAGGTGCAAGCTTCTTTCCAATTTTCTTTGGTATTTCTCCCTTTGACCATTCATTCACCAATATACCGACAATCGTCGGCAAGACAATCATTAAAACTAAGTTAAATACAAGCGATAGAACGTCTAATTCAATTTTTTCACCCGACACAAAGAAGAGAATGAAAGGGAGAATGAATGGAGAAAGTAGCGTATCGATTAAAATTATGGATAAGCCTAATGGTAAGTTTCCTTTGCAAATATTGATCCAGATAACACTTGTAACCCCTGTTGGAATTGCAACCGCTAAAACAAAGCCGACCGTTAATAAATGGTCGTCAAAGATCACAGTGGATAAAAAATACGCCCATAACGGCATGAATAGGTGAAGAAAAATAATGGAGAAGATAATAAGTCCTGGATGCTTCATAAAGATTTTTACATCTTTAAATTTCATATGTAAGCTTCCTGAGAATGTCATGAATGCAAATAGCCAGGACACGAGAAATACTAAATTTTGTCCCCAGCTTTCAACTAATACACCTAAAATTAAACTTAATGGTGTCAAGATGGCAATGTATTTTTGGAGAAATACATTTAATTTTTCTAACATCAAAAGACCTTCTTTTTCATCTGATTTTATACCTTAATTATAATAATAACAGGAAGAATAGGGGGATAGGCAAATAAAAAAGCAGAAGGTTCGATAGCATCCGGTCTAATAGGCTTACCAGTGATTTATCGCTATTTTCACCAAGACAACGTATAATAAGTGAAGCAGAAGAAAAAGAATTTATTTTTCCTCTAGTCAAAAAAAGAGGTGCAATTACTTGAAACAGTTTGAAACAGCATTACCTGAGCAGTATGAAACATTAAAAAAACAGGCCAATTATACATCTAGCTGGCGAGAGCGTTTAGACGCAGTCGAAAAGTTATCGGCTTATCAACATGACAAAATCATAGATTTATTATTAAATCGTATGCAGCATGATACTGTCTACAAGGTGCAGGTAGCAGCCTATGAAGCACTTGTGGCGCTTGGCGAGGACGTAGAGAAACCATCACCTGCACGTTTTGATATTATCAAGGGAACAGACAAAATTTTCCTGCGGGTTAAAAAAAGCTTGCCGAAGGACCATACAGTGGCAGACTTTGCAGATAAACTAAAACGTATGCGTTTAGATGTCTTTGATGCGTATGAAGGCGACAAAGGTGTACAATTTATGAACTGGTTAGAGGAACGTTGGGCAAAACTGTAATCAATTGTATACCGATTTATGAAGGAAAGTTATTCTCTCCCAATGTAGAGAGAATGGCTTTTTCTTAGCTAAAGCTGCGGTTCAACAAATAATAAAATGTATTACTTTTTTACTTTGCATCAGGGAACGACGCATACTTTACATAACGATCTTTAATTAACCGGCGCTTTTCCGAAATAAGGAAAGCATCAGATGTCGTAGAGGAATGATAAAAAAATGCTGGTATGCTAACTACAGGTTTTTATTCAGATAACACACGCAGAAGAATCTCGAAAAGTCCTATCGTAGCTATGTTTATATAGCTAAAAGAGCACCAACATTGACTTAGCAACATTCCTGCCTTTTAGTGTGTTTCCAAGCTTTCGTGTGGGAACGTTTATTGAATTTATAATCTATAAAGTATTTATTAATCAAGAATAGTCATTGCAGTAATACATCAGAAAATGAATACAAAACATTAGTTATCCACGATAATGATGAAAACACCAAATAACAAGAAACATACTCACTATCCCCCAAGCAGTGGAACTCCATATCCACCAAATTACGGATTTAGCTTTGAATGAATTTTCCTCGTTTATAAAAGCAACCTTACTTTCCATCCCTTTTTTCATGGAAGTGAGAACAATAAATCCAATTATTATGAAGCCAATAGTTATCCAAAGTAATAGGTCCATTTTTACACGCCCTTTATAATTGAAAGTCACTCCAATTTATTATAGTAATTAGATTCTACAAGGAAAACAATAAACCTTGTGATCATTCAAGTGCAATTTAGTATTTAAAATACCCTGTGAAAATAATAGATAATCACATGCTGAAACTTAAAGTTCCAAAAGCTATGTTTGGAATCTTTTCTTTCAATCTGACCTGATTGTAGATGAATAGATTTTGCACATCAACAAAGGATTTTTAATCAAACTTTATTGATCAATTTGCTTGTCTCACTTGCATCATTTCATAGTTTCTTTATTGATTATTTGATATTTGTCTCCATTATAGTAAAACAGCCCCTTCAAAATGAAAGGGGCTGTTCGTGGGGGCTGAAATTACCCTCAAGTCCAAGGGATTTATCGAATTTTGACTTGTCTTTTATCAGTTTCCTTCGAAAAAGGAATCCGTACAATACCGACGATCAATAAAATATTACCTGTCCATCTTAGCCAGACATAATAGGGATGATCCTTTAACAGAAACAGTGAGGTTAGTATAATAATCATCCCAATCCCAATGAGCAATTTTATATAAATGGGTATTTTCGACATTTCCTTCCTCCTTTTAAAATAATGTACTTATCATCAATCTATAATGTTGCTAAGTACCTAAAAGACTAGAAGTGGGTAACGATAATTGCTATTGATCCAAAGATAAGGATGCCCATATTTAGCATACTAATCATTGAATAGTTTCAATATATTATAAAATTTATGTTTACTAAACCTTCCTAATAACTTATGTAAGTCATGTAAAACATATGAAGGGTCACTTTGGTTAGAAGTGACCCTAAGTAACAAATCAGGAGGTTGTTAAACTAGTTTAGCTTAACTATTACTATATATATGATGAGTTCACTTCGTATATCTAGTTGATGGCCTCTTCAGTAGAAATTAAAACTATATTGAAGAAAAATTATTTTTTTAGCAAAAAAATAGTTATCGGAGGACTCGTATTTTCAGTAAAAATCTATAATACCCATACAAACATAAATAAGGGAGCAAATAGGAGAAAAAGGTAAAATAAATATTCCATCCGTTTTGGTAGATGACCCTTTCAAAGAAAACAAATATCCCTTCTAAAAAAGTGGTGAGCAAAGTCATTAAAAATAGAACCAAAAAAGGTTTGTTCGTTTTTTTTATGAAATAGATACAGTAGCAGGATAAGACAGGGTATATGCCAACATCAAAAGGTAGTGAAGCGAAACTTTTTTGTTCGGGAAAAGGTAGCACCTCCCAAAAATCGAAATAAAAGCCGAGAGCATTCATGAGATAAGCAACGACACTAAAAAATGGAGCCACTAAAAAAAGCAATATTTTTTCTTTTTTGTATAGATGCATGAGACAAATCATCCAAGGAATGAGAAAAACTAAAAATAAATGTAAAATCATCTTTTACCCTTTCATTACTAACTAATCTAATCTTTATTAGTATTACTGCAGAACCGTAGAAACATACAGATGTTGGTGATGTGGAATATAACAATACGTCAAAAATATTTTAATTGATGTGGACAATAATGAGGACGGGAGTTGAATAAAGTGAGTGGAATTGATAAACGTAATCGATTAAGCGAGGAGCCATTTACGTATGAAATTACGAAAAAAGGGACTGTCGCTATTTATTACGAGGGGAAACAAATTAAAGTGGTTAAGGAAAACGAGGCAGAGCGTCTTTTAGCAAAAATCCATGAAGCGGAACAACAGACAATAGAAGTTCAATTATTATTAGCGAAAATGACAGGCAATTTTAAAAGAGGTAATGAAAAATTAGGGAAACAAAAAAGAAAGGTTTAGCTATGGAGAATCAAAATTTATGTGATGAATGATTTTTCGGTATAATATTTATGCAATTTATACATCCAATTATTGTATTTCATTTTCCTTTTTAAGGTATTGAGCTAGGTGCGGATCGTGATTTTTTATACCTCATCATCCACTTATAAAAATACAAATGATTGTTATGTCCAATTATAGGGGACTTCTAATGGCGTGCTTTCTTTTGAATTTGAATATTTTGTTAATCATTCGCTCATTTTACCATTTCTGTGGAAATACGTGTTATTCTATATTGGAATAATAAATAGGGAGGCGTTAATATGTATTACAGCAATGGTAACTATGAAGCTTTCGCACGTCCTAAAAAACCTGAGGGGGTAGATGAAAAATCTGCTTATCTAATTGGTTCGGGTCTAGCCTCGCTGTCAGCAGCATGTTTTTTAATTCGGGATGGTCAAATGAAAGGTGAGAACATTCATATTCTTGAAGAGTTAGATATTTCAGGAGGTAGTCTGGATGGCATACTTAATCCGACGAGAGGGTTTATTATTCGCGGTGGTCGAGAAATGGAGGACCATTTTGAATGCTTATGGGATTTATTCCGTTCCATTCCTTCATTAGAGGTAGACAATGCTTCTGTTTTAGATGAATTTTATTGGTTAAACAAAGAAGACCCCAATTATTCAAAATGCCGATTAATAAAAAATAGAGGTCAAAGACTTGAAGATGATGGCAAGTTTACCTTATCGGATCAGTCATCTGAGGAAATGATTAAATTATTCTTTACGCCTGAGGAAAAGCTAGAGGATAAAAAAATCACAGATGTTTTCTCTGAAGAATTTTTTGAATCGAACTTTTGGCTATATTGGTCTACGATGTTTGCATTTGAAAAATGGCATTCAGCTATGGAAATGCGCCGTTATATTATGCGTTTCATTCACCACATTGGTGGATTACCAGACCTATCAGCATTGAAATTTACGAAATATAACCAATATGAATCATTAGTATTACCGATGATAAAATATTTAGAAAGCCATGATGTTGATTTTCAATATAATACGGTAGTAGAGAATGTTTTGGTCGATAAAGTGGGCGACAAAAAAGTAGCTCATACGTTAGTTTTAAGAAAAAATGGCGTGAAAAAGAATATTGAGCTAACAGAAAATGAATTGGTGTTTGTGACAAATGGTAGTATCACGGAGAGTACAACATACGGAGATAACTATACACCAGCCCCTATCAATAAAGATTTAGGTGGAAGCTGGTCACTGTGGAAAAACATGGCTGCCCAAGATACAGACTTTGGACGACCAGAAAAGTTCTGTGATCATCTTCCAGAAGAAAGCTGGTTTGTTTCCGCCACTCTAACGACATTAGATGATCGTGTGGCTCCCTATATTGAGAAAATTAGTAAAAGGGACCCTTATGCAGGTAAAGTAGTGACTGGAGGCATTGTCACAGCTACAGATTCTAATTGGATGCTAAGCTATACGTTAAACCGACAACCTCACTTTAAACAACAACCAAAAGACCAATTAGTCGTTTGGATTTATGGTTTACTATCAAATAAACCAGGTGATTTTATTAAAAAAAGTATTACGGAATGTACTGGTATTGAGATAGCACAAGAGTGGTTATACCATATGGGTGTACCGGTTGATGAAATTCCTGACATCGCCCAAAATTCTTGTAATACTATTCCGTGCTATATGCCTTATATCACCTCTTATTTCATGCCAAGAGCCATGGGGGATCGTCCACTAGTTGTACCAGAAGGCTCTGCTAATTTAGCCTTCATTGGTAACTTTAGTGAAACAGCAAGAGATACAGTTTTTACAACTGAATATTCAGTAAGAACTGCCATGGAGGCAGTCTATCAACTATTAAATATTGATCGTGGAGTTCCAGAAGTATTTGCATCTTCTTTTGATGTTCGCACTTTATTAGCTTCAACTGCTCGCTTATTAGATGGCAAACAATTAACAGATATTGATGCCCCATTTATCTTAAAACAAATTGGTAAATTAGGTATTCACAAAACAAAAGATACGATTATTTATGACTTATTGAAAGAAAGTAAATTAATATAGACATGGGTAATTAGCGGAATCAGCTTACTCAATAGACAAAGCCCTTAAAGGGACTTTGTCTATTTTTATGACGAACATAAATCTTCATCCTAGAAAGAATGAACGGAATGTAATGAAACTATTAAATTTAGTCTATCGTAGCGAGCGGATACCGAATCAATCGAATTACGTTTCTCAGCAGATTTTATTAACGAAGAAATAATCAATGGGTAATAGGTTCTTTGAGCGAAAATATGTATGAGTCGCTGCCATAAAACGAAATAAACATCAAAAAGTCGCCCCTATATAGGCGACTTTTTGATGCTATTCATTTGAAGATTGGAGCGCAAACATTTTTATAAAATTGCTCTATAGCGAGGGAGAAACTATACTATAATTCAAAGCGCATCGTATGGTTTATATCCTTAAACCCAAGTTTTTCATATAAGGCTATAGCTCCTTTATTTCCAGACAGAACGTTCAACTCCAAGTAATTTAATTTGCGAGTATCAGCCCATTTCTTCGCTTCTAACAGTAAGGCAGACCCGATTCCTTTACTTTGGTATCGCTTTCCAACAATGACATCAATAATAAAGGCGTAAGTGTATTCGACCATGCATGTATAGCGAGGAGTCGTCATCTCCTTTATTAATAAAAATCCTAGGATTTCATGATCTTTTTCAGCGATTAAAATATCCGAATCATCCTCGATAATGGTATATCGAATAAAATTAACATCTTGTTTAGCAGGTCTGATATATTTAGGTTGTAGAATAGACATTTCTAAAAAGAGCTCTTGGTATAACACCTCGATCTGTGGAATGGCATCAAGTGTGGCAATTTTTATTTCCATCGTCATATACCTCCATTTATATTTTACTAATATGGAATATTTTACATGATTGGATGAATAATAGAAAGGGGAGAGAGCATGAGATTATGGCATGTGGATGTAATAGGCTTCCTACCAAAAGGGCAGCTACTTTCACAATGGCGAGAATTAAACAGTATATTTGCCAAGGAAGATAAGCATATACTCATTAATTATATTTATGAATATCCTAAAGACGACTTGTTTATTTATACGGAAATGGTCATTGCTGAAATGAAGAAGCGTGGCTATCAAATTAGAGCCTATGAAAAAATGAATAAATACTTTGAGGATTTAGGGCCTGTCGAGGCAAAAACACCTTTTAAGCAACATCATAATAGGGAATATCTTGAAATTTGTTATTATAATTTAAAAGAGAAATTTATTCGCGGTCAGAAAGATTATGATGAGGACATGTATCAACAATTATGTATGTTTGTAAATAGCAATCATTGATAGGGAAGGTGGGGTTGGCCATGCTACAGGCTATTATTTTTGATGTAGATGGGACGATGTTGGATACAGAAAAAGCGATTTTACAGTCGCTGCAAAGGACATTGCGTGAGGAAACGCAAAAAGAATATGCTTGTGAGGAATTACGATTTGCCCTAGGTATTCCAGGGAAGGACACATTACAGCGTTTAAACGTTGAGGATATAGAGGCGGTTCATCAAAAGTGGTCTGCAGCTGTTCTTGATTTTTCTCATGAGGTTTCCGTCTTCCCTAATCTGGAAGCGATCATCCAATCCTTAGCAAGTAAACCATTAGAGCTCGGCATTGTTACATCGAAAACTAGACAAGAAGTAATAGATGAATTTGATCCGTTTGGGTTAAGTGAATATTTCACCCAAATTATTAGTGCCAGTGATACGGAGCAACATAAACCCCACCCAGAGCCTCTTTTAAAATGTCTGGAATTATTGCAGATAGCCCCTGAAAATGCTATCTATATAGGGGATTCCATATATGATCTACAATGCGCAAAAGAAGCAGGAGCGAAATTTGCCCTTGCCCTGTGGGGTGCCAAAACGACTGAGGGGTATGAAGAGGCGGATTATGTGTTACAGGAACCGTCGGATATCCTGACCCTTATATAGAAAGAAGGTGTATCCATTATGTGATACACCTTCGACTATTAATCCCAAATTTTCGGTATCGTCACTTTCGCTGTTCGCAAATAATCCAGTAATTGCCCCGTATGAACGGACTCATGATAGGCAATCCTCAGCAACATATCGCCTAAATTTCTTATGTATCCTACATCTGAGCGGTCAATTTGAATACTTGTTAAATCCTCATCTGTGAATGATTGAACCGTTTTGATAAATTCAAGTCTATAGGGCGCTGCCGTTAATAATTCTGCTTCAACAGTGGAGTATGCTTGGTCTTCAAAGGGTGAGTCATAATCAGTTAGACTACCTTTATTTTTAATTGCTAGATGGTAATAATGCTCACTTTCAAGAACATGTCTTACCATTTCGATGCAAGACATAGCCTCATTGTCGGGCTTCCAAAGTAATTTTTCTTGGGGGATCGACGTCCAAAGTTTTATACTACGTCTACGTACTTCTTCAAAATTTAATACTAGTACATCAATTGAATTCATATTCTTCCTCCATTCGCTAGTATAATAAAATTATACACGAATGTACGTTCTTCTGGGGAGCTATTTCTATCAGCTTAGCGTATGATTCTTTAATTGTTTATATAAAAAATCATAAATTTGGCTTGTGCTTTTTTCTTCACTATTTGTATAACACGTCTATTATGTTAAAGATACTTTCTGACGTGGTGATTCGCAAAAAATAATTCTTGGTACCGATCATCTTGGTACATTTCCTCAAACCAATCATTCTGTAGTAGTCTTTCCAAATTGCGATCGAATTTTCTTGTATGTAAAGTCGTAGAACCATTCAATGCATTGGCTAAAATTGCTAACAAATTGGGTGTTCAGGAGATACAATCCTTTTTGACACTTGCTGCGGTACGAGAGAAGTGCAACGGTATCTCCCAATTTTGGTTGGGTTCTTTATCGCAGTACATTCTTCGTCAGTTTCGATTATATGCGAAACTGGATGGGGTGACGATTTTTACTTTACTGTTGAAAAAGGTTACCAACGTGCAGTTGTGAAAATTAACTTAGATGCACGATTTATTGAAGATAGGTTAACTTACCGTGAAATATTAGAAATTAAAGACAAAGACTTTATATCAGCATATAAAGAATTTTTTTATAAATGAAATTTTATTAGTCGTGTAGGGTAGTTATCAATAACTTATAAAAAGTAAAAGAGGCATGCAAAAATCATTTATTAAGTGAATTTTAGATTTTTTACTTCGCGAAGTTAAATATGCCTTCCTAAATCAAAAAAATGTTGGACCGATTGTATCCTGGTCTACCATTTTTTCTTTTTGTCCCAACATCTTTAAGGATTGAGAGTAGCAACAGATAATTCTTTTTAAGATTAAATGTAAAAAATTTCATTTTATAGAAGGTATATTCTAATTTAGTGTTGAATTAATAAAGTGTGTAATAAAATACCAAAAATAGGGGGTTTTATTATGTCGAAGGCGAAAAAAATAATTTTGCCAGTATTAATGATCTTTACTATTTTTTGTTTAGGTTTTTCTCCAGCTCAAGATATGTCCGTGCAAGCTAAGGATTCTCCGAGTGTTGTTGTAGTTTCTGGCAAACTTGCTAAGGAACTGGTAAATGCGACGCTCCGAGCAGTCAAGGAGGGTGAAGTTGAGAATGTAGCTCCTGTGTCTGCTTTTGATTTGGAAGGTTCGAGTGTGTACACTGTTGGGGGTGGAGTTACGGTTGTTACAGTTCCTTTGCATGGGGATTATAGCCTTCCTAGTAATATAACAGTATTCTTCGATGAGGATAATACTGTATTACAAACAAATGAAATGTTGGTTACCAAGAATGATTTAGGAAACTTCCGAGTTGAGACGTATTTGGATGGATCACTTAGTAATTCTGTGGATACTGAGCTTGCATATATTACAGATGAAGAGATGCTTGCAGAGGAGCCAGTTATGGAAGCGATGGGTGTAGGAGCAGTGGCAAGTTGTCTTGGTGCAGTACTTGGTATTGGTGCTACGGCGGCATATATTATTGCAGTTGCGTGTGGTGGTTCGTGTGCAACACCGACACCAGTGACTGCTGCGATATGTGCTGCATGTATTGGTGCATATGCAGTTATTGGTGCCGGTGGTATTGCCGGAGCGGTAGCTTGTTTCAATTACCTGTGAGGTGAATAGATGCATAAGGTTTTGGCAATCTCGATTTTGGGAATGGGTATAACTGGGGCCGTTTTAATCATCTCGGTCGCATTGTTATTCAAATCTCCAATTGGAAATGTGGTACTGATGGTTACAGCTGCTTCAACAATAGCATTCATTATATTCGCTGTTGCAGCTTTAGTATTTCGTCGGCGATTAGATGCAAATAGAGAGTAATATATTTATTAAATTAATAACGAGAATAAAAGGGGTTGGGAAAAAACAATCTCTACTTAAAAAGCCTGTGAATTTTTACGAACAGTAAAAATTCACAGGCTTTAAATTTATATCTGAAGAGATTTAGTTTTATATATCGAAGAAGGAAATAAAGAACAAAAGCAATGAAAATCAATAATAAATTAAACACTAATCACAAAATAATATTAGGAGTGCATGTATTCGTTCAAAAACAAAAAACCTACTATATTTACAACTGATTATGTTCATTTTTTTTAGTTATGGCAAGACAATATTATTATGCTTACTTTCAATGTTAATAATGATTAACCAAATGAATGAAGTAGACCGTTCTTATCTCTCGTATTCAATGACCGAAAAATGGGAAGGGCACACCCCTCGGAAGTGCCCCACAGTAACAAATCAGGAGATGCCTTGTTAAACGACTTTCGCTTAACATTACTATTTATATGATTGGATAACTTGGTTTTGTAGACCCTTGTACCGACCCTTAAAAAAATCTATTTATAATTATAGGCTATATGAAGAGATAAACCAGGTACCCATTATTTATGAGTACCTGGTTTATTGTATGAATGAGGATGAAATTGTCTATGTAAAAAATGGATGCCTATAAAAATGCTGCTGACACCGATGATTCTTAATAATACGTTTTGGAGAAATTGACTGTGATAACGATAAACATAAGGCCCATTGTTAATAATGCAGAGCCAAAGATCCCTTTTATTACTCTCATAAAGATGTTCGGTTGATAATGTTGCAGAAATAATCGCTCCTTTCTGAAAAGTAAAAGGATCACTAGGCTGGTTTAAGTGACCCTTTCATTATATTGAAGGGATATTTCTAGGTGCTAAAGGGATGTATTAGTATCCACCACTCATAAAACTAGCGCCAACGATAATTAAAAGAATGAAAAGAACAACGATTAATACAAATGATGAACCGTTATAGCTGCCGCCATTGTCGCCGCCATAATAACAACCGCCACTGTTCATATTACCTACATTTCCGCCGTATCCGTATCCCATTGAAGATCCCTCCTTTCTACAACCTATAATATGTAGGAGGGGAGGATAGAGAAATGTTATTTACCCTATACTAGCTTATTTATTTTCAAGAATAGCATAAATAGAGGGAAATAAAAGAGGCTATTCTTTCAGCAAGTATGGTCGTCTCCCCCCTAAAGGTACGTTCCTTCCGAAAAAGAATCTGTCTATTGGGTTCTTTTTTTATAAAGAAACCGTCTAAATGTGTCTTAGTGTTCAAAATTCGAAAGAAAATATTCCTAAATATAACATTTTATGTTGATATTTTTACATAATATGTTATTTTTATAGAGGTAATATAGTACTAAAAATTAAATATATTACCAAAAAACCTGAATAGGACTATAGGAGGATATAACATGAAGAAAAAATTTACATTCAATCAGTTATTAATTGGGGTTAGTACAATGGCCATTTCGTTAGGTGGGTTACAGGCTGAAGCATCCGCAGCAGAAAAAACACCGTATAATGTATTACAAATGAAACCTATTGGCATAGAAATGCCGAAAGATGAAATGGTGCATTCCACTATGGCAGAGGAAACATTATCCTATGAAGAACGTTTGGAAATTGGAGATTTTTCACAACGCCCTGCTCCAACTTTAGAGCGCATGGATACACAGCAATTGCAAGAGCAGTACTCGATGGCAGAGCTAAATAAAATGAGCGATCGGGAGCTTATTCATACGCTTGGAAATATACGTTGGTTCCAAATTACAGACTTATTTCAATTCAATGATGACACAAAAGCCTTTTATCAAAATGAAGAGCGCATGCAAGTAATTATCAATGAGTTAGGGAATAGAGGAAGCTCTTTTACAAAAGATGATTCAAAGGGGATTGAAACATTTGTTGAGGTACTCCGTTCTGCTTTTTATGTAGCGTTTTATAATAATGAACTAGGTTATTTAAATGAGAGAAGTTTCCATGATAAGTGTTTACCAGCATTAAAAGCAATAGCCAATAATCCGAACTTTAAACTTGGTACAGATGAGCAGGATAAAGTAGTATCTTCTTATGGAAAATTAATAAGTAATGCTTCTAGTGATGTGGAAACCGTTCAATATGCTACGAAAATTTTAAAACAATATAACGACAATCTTTCTACATATGAAGCCGAAAATTCAAAAGGACAAGCTATTTACGATTTAATACAGGGTATTGATTATGATTTACAGTCGTACTTATATGATACTCGTAAAGAGGCTAATACAACGATGTGGTATGGAAAGATTGATGGCTTTATTGAGGAAGTTAATAACATTGCGCTTATACATAATGTGACGGATAACAATAGTTGGTTAATCAATAATGGCATTTATTATGCAGGGCGTTTAGGGCAGTTCCATAGTAAACCGGATAAAGGTTTAGAAGTTGTGACACAGGCGATGCATATGTATCCCTATTTAAGTGAAGCTTATTTTGTGGCAGTAGAGCAAATTACGACCAATTATGGTGGACGTGACTTACATGGTAATACGGTGGATTTACAAAAAGTACGTGAAGAAGGAAAAAAACAGTATCTACCGAAAACATATACATTTGATGATGGATCGATTGTATTCAAAACGGGAGATCAAGTAACGGAAGATAAAATTCAAAGATTATACTGGGCTGCAAAAGAGGTAAAAGCACAGTATCATCGTGTAATCGGGAATGATAAAGCACTGGAGCCTGGTAATGCTGACGATGTCTTAACAGTTGTCATTTATAACTCTCCCGATCAATATCGATTAAACCGTCAATTGTACGGATATGAAACAAACAATGGTGGTATTTATATTGAAGAGACTGGAACGTTCTTTACATATGAACGTACACCTGAGCAAAGCATTTATAGTTTGGAAGAGCTGTTCCGACATGAATATACGCACTTTTTACAAGGCAGATTTGAGGTGCCTGGTCTATTCGGGACAGGTGATATGTACCAAAATGAGCGATTAACATGGTTCCAGGAAGGAAATGCAGAGTTTTTTGCTGGGTCAACACGTACAAATGATGTTGTGCCACGTAAGAGCATAATTAGTGGGCTGTCACATGATCCGTCACAACGCTATACAGCTGAACAAACAATGTTTGCAAAATATGGTTCCTGGGAATTCTATAACTATTCATTTGCATTACAGTCTTATATGTATACTCATCAATTTGATATGTTTGATAGAATTCAAGATTTAATTCGCGCGAACGATGTGAAAAATTATGATGACTATCGTGAGTCGTTAAGTAAAGATTCACAGCTTAATATGGAATTCCAAGCGTATATGCAGCAATTGATCGATAACCAAGAAAAATATGAGGTGCCACAAGTAGCAGAGGATTATTTAATGCAGCATGAACCAAAAGCATTAAACGAGGTTCAGCAAGAAATTGTCGATATGGCACAATTGCAGGATGCAAAAATGACCAAGCATCAGTCTCAATTTTTTAATACATTTACACTCGAAGGGACATACGTAGGTAGTGCCACACAGGGTGAGTCTCAGGATTGGAAAACGATGAGTAAGCAAGTAAACCAAGTGCTGGACCAATTATCTAAAAAAGAGTGGAGCGGCTATAAAACAATGACAGCGTATTTTGTCAATTATCGTGTAAATGCGGCTAACCAGTTTGAGTATGATGTGGTTTTCCACGGCGTTTCTACAGATGAAGGCGAAACGCAAGCACCAATTGTAAATATAAATGGTCCATATACAGGCATGACCCATGAAAATATTCAGTTTAAAAGTGATGGGACAACAGATAAGGATGGAGAAATAGTTTCTTATCTTTGGAATTTTGGAGATGGCACAACAAGTGAAGTGGCAAACCCTACTCATGTATACGAAAAAGAAGGAACTTACAATGTGACATTAACAGTGAAAAATAATAAGGGACTAGCAAGTAAGGGGCAAACAATTGCAACTGTTCGAAAGGGAGGACAGACAGAGCAAGAACAAGCAACAATCATTCCATTTAATAAACCACTAAAAGGTAGTTTGATTGATAATGATACAAATGTCTATCAATTTGACATTACGTCTCCAGAAGAACTAGATATTTCTGTTGTAAATGAAAATCAAATTGGTATGACATGGGTGCTCTATCATGAATCTGATATGCAAAACTATGTAGCATATGGACAGGAAGATGGAGATACAATCAAAGGTAAGTTTAATGCGGAGCCAGGAAAGTATTATTTATATGTTTATAAATTTGATAATAAAAATGGGACATATACCGTTCAAGTACAAAATGATACAAAAGCTGAGATAGAACCAAACAATCGTCCAGAAGAAGCCACTATACTTCCATTTAATACACCATTAAAAGGTCGATTAATGGATGATGATCATACGGATGTTTACGAATTCAATGTTACATCTCCAAAAGAACTAGATATATCTGTTTTAAATGAAAACCGAATTGGTATGACATGGGTGCTTTATCATGAATCAGATAGTCAAAATTATGCATCTTTTGGACAGGAAGAGGGAAACATGATAAACGGTAAATTACATGCAGAGCCAGGAAAGTACTATTTATATGTTTATAAATTTGAGAATGAGAACGGAACATATACAGTACAAGTGCAGTAATGAAGGGAAGGAAATGCAAATAGTAGTATAGAAAATATGCCCGTTCAGCGGTAGACAAAAGCCATCGAGAGGATTCACTCTTGATGGCTTTTGTCAATATGAAAGGATGGAAAGCAGTTCGACTCGCTGTAGTGGCAATCATCGGCCTTACGTTTACAAGCTCTAAATGTTAAAAGATTGTCGGTATCATCCCTCCATCCATACGAATTGGAGAGCCTTTGAATGCGGAAGCATAGGGACTACAAATAAATGTAGTAATTCTCCCGATTTCAATTGGTTTGATAAATCTCTGTATTTCCGATTGAGGGAGATTAGTCGTCATAAATTTTTTTCTTTCTCTGGAAAGCTCATCTCTAAATTAGCATTCTCTTAAGAGCATCACGATAATCACGAGCATGGTAGGCCGTTAAAACAGTAGGCGGGAAATGATTGCTATCAAAGCTAGTTGCCAGTTTAATGATTCCTTCGGCCATGTTGTCAATAAGATCAGCAAAAGCCTACCAAATTCCGTAATATTGTGCTAAAGAAACAGTTGGTTCAGTCATCAATGCGATACGTAGTTGTGCTTTTTGAATAACATCGTGAGGGGCTACCCCTAATTGACGGAGCCCCTCCCAAAATCCTAACGGCATTTTCATACGAGTGGACGTATGTAACATCAACGTATCAGTATATATAGTATCTTTTTCATCGCGCCATGTAACTAGCAAACACTGACTACCAACTTGCTCATTGCGCCAAATTTTTAGAGTTAAAACGGGGGCATTACTTAGCAAAAATAACGGTACTTTATAAAAGAATCAGAAAGGATTGGGCTATATCATACATTCTTTTTTATAAACATCCTTTTGGTTATTTTCTTATAGTGTTTAAGTAAAATCAAAATTTTACTAGATACAGCTTCGTTATATTGGTATAAAGTAGTAAATATAGGAAATTGATATAGATATTATTAAGGTATTGAAAGGTTGTAGCTTTAAATGAAGAAAAATTATTTATTATTATTATTTTTAGTTGTATTAATGTATGGATGTTCTAATGGAGTAAAGGAGACACCTACTGTTACAGCTAAGGATGCTGAAAAAATAGTAACAAATGATCAAGAGAAGCAAGTGGTCAATCGTCAATTATATGAAAAACTATCTGAAGCAGTGGAAACTTTAGGTTTTACATATGACATGCATACTTTTGCAGACAATGAGCATGATCGAGGAGTTTTATATGCGGAATTAGTCGATTTTGATAATGATGGTGTTAACGAGGTTTATACATTCATGAAAGGAGCTGACTACCCACTATCCGCTTATCCTCATCGTAATAAAGATAATTATATACAAGAAATTTGGACAGGACATGCAAATGGAGAAAATGCGTTGCTATCTTTTTCAAGTGAAATTGATAAATTGGTATGTTCGGCTTGTGACATGAATGTTTCTTTAGTAAAGGGGAAGGATGGGCGTACTTTCCTTAAAATGTTTTCCCATCAAATGAGTCAAGGTATTGCCAATAACAAAATATGGGTATACGCAAAGGATTCCAAAAAATCAGAGATGGAATTAGTTGTGTCCGGTAATTTCGGTCATAATAATGAGGGTGATCTCTTTTATACATTAAATGATGAGGAAACAGATCGAATTACGTTCGAAGAAGAATTAGCACGATATGATGGAGAGGAGCGTCCCATACTGATTAGCAATTTTGCTGAGAAAAATTACGGTTTTGATTCTTCTAGTCCAGCCACTATTGTTGGAAAAACCCTTGCAACTCTTTCACCGAGTGTAAATACTATTGTAGGCAAAGAAAAATTACTTGAGAAGGATAAAAAGAAAGAGATTGTTAAAGCATTAGATGAATTTAGTAGTATGAGGAGCATTAATCATCATGACCCGAAAATTGTCATGTCTTTAGTGTTAGACGTTGTCCAGAAGTACAATATTGATCATGAGTATTCGGACAATGGCGAAATGGTTTATGATGGAGCTATCGTTCAAGCGAAATATAAAGAAGCATTTGGTGTTGAACTTGCTATAGATAGTATGAACTTTCCATCGAGAGATAGCCAAGACATTGTAACTTATGAGTTGGGTAAGTTTTATATCTATCCAACTGGCTTTTATTTCGATTCCATTCATCGTAATTATCAAGATGTCTATCAAGTATCTAAAGATGTCTATTATGTAACCTTTCTTGACTCAGAATTTAATGACTTAGAATACTCCTTAACAAAAGATGTAATGGTCACTTCTGAGGATATGTTTAAGAAGGACATTGCAAGTTGGCCAATGGATGCTCGGGTATGGCTAAAGCCAGGTATACAAAGATATGCGGTAGTTAAATATGTGGATGGAGAACCAAAAATTCAATATATGGGAGCACAAAATTTAACCGATAACCAATTACAAACGTTTTAAATAGTACGGTTCTTCTTATCATTCCGACAAGTGAAATATGATACTATAAACTAATAGCATGTATGCTGGAGGGATGATAGTGAAAGCAGAAAAACGTTTACGGTTTTGCGAAAAAGGACATAGTTTTTACAAAAGCACGGACTGTCTTAGCTGCCCGACCTGTGATAAAGAAAATAAGCCTACGAGTGGCTTCCTTTCAAAGCTGAGTGCTCCTGCAAGAAATGCCTTAGTTCACGAGGGGATTGATCCCTTACATGCACTATCCAAATACAACGAAAAGACCTATTAAAAATTCATGGAATTGGACCAGCGTCTGTACCTATGTTGAGAGCTTCATTGGAAGAAGAGGGATTATCATTTACGAGTGAGGGAGAAAACTAAAATGACAAATAAAGAATTATCCGTTGAACAACGCGAGGAACTATTGCAAACATTGCAAGCTCGATTTGAAAAAAATATGAATCGTCACGAAGACCTTGAGTGGACAAATGTCCAGGCTAAACTGGAGGCTAATTTGGACAAACTGTGGTCGCTTCATGAAATGGAAGCAACTGGGGGAGAACCGGATGTTGTGCACTATCATCCAGAGACAGATGAATATATCTTTTATGATTGTTCGGCAGAAAGTCCAAAAGGTCGCAGAAGTGTATGTTATGACCGAGAAGCATGGGAAGCAAGAAAAAATCATAAACCAGAAACGACCGTCATGGATATGGCTACAGAAATGGGAATAGAGCTTTTAACGGAAGAGCAATATCGGGAGTTACAGCAACTAGGTAAATTCGATCTAAAAACATCTAGCTGGATTCAAACCCCTGAAAAAATCCGTAAGCTGGGCGGTGCCATCTTCTGTGATCGTCGCTACGACACCATCTTCGTATATCATAATGGGGCAGATTCTTACTATGCTGCTAGAGGTTTTCGAGGATCACTAAAGGTTTAAGTAAAAATGATAATGAAAAAACAATGATCTCTAGGTAATCAAATTACTTGATTGCCTGAGATTTTTTTATAAGTACATGCAAACATGTAACGAGCAAAAAAATTGATAATGGATTTTTTTACTTAGTACTAGACAAATATGGTTTTTTATTATACAATGATATTAATAAAATCGGTCGTAGTCGTAAAGAAACAATGAATTCACATATTACAAAGAGTAATCGTGTTTTTTGGATACTTTTTGCAATATGTGAATTTTTTCTTTAGAGATGTAAGATTTTATTTAATACAATTAATGGAGGTCATTCAAATGACACAAGGTACAGTAAAATGGTTTAACTCAGAAAAAGGTTTTGGATTCATCGAAGTAGAAGGCGGACAAGACGTATTCGCACACTTCTCAGCTATCCAAGGTGAAGGTTTCAAATCACTTGAAGAAGGCCAAAAAGTAGAATTCACAATCGAAGATGGTCAACGTGGACCACAAGCTGCAAACATCGTAAAACTTTAATATTTGCATGCTTTCAATACCCATATCGGGTACTAATAAAAAACCAGGCGCTCATTTATAATGAGTACCTGGTTTTTTTTCTATGATTACATAAGAACACTTATAATGGCATGGGGTTTTATGACATTTATATTACTTTTGATTACTTCCACACCATTTTTCCCATGATAAAGATAGATGGGGGGTGTTGGTTCATGGATTATGAATATACAGTGAAGTTCCACTTCAACGAATGTCGTGAAGAGGAATATAAAATCAAAACTAATATCGGCCAAGAAACATTTACAGAAGAAATGTTTAATGGGTTCAACGAGAAACCTTGGTATACCTTTACAGAAACTGAACATTTTCAATCGATATTAATTAATACGAAAGATGTTTATAAGGTATCCATCGTACAACATACTATACAATTTGATTAATGTATGACGAAAGCCAGATCTGTTTTGAACTGCCCCGTAAAAGTTAGACATCAATCTAACTTTTACGGGGGTTTTTATCATGTCGTTGACTCTATTGACAAGGAAGAAAAAATAAAAAAGAGTCACCCAAGGAAAGTGACTCTAAAAAAGATAAGTGTATGGATGATTGTTATTCCCAGTATTGGAGGATTTATTGCTTTCACGGGACGGATTAATGGGTTGAACCCTTGTAAAAATATTAATATGAATTATACAGGAAAGCAGCTCCAACGATTATGAGAAGAATGAATAGAACAACAAGAAGTGCAAATCCTGCACCATTCCCGTAGCCTCCACCGTTACCACCATAGTATCCAGACATAATGATAAACCTCCTTTCGTAATTTTATAATATGTATGCCTAACAAGTTGATTAGCGATAAATGTCATAGGAACATCAAAAAAAAAATTTATTTACACTAGGATTTACAAAAGAAGGATGGGTATTATCAGCGGGGAGCCTTCAAAGTTTTTGCCGTGTGGATAGGACTTATTGTTAATTAGTATCAAAATCAAATAAAAGAAAACTTGTGGAATAAAAAAGTCTAATAGATTAAAAAATTGTTGTATTTTGTCATTATATATATGATAATTATACCTGTTATTTCATTTTTTTACAGGATTATAAACCTATTAAAAATTCAATTGGAGGATTTCTATGAAAAAGATTTTAATGATAATATCAGCTGCTATGGCTATATTATTCAGTTTCTCACTTCTCGATATCGACGGAAACAAAGCTAAAGCAGCGTCTATTGGAGAACAATTAAAAGAACCTGAGTCAGGCTGGCAGAGATTTGATGACACACATTCTGCAATTAAATATACCTATTTTCCACATCTGGGTTACAAAGTAAGCCAGGCTTACAAAGGAACTACAAGCTTTAACGCCAACTACTCAACTCAAGGAGAGGTACGATTTAAATTTAAAGGTAAAAACCTTAGAATTATTACACCTACAGGGGCGCCAGACTATAGAGCAAGTAGTGTGGACATTACTATAGATGGGATTACAGAATCTTTCTCGATGGTATTAAACAACCAATATATGAACCTATCATACGAGAAATTAGGTTTAGATGACAAAGTTCATGAAGTAGTTATTGATAATTTCAAAGGAGGAAGAAGTGGATGGTCTTTATTCGGTTTGGATGCAATAGACCTTGATGCTGATGGTACACTTATTCACCCAGATACAGAAGTGGTTGCTGAATCTTTAAAACTAAACATAGAAACACTGGAACTAACAATAGGTTCTAGTGAAACTTTAATAGCAATGATTGAACCAGAGAATGCAATAAACAAAAACGTTATATGGACAAGCAGCGATTCAGAGATTGCTTCAGTGGATGATAACGGCAATGTAATAGGGAAGAAAGCTGGTAAAGTAACGATAACTGCCACGACTACAGATGGAAGTAACTTAACAGCAACAGCCATGGTTACTGTAAAAGAAGCTGAAACAGGAGAAATTGGCAATAGAGCCATTTTAAGACTTACTACGACTAATAAAGATATTCATGAGTATGATTTATCTTTATCAGAAATTGATCAGTTTATGAATTGGTTAGATAGTCGTGAAGTTGGACAAGGGAAACCGTACTATAAATTTAAATTAAATGTAACGACTGGAAATATTATTTCAAGAACAGAGTATATTATGTATGACAAAATTGTGAGTTTTACAGTTGATAATTATAAATAGTATAGTACTTGCAATAAGTCATTTATAGAATTTAAGTTGGATATTGTAAATAACAGGTGCTCATTATTAATGGAGTACCTGATTTTTTTTCTGAAATTGTGATGTCTAAAAAATCAGAGGATGAAATTGGATGATGCTATTCCATAACTATTCATGGAGAGCGATGAAACGAAACGATGGTTAAAGCTTTAAATTGCCAAAACTGTACGGCAACTTTTAATCCTCAAGACTCTATATATGCGTACTATGGTAGTTACATAATCACGTCAGAAGCTAAACAAATCACCTTAAATGAAATGGGACATAATGAATTTCCGGTACAATCACGTATGGCGGGCGTTTATTATGAACAACTCAACGTCTGATTTTTGAGCTCATACATTAAATCTCTATCCAAATTTTAATTGAGAAATTCGACTAGCAGACAAAGATTGAGCCGTGTTTGGTTTAAATCTTCTTATCTCTCGAAGAATGAAGATGTTTGATGAAAAGGTACGGAAACCATCTTAGTCGTTTATGGTGGAAAGACGTGGTTAGCTAAAATAGAAGGGGCTAAAAACGGAAATAAAGAGCAGTGACATTGAATACTTTGCGTGAAAAACAAATCAAACGCAACCGTAAAATAGTATTTTTATAATTTTTTGGTAAAATTAATAAGTATGTCCTGTTAGAAAAAATTGTAATATATTCACAAAAAGTATTGGGGGTGTCTATATTGAGAATAATTGGAGTTGCGCTTTTAATTATGGCTGGATTGATTTACACAATAGAGCGTGGGTTTACCATGCTATCAACTAGCATTGTTCAAGCTGGATTTTTTGCAGGTAAAATGTCCGGAGAAGTTCCGGATATTAAAATGAGTTCGTTTACCGACAATTTATTTGTTCCACTTTTTTTTGTTTTAGGAATAATTACACTAGTTTATAGTTTTCTTAAAAAATAAAAAACAAAGAGATTTTTTTATGTTCCTATTAAAGTTATTTCTTCCAAATAAGTTGCAGATGCAATTGTAAGTCGAGTAGTTGCTATTGCACGTAAGCTAGGCATGGGGTGAAGATTGGACAGGTAATATTGATCATCCCCATTTTGTGGTTAAGCCAATTTGGATTATGCCGAAGGGGTACAAAATTGAAGGTCAAGTAATTATTCCAACTAATAGTAAATACCAAGCCAATACAACTAAACCAATTGCAAAGGATGATGATAAATTGCTATTTACAAATGAAACAACTAAAGCTGCTGTCCGTGATTACATGAAACAATCAGTTGATAAAAAGAAAATTGATAAGTCATGGCTTGATAAATTCGACCAAGGTACGATGACAAGTGGTGATTTTGAATGATTGAAGATTATCATTGCACAACGTAAAGCTTAACAGCAGAAGCCCGTTACCTTAATTGGTAATGGGCTTTTTATTGACCATATAGAGTGTTCGTTTTACTTTAAGTTTTTGATTTACAAAAGGAAAAATCTATAGGTATGAAATATAAGTTCTTAAGGGTATTTAAAAAAACAATTAATTCTTGACAAAGGGACTATAACTGGAAATCTTCTTCTAAACTGATCTTCAATACATCCATGTAAAACAAAATCGCCTATAAAGGGATTATATATAACACCTTGCACTAGGCAATAACTGTCATCATGAACATCATTTCCATTTTGATCTTTAAACATTGTCCAAAAATAAACCCACTGCCCTTGATATTTGCATATTTCTTCTGGTGTAATAGGAGGACATATAAAAGGGGGGGACGGAGTACCTGTAGGTGGTGGATTTGGGTTTACAGCACAGGATATTAAATTACAACCGTTGCCAGAGTATGGTCTACTATAAAACACATCTTGCACCTCCATCGTAACTTAGAACAAATGTTAGTTACGAATTTTTTGAATCTTATACCATTTTATTCATCCAAGAAAAAAAGGTTACCTAATTTCCACCAAAATTGGTAATTTGTTTTTATTTCCACAAATTAATACTTGTCAAAATACAAACGTCTGGTCTAAAATAATGCAAACGAATGTTCTTGTCGAGAGGATGGAGTTGTATGTTGAATCCTGAGCAACGGCGACTATTTCATAAATTTTTAATTCTAGAAATGGCAGTTCAAGCATTGCAACGTGATTTTTCAGTAATTGAAAATTTATAAATGAGTAAAGTTTATTTACCAATCCTTGATAAGTTACTAAAAGACATAAGCCAAGAGTTTACAATTCAAAAGGCTGTTAGCAAAAGACAAAATAAGATTAGTAAAAGTAGAAAAGATAGACGAATATTTTAGCGATGTCCAAGTTGCAACGGCAGGTAATGACGTAGTGCTACGCTAAGCTAATATGGCTTTTAAAACTAAGGTAGAAAAATCATTAATCAGTCACCAAAATAAGGACCAGGTGCTCAATTGAAAGTGAGTACCTTATAAAATCCTCTCTAAATTAGAGTGATGGCCGCAATAACTAAAATCCCACCCATAAATTCCGTTTTTGGGGTTGTAACAAGCGATTAACAAACCAACCCTCGTTACACAAAAAGTCACATTCCCCCGAAAACCCCCGAAATCAAACAAAAAGCATGTCTTTGTACATTCACACAAAACCTTGCTATAATAAGGTTTGCGAATACATAGGAAAGAGGGTAAAAGCATGAACGCTTATGATGAATATATGAAGCAGGTTGTGAAACCAATGCGTGAGGAGCTGGTGGGAGCTGGGTTTACGGAGCTGACGACGGCTGATGCGGTGAATGAATTTATGGCTGAGACGAAGGGCACTTCGTTAGTAGTCATTAACTCGGTGTGTGGTTGTGCGGCAGGGCTTGCTCGTCCAGCAGCGCGTGAGGCGATTGCGGCAGTGAAGCCGGATCATCTTGTGACAGTGTTTGCAGGGCAGGACCCAGAGGCGACTGCGGCGATGCGCGGTTACTTTGAAGATGTGCCCCCAAGCTCACCTTCCATGGCGATTTTAAAGGATGGAGAATTGGCTTACTTTATTCCACGTGAACAAATTGAAGGCTTCCCTGTGGAGCAAATTGTTGCCCATTTAACGGGCGTGCTAGAGCAAACATGCGAGCAATAAATACGATTGTAACAACAGCGGGCAGACCAGACGAGGAATCGATGGCGCTCGCTGCTTTTGCATGTCAAACATTAGGAGCTGCGTTTGAGCCGAGGAAAAAGCGCTCTGTTCGTAAGATGTCACAGGAATTTCAGGCGAATATCCTAGTAGCAGGGAAGAATCGCTATGATTATTATGCTTTTGGGGCAGGAGAGCCGTTTTTCTTCCATCCTAATTCTGCGGCGTTTCGCTTAAAACGGATCGCTCGAGGTGAGGCGGAGCCATTTTTAGAGGCTGCCCAGCTTCAGCTAGGTGATACAGTGCTGGATTGTACGCTTGGGCTAGCGGCGGATGCCATGTTGGCGGCTTATATCGTCGGGGAAACAGGGCGCATAGTAGGCTTGGAAGCGAATCCAAATGTGGCCTTCGTTGTGGGGCAAGGGATGCAAACTTATGATACAACAGAGCTACCATTAACGGCCTGTATGCGACAAATCGAGGTCGTCCATGCCGAGGCAGTCCGTTATTTAAAAGAATTGCCAGCGAATGCGTTTGATGTCGTTTATATGGATCCTATGTTCGAAGAAGTGATTGAAGAGTCCAATAATTTCGAGGCATTGCGCTTAGCAGGTGAGCATGTTAATTTAACCGATGAATGGGTGCAAGAAGCGATGCGGGTCGCTAAAAAGAGAGTGGTGCTGAAAGCCCATTTTCGATCAGAATGGTTTAGGAAATATCATTTTCAGCAATACGAGCGAGTGACAGCTAAGTTTCATTATGGTGTTCTCGAAGTGTAGGGGCTTGTTTTTAGACAGGCCTCTATTTAACTAGATTGTAATAAGAAGGAGGCTCCAAATCCCATATGACGATTAACGAAATTAGAACCCCTTTTGAACTAGATTTACTAGCCAAGGCACAATCTTTGAAAACTACAAAGCCTCCGAGTCCGTGGGAACATGAAACGGTAATTGCTGCCAATGGTGTCCTAGCATGTGGATGGGATCAAGATGAAAATATCATCCTCATAAGTGGGTCTGGCTTTAGTGTTACTGAACCGATAACGGGTCTTCGTCTTCATCGAGAACGAGATAAGGAATTGACGGAGGACTGTGTCAGTGAAGACCGCTTAATTTTTCACTCTCCGATATCAAAAAAGCCTACCGCCATTTTTGGCTTGGAAGCGGGAGATGGGATACATGTGACACCGGATGGCTGGCAGGTTGAAGTCATTTACCCGTGGTGGCCACGTGCAACAGTAGTACTCGATTATCTATTTACACCCCGTTATAGCTATTTGAACAATGCTACAGCTATTGATATACAGCGTTTGGATGGTGCTATAAAATGTGGGTTTTCTCCTTCCGGTAAACATGTAATGATTATGGGATCAGGTGGTGCCTTCATCTATTCAAGAAAAGAATGCCATTCAATATAGGAACTCAATTGATTTTTGTCCTATAATTCGAATGGTGCTAACAGATTTTAAATTAGTGCTTTACATTTTTAATGTAGAGTGCTATAATTGGAAACGTGCTATTTTAGGTGGCATATTTCAGTAATCTGGCATTCTGCTTTTTGTTTTTGTAGATACTTATTCACACTGGCGCATGCTTTGGGGCTGCAAGGACGCAAAAGATGGTAGGGTTTGCGTTGCTTAAGTTAGAGAGCACACAGTGGAATTTTACCGCGGTGATGAAACAACTATTGTTTCAAGATAATATTCCCCAGATGATTGGGTTGAGACTTTTACAATTTACGAAAATGTTACCTATAAATACTAAAGGGGTAGTTTCGCATGAGCGAGGCTGCCCCTTGTCTAATTGATGAACGCTGTCGCATGAGTTGCTGGCAGTTTTTTTTGTTGCCAAAATTATGCTGGTATACATTGCCGTTTACTATGCTAGACAAATAAGTAATAATGAAAGCAAGAATTTTAGTAAAAGTCAAAATTCTATAGTTGAAAATCTGAAAAATCAAAAAGGTGAGGGAAGTTTATGGAGAAAATCAATACACAATCAGCAGATGTAATCACACAATTAACAAAAATGGCAGAAATGAAGAATGCAAGCATTGAGCAATTAATACCGTTTTATTGTCAGGAAAGACTTCTCAACCGTTTATCAACATCATCCTATTATGATCAATTTTACATAGAAGGGGATTTTTTATTCTTTACATTGGCTGAAGGAGTAGGGATGCCACCAAATGAACTAACGCTTACAGCCCAACAAAGCGCTTATCAAAACGACTTAGTTCAACAGGCATTTGCAGAAATTTGTTCGATTAAGATACCAGAGGACGGTGTTCAATTTTTCGAAAATGACATAGAAAGTATCATAATGGATACGAGTATTCACTTGAAAATACCAGCTACATTGGGCTCTATCACTACATACATAGAAGTAAAAATAACCTTTATAGAAAATCGAGTCGCACCACAGATCATAACTTCCCCATCAGTGCTAGACATGAAGCCAGCGGAGCTCTATACATATCCAATTGAATATGTAGTTGCCCAAGCCCTGCTTGACATTTACCAATATCCAGCTGTGACCTCAAAGGTCGTATTGGATATAGAGAGGGTACTACAAACACAACACATAGAAGGTCGTAAATTACAGGCTTATCTTGAAGAAATGCTTGATCAACATCGTCTGACATTAGAGGTAACACCTATACTAGAAAAAGGAATCGTTAAGCAATTTTTCGATCCCATATATGAAGCCATGGTGGCAGATGGAGAGTTTTTTAAACAATGGAATAGTAAGGAGCAAGCTTGGCAATAAAAATACTACCCTTGCGAATAATAATGAGCTGCACCCCAATTGTTAGATATGTGCTACTGAGGTAATGCAAAAAATCATTTCCAACGGTATCGCAATAGGGGATAATAAAGGTGATTTTTAAAGACTGCAACCACAACCCGTGCAGAATTGGCGATAATAATGAATTGTCTCCTTAACAAGCTAGGGTATATATAAACAAGCCGTTGGAGCATAATATAGCAGTTATCAGTTATAGTAAGACCCTGAACATACGTAAATATGGTTTTATAAGAGCATCATTCCTGAAAAGGATGATGCTCTTTATTTTTAATTTAGAATAGGAATTGGAGCAGATCGAGTCGAATAGAAAGCTCTTTATTCTTTATCAAATTACCAATGTAAGCTGATTGATGGTGTTAAATTACATTTCTTGAAACTCATTTCATTAAGATTCGTTCTATAAAATGGTACTAAAAAAAGGATAAAGAATATATTTTTGGAATCTAATCTAATATATTATTCCTGCTAAATAATACACGAGGTGAGTGTGGTGGCATTTGATAATAGAAAAACGACGTTCATTTATATGGTAAGGCACGGTGAATCTCCGTATGTTGGAAATGAACGGACAAGAGGGTTAACTGTGAAAGGACAATTAGGTGCTCAAAGTATAGCTGATGTGTTAAAGAGTGAAGGAATCGATATTATCCTATCCAGTCCATATACTCGTTCAATATTAACTGTTGAGCCATTAGCTAAACAATTGAGTCAGGAAGTGATCGTTTGTGAAGAATTAAAAGAGAGAATTTTTTCTTCAGAAGAAAAGCGATTACCTGATAGTCAATTATTTCCGCTATTGGAGAAATCCTTCTTGGACCCCAATTTTGCAATAGAGGGTGGAGAATCGAATACCGATTGTCAAACAAGAGCTGTAAGAGCTTTAAAAGAGCTATTAATTACTTATGAGGGACAAAAAGTAGTAATAGGAACTCATGCATTAGTCATGACCTTGATGATGGGATACTTTCATGAAACGTACAATTTAGATTTTTTGCTACAAACAACCAAGCCGGATATATACAAAATGGAATTTTGGGGACAGCAATTGGTGGGTGTTAAGAGGCTAGGCATGTAGTAAGGACGGCTAATGCATGTGCTTAAAGTTTGGTTATAGAAATCATATGTTAATAGACCAGTTTAGATTGAGCAGTTGGTTTCCTGAACGCACAGGAAACCGACTTTTTTTGGCTTAATTTTATGTGCTAGATACATCTATCGTTGCCAATAGAAAACAACTATCATCGATAATTTTTTTATGATAAAAAATGTTCAAGCAGTTTTTCAATTTCTTCCAATGAATAAATAGAGAATTTTTTATTTTTATAGCTTATAGGGCCCTCATTTCTGTTCGTGTTCATTATTCCCTCCAATAGATTAATAGTTTAATTCAAAAATTTTTGCAGGCTACTGTGGTGACGCTACGAGGAAAGCTTTCCAAATCGCTCTTTAACGAAGTAGAAAGGTGAAAAATAATGTAAAATATTTGAAATAATTGCATGGATAATATATTCTAATATGGTAATCAATTACCAATTAATTGATTTCAAGGAGGTTATTTATGAAAATAACAGAAGGCTACGGCAAAGTGATGATAGATGATTTTGAATTTTATGGTGAAATGAAACAAGATAAATGTTCTAAATGCAAATGTAATTTATTATATTACGATGATTTTGATGCTTATTTTTGTCCTAAATGTAATAGTTGGACTGAATCAACATGTAGTGATCCTACTTGCAAGTATTGCTCTAGTCGACCAGAAACACCGTTAACTCGCATATAACAAAATTAAACTAGAGAACTTAACCAGCTTTCAAATTTCTGTGATGGCGTGCTTACTTGGCCCTACAAGGAAGGCACACGGGTGGGTGCTTTAATGAAAAGAGGTTTTATGAAAAGAGGATTTAACGTATACATAGATAAACTTAAAAACATTCCCAAATTAAAGTTTGGAGAGAAATCGAAATTCGAGAAATGCTGTTAAGCCAACATTTCATGGATTTTCCTTTGATTATTGTTTATACAGCTTTGATGTGTAAGTGTGTTTGCTGAATAAAAACCTGTATATTGACGCTTTAAAACTACATTTTCTATCGTTCCTATACTTCAATTATAGGGTCTTTAAGTGATAAACGATATTCAACAATCGGGAACATTTCTTTAATAAGGAATGTGAAGAATGTCCAACGTGCTGCTACGATTTTTACAATGAACTGAATGGTATTAAAAAGCAATTGTAAAAAAATGAAAAACCTTGCGCTTTCCATATAAGAGGGCACATGGTTTTTCATTTAGGTTTAATTCAACGATGAGTGGGTCTTGAGAAATAAAATTTTTAATTACTATATATTGGATTTCTTAAGCTTCATAAGGTAAATCTAGTGTTGTAATAATTGAGTCGTGACCAGTAACAATTAGCATAGCTAATAGAGCAAGAATTAATACTGTTTTTAATTTTTTCATTTGATATTCTCCTTTTAAATATATTTAAAGGTAAAGAGGTGTTAGAAAATGAATATACAAGAGTTAGGAAATGTAATATATAATACTAGAAAAAACTTAAAGCTAACCCAAAAGCAGCTTAGTGATGGAATATGTACACAACCGTCAATCAGTTTAATTGAGAAGGGTGAAATATTACCAAGCTTAGATACAATTTATTACTTATCTCTCCGTTTGAAAAAACCATTTTCTTATTTCCTCCATGTCTTGTTTATGAATAATTACAGTCAAGTCCACCAGCTGGTCATGTATTTCGAAGAATTGACAGCAAAACATAAATATGAGCAAATTTATGAAATTGCGGTAAAAGAAATCGCAGAACCCGTTGATCCATGGCTTAACCATTTCTTAAAATGGCAATTAAATTTGAGTTCTTATAAATTAAAGAAAATACGATTCAATGAAGTAATACGTAATTTAAAAGAGCTCCTATCAACAAAATACTCTGTGATATTAGATAAAGATTTTTTAAAGGAACGTATTTGTAATACTATTGCGTTTATCTATGCAACGAATAATGATTATAAATCCGCATTGGTTTACTATAATAAAATCAATTTAGAGCTACTTAATGAAACTTCACCAAAAATGAGCAGGGACGTTTATATATTAAGAGTTATTTATAATAAATCCAAAACTTTCTATGATATGAAGTCATATAAGGAAGCAATAGATTTACTACAAGAAGGGATTAAACGATCTGTCAAATTAGAAAATATGTCTTTTCTTGGTCACTATAATTATTATTTAGCAAAATGTTATGAACGTGTTGGAGAAAATAAGGATTTAATAAACACGCATTATAAGAATGCAGGATTCTTCTTTAAATTATTAAATAATTCTTTGTATTATCAAATTGTCTACCATGAGCAAAGGCACTTGTTCACATGATATGTATAAAAAATTGCTTCCCTATGAATCAGGTAAAAGGGGAGCTTTTTTTTATTTACCCACTCTTCATAATTCATATACCTCCTAGTGAAACATTCTTATATCCTATTCTTACCCATTTCTAAGGCTAAATGGGTAAATATAAGTATCTTTATATTTTTCACTTCAGATCGAAATGATTTTTTACAATATTTGTATTATTATGAGTACATCCTTAAACGCAAAGGGGGGAAATGATGATGAAAAAGCCATTATTGGTACGCAAATCAAAAATCTATGTTTATAATGGTTGATTTTTGAAGTTGCTGTAATCTGTAACTAGATACTTAATGTTATGGGTTACTGAGGGTGTTTATTTGCGTAAGTGAAAGTAATTATTTTAATAGTCTAGTTATTTGGTTGACAGGCTAAAAACATCAATAGACTAGAATTATATGACTCTGTCGTTATTTCATTAAAATTTAATTAGAAGGGTGTATGATATCATGGTTTTAAAGAAATTAGTACTTTCAGTTTCATGCGCAGTTATGACTTTCGGTTTAATAGGCACATCAACATCATTTGCCGCAGAGAAAAAGGATACTATTAGCTTAGAGGCGAGTCAAATTTCACAGTTTACACCAGAACAACAAAATATTGCAGATGAAGTGGTGACACAACTTCAAGCAATTAATGAAGTATTAATAGGGTTAGACACTGAGAAACAACAAGAAGATTTTTTAGGTGCACTATTTGACCCTAATTTTAGTACAGATCAATTAGATAGTAATATTGTATTAGCAGAAAATGCTAAAGAAGTAACGGTTTTAAATGACATGTTTGAAGAACTTGGATCTCCTGTTCATTTTTCAGCAGATGTCAAATCTGTTATAGTAGAGGAGAATGGTGATTTAGTTGCTATTAAAAAATCTGGGGAAAATGAAATTATGCCATTAGGTTTTTGGGGAGATCTTTGGGACGACATAAAGGTTATAGCTGGTAAAACTTGGGATATAGCTAAATGTGGAGCTGCCATTACAGCAGTATTTGTTCCAGGAGCGGCTGCCTATAAAGCAATTAAAGGATTAGGCGGAGTTAAAGCTACTGTTCAATTATTAGCTAAAGCATCAACTACTAGCGATTGGTTAGCAATTGGTGGAGGAGCGGCTGCTGAAATTTTAGGTATCGATGGAGTTCAAACCTATTGCTTTGAATAAGAGAGGTGTTTAAATGAAGAACCCTAGGACCTCGCAAAGTGGAATTTTTGATCCAATTAGTCATGGATTCATGTCATTATTAGTTTTTGGGATGCTATTTATTGCTTTAATGATTGCATTGAATGGACCTATTACTTTTGATACGCTTATTATGCCGGCTGCTTTTATTTACGTAGTAGTTCGAGTGATAGAATATGTGACAATAAAGAAGACTAATCATGTTCCGCGCTGGTTAGTACTGGGATCTTTTGGAGTGGCTGTTCTAACAGCTATTGGCATGACATACTGGATCATTTAAATACTTAGAATTTTTTTAAACATAAGGCACTGTTAAATTTTAATGTTGTTTTATCTGGTATAGATGAGCCCTTACAATCGATTTTTCCTTATTTTTAAAAATGCCTTTTTGTGGTATTAATATATATTTGAAACTAAATGGTTAAAGTAGTCGTATAAGGTATTATAGATTAGAGGAGGTCGGAAAAATGGATTATACTAAAATCTATAATAAAGAACTGATTGCCTTAGTAAAAGAGAAAATAAAGTCCGACGGTGAAATTAAAGCGGTGAAGTTTGTGAGAGAGCAAACCGATATGTCCTTAATACAGGCAAAAAAATTTGTGGATTTTTGTAAAGAATAGACATAAAATTAGAGTCACTAAACTGTGGCTCTAATTTTTATTAAAAGTATCTTCAATAGTCATTGAACTACTAAATAAAAAATACGACAGTGTCCACTACGATATGTTTCTGTCGTTTTTTGTGCCTTCATTGCTATGACTATCTACAAATAAAAACCGCTCTAAGTAATGATTGAGGTATTTACAAACAACTCCTTTAAAACGATTTACCCAATGTTTTAAACGTGCATGTAGTCGGTTCACAACAAAGAAAAAGAGACTTTATTAAACGAGAAAATTAGTCCAATTTTGATGCAGAATTCGATACTCATAAAGGCGAAGGGTGGATGCACAGTTAATGCAGCCAAAAGTTAATACGCATTACTACATAAATTTACTTTGCGTTAATCTGCATTGTAAAGAATAAATGAAAAACCCCAAAAGCTGCATAGAACAGGCTTTTGAGGGCTTTGTAGGGTACATATTACAAAATAAAAAATTAGTCCGTGAAACATTAAATAATTGACAAAAGCATTGATTTATCAACGTTTACACGGACATTTACATTAATTAGCCCCACTGCTAGCCCCAGTTCCGCAGTCCAAACTTCTACTGAAAACCTCTACTGATTGTTCTTCTAACTCTTTCAAAACACATATTTATTTATCATATAATTAAGATTGTGAAGGATTACACTCAAACTAACAGTCAGTTTAGTTTAAGTACAACCTTTCATATAGTTACAAAAAGCCGAACTCCACATTTGGAAATGATATTATCCCTTTTAGGTAGACAATGTTAAAAAAACTACAGTACGCTGTAGATAACATTATACGTAAAGGGGATTTTTCGATGTCGAGAAAAAATAATACATATTCAAATGAGTTGAAATTAGAAGTAATACAGGCTTATTTGGCGGGAGAAGAAAGTATGCAAAAGATTGCGGAAAAATACGAGATTCGTAATGTTTCATAAGTGAAGGTATGGGTGAGAAAGTTTAAAGAAGTAGGGTCGATTGACGCGTTTAACCGTCTTCCATCTGCTGGATCAGGGGCGAAAGGCGTAAAAAATCCATTAAAAGGCAAACGGATTCACTTCAAAGATATAGAAGAAGAACGCGACTATTACAAGGCGCAGGTAGACTATTTAAAAAAGCAATATCCAAATCTGTAAATGGAGGAATGCCTACTTATCCAGATCGTTATCAAATAAAAGATGAAATGAAGAATCGTTATCCGATTACATGGTTGGCTGAGATGGCGAAAATCCAACGTTCTGGCTATTATAAGTGGTTAAAAAATGGCAAGGTATCGTTGCGGAAACAGGATGATATCCTTTTAAAAGAACACATTTTAACCATTCATCAAGCAAATAAAATGTATGGTTATCCACGCGTAAAAATCGCTTTGCGTGATAAAGGATTGAAGGTAAACCACAAAAAAGTGTATCGATTAATGTGCGAATTAGGCATCCAATCCATTATTCGTAAGAAACGTCGCGTATGGAAAAATCGAGTATCACGTACATTTGAGAATGTGTTAGAGCGCCAATTTAAAGACCGTGCAGAGAATGAAGTGTTCGTCACAGACATTACGTATTTACCCACAAAAACAGGCTTTCTATATCTGTCTGCCATTCAAGATTTATACAACAATGAAATTGTGGCTTGGCAAGTAGGCAAACGGAATGATTTACAGCTCGTGATGGACACATTAAGCGAGTTAACGACCAAAAGAAATGTGTATCGAAGCATCATCCACTCGGATCAAGGCTTTCAATACACATCTCTTAAATATCATCAAACAGTTGAACAGCTCGGCATGATAGGTAGCCATTCCCACAAAGGGAACTGCCAGGATAACGCCTGCATTGAATCTTTCTTCTCGCACTTTAAAAGCGAATGTTTGTATCTTCTACAAGATCATTCAGAAGAGGAAATGATCCGAGCAGTTGAGCAGTATAACTACTTTTATAACTATAAACGCTTTCAAAAACGACTCAACCATCTGACACCGATAGAATATCGACATCAGATGGCTGCTTAGTCTTTTTAAAAATGTCTACTTGACAGGGGGAAGTCCAAAATCGGCTTTTTTCTATATATTAGTTTTTAGTTATAATCGACTTAATGAACTTCTTATGACTAATTCAAATCTTTTAAATACCACGCATCCATAGCAGAGTGTTCAGAACCTGGTAGGGGTTCTTGTAAAAGTGTAAATCCAAATTTTTCATATAAAATACATGCAGTTTTTAATTCATGCATTGTTTCTAAATAGCACTTTTCATAATGTTTAGAGGCAAATGACAAAGCTGTTTCCATTAATTTCTTAGAAAGCCCCAAACCTTGTACTTTTGGACTTAAGTATAGCTTTTGTAATTCGCAAACTTTATCCTGTTCGCTGAACGGTGCTATACCAATTCCACCTACAACTTCCCCATCTAATTCTACTACCCAATAGTTCGCATGTTTTAAATTATTATAATATTGGTAAAGGTCGTTAAGTTGAGGATCAAAATAAGCTGATCCAGGAACCGCTAATCCAAGTGATTCTAATGAATCTTGTATAATTTCTTTTACTTTTGCATTGTCTTCTTTTTTAATTTCTTGAATAATCATATACGATCTCCTTCACTTAGGTTTTAATGATTGCCACAGGTTTTTGAAAATAGTATCTCTAAAACGTTGACTTTGTCCACATTTTAGGGGTACATTTATATTAATATTAAAAGTAGACTAAGTCAACTAAAGGAGAAAGTATGGATAAAGAAATTATTTATGATATCAGGCAATTCAATCGTTTTTATACAAAGGTACTTGGTTTATTTAATAACCAAATTCTAGATACAGATTATTCATTAACTGAAGCACGAATACTATTTGAAATAAGCGAGAGAACAGAATGTATTGCAAATAATCTCGTGCAAGAACTTAATATTGATAGAAGCTATTTGAGCAGAATTTTACGTAAATTTGAGAGGGAAGGATTAATAGAGAAAAAAAGCTCACCAATAGACAGTAGAAAAAATCTCCTGTTTTTGACGAGAAAAGGGGAAGAACTACTAGATAAAATTAACAAACAGTCAGATGAACAAGTAAATCAATTGTTTAATGGACTAACTAATAGTGAGATCAATGAAATTCGTAATTCAATGATGCTAATAAAAGAAAAATTAGATAATAATAAACTTTGAAGATTATCTTGAAATCGAGTCTACTGTTAAAGGGCGCTTTTCTTAAATAAGGAAAGCATCTTTATTCATGGAAAGGGCCAGATTGTGAAGTAAAAACTAGAACGACAACAGATATTAAAAGTGTCTATATCCGTTGTCTTTTTGTTTGTTTATGAAGCATTCCTGCTTTGAAATCTTTTATAAGGCAGAATGGAAACCAAGAGCAGTAAAACACCAAACAGCACAAATAAAGCAGAACCAGGCAGTACATGATATAATGCGGAGGACATTCCGCCAATCGCCATTCCTGAATAACGGACGAAGTTAAAAACTCCTAAAGCTGTCCCTCGGTGCTCGCTGTACTCATTGCTAATAAGCGTTGAGAAAAGGGGGGCGGAAAATCCAACCATAATTCCATAACCAAATAGGATAATACTTAACGCCACAAGTGATTGAGCGTGAAGTACACCAAATAGTACGACCTGCAATGGCATAACAATTAACAGTAAGATAAACAAAGTATTTAGGGATATTTTTTTCTGCAACCTTTTAAATAACATACTTCCGACAATCATGCTGACTGTAAAAGGTAAATATAATAATCCAATGAACTGTAAAGATACATGATAATGATCATGGAGCAAGACTGGCAGATAGACGAGAATAGCAAAATAGATGAAAAACACTAAAAAGCCGACGGTCATAATACTTGTTCCAATATAATGTGAAAAGACTGCCTTATAGGAATGGATAAATCCT
This sequence comes from Lysinibacillus sp. VIII_CA, assembly GCF_049943995.1. Classification (NCBI taxonomy): domain Bacteria; kingdom Bacillati; phylum Bacillota; class Bacilli; order Caryophanales; family Bacillaceae; genus Lysinibacillus; species Lysinibacillus sp. VIII_CA. Next base: position 56,257 of record NZ_JBNFXM010000022.1, read on the forward strand.
TTGGACTGTTTTTCTTCAGTTTCATCCTGTTTTTCACTTGGTAGCAGATAAACAATGAACATCAGCAAGGAAACCGCCATGAACAAAAGAAAAAGGAAAATTCCCTCATAACCAAAAAACTCTCCAATAAAACCTCCAACCACAGGTGAAACGGCAGGTGCAAGGGTAAGCAGGATTTGATACGTTCCCATGGCACTTCCTCTTGCTTCACCTTCAAATAACTGTGCAATCATACTGATTGCAACTAAAGGGATTACCCCTGCCCCGATTGCCTGAATCATTCTGAACAGCGTAAACAATATAAAACTGTTGGTGTAAGCACAAATGACTGCTGATACGCCCATCAAAAGAAGACTAATGAGCAATAATCTTTTTTTATTTTGATGATCAACCACAGTCCCCAGAACAATCTGTATCACCGCAATAATAAAGATAAAGCTACTGACCGTAAAATTCACCCAGCTGATTGAAACTTCAAACGAATCCCGATAAGGGGAATGATCGGTGTATAGATGTTCTGGTTTAAAGAAGCAAAAAACGTGCTAATACTCAAGGCATATAAGACAAACGATTTTTCTTGCGCTACACTCTTTTGCATATTTATTCTCCAACTGGAACGTCATCATCTTTTAGTTTATCAGTAATCATTTCTAAAAAAGTTATAATGGTTTCTAACTCGTCTGTATTGAAACTATCCAATAGGCGCAGGTATCGATTTCTTGCCTTCTCATGCAATTGTTCGTGGATAGAGGAAAGTTGCTTCCCGAAAGCAGTAAGGAGATAGTGAACTTCTTTTTGATTGGCCTCCTGTCTGGTCTCGACAATAACGTTCTTCTCGAGCATTTTTTTGATTGCCTTTGTAATGGCGGGCTTGGAGACGTTTAACGTTTCCGAAAGGAATGTATTATTCGCAGAACCCTGCGCCTTGATGGCTGAAACAATGTGTAATTGAGTGAGAGTCCAATCCATCATAATGGAGTTTTCCTCATTTTTTTTACTGAAGCTTTTTCTCTTTTGAACGGCTTCTCTTTCTTGGATAAGCCGTTGCAAAGCATTCAACGCTTCCATTTTTTTGTCTATAAGATTCATAATGTATCACCTAACTTTTTATTTTTGTTAACTGGTTAACAATATTAGTTTACCGGTTAACAAAGATAAGTGTCAAGTGTAAATTAACTGTTCAACAAACGGGCGCTTTTCTGAAATAGGAAAGCGTCTTTCTTTATAAATGGGCTAGATTATGGAGTTGAGTTTTACCAAAGGTATTGTATGATACTGTACTTATTTTTTATATTATTAATTTAATCGGGTTACGGCTTCAAGAATAGATGGATACCGATTTTTTTGTATATATTTAAATAAATTTGAATCGTTTTGTTGTTCCAATTTCTCTAATAAGTATAAGAGGAAAGGAGGTTTGTTAATTGGAGATAAAATCAAAGTTAGTAAATCGTGCTAAAAAAGGCGATTCCGAGGCATTTCAAATCCTAATACATGAAGAAAAAGAAAAAATGTACAGAATGGCTTATATGTATATGCGAAATGAAGATGATGCGCTTGAAGTGTTTCAAGAAAGCCTATATAAAGCTTTAAAATGCAATTAATACATTGAAAAATGACGGTTATTTTTCAACGTGGTTAATGAGAATTTTAATTAACACAGCTATTGCAACTTTAAAGAAGAAACAAAAGCTTGTTTCGATTAATATGGAAATCTTTGATCAGATTGAGGATACAGAGCATTCTGGAACTGAGGAACATCTTGATCTTCTTCAAGCAATGGACGATATTGAGGAAAAGTATAAAACGGTCTTGCTACTGCGTTTTTATCAAGATTATACAGTTAAGCAAATTGCAGCGTTTCTTGATTGTCCCGAGGGTACTGTGAAGACAAATATTCGTCGTGGATTAGATCTATTAAAAACAAAATTAAAGGGGGTTTATTGCGATGACAGACAAAATTCCATCGTTTAAAGAAGGAATTGATAATATTCACGTTCCACTCGATAAATTGGATACAATTATTTCAAAAACGATTCATGAGAACGTTCAAAGGGGAAAAAAGTCTTTGAGAATTAAGATTGTATATAGCTTAAGTTCAGTTGCCGTAGCATCTATTCTGTTTATTAGTTCCGCAACTTTCTCTCCTGCTATGGCTAATATCGTTTCAAAAATACCAATAATTGGTGCTGTATTTAGTGATTCTGGAGATCCTGGTTTAGAGAAAGTTAATGAGCAAGGATTAACAAATTTAATAGCTGATACCAAAAATACAGGAGGAACATCAATTACACTTGATGAAGTTTTCTATGATGGGACACGTTTTACTATTGGATTTTCAATCACATCAGAGAAAGTTATTGAAGAATCCTATTTATCATCCGGGCCTGAAATCAAAATTAATGGACAAGCTTTTTCTAATGCCAGTACTTATAGTGAAACAAAAAATATCACCTACACATCGAACAGGAATCATTAACATTGACTCTCTAGATGATTTGCCTGAAGCGTTTACTCTAGGTGTAAACTTTACAGGTGTTGACGGTAAGCAGTGGGATTTCTCTACTCCTGTTAGCATGAAAACAGAAGTAGAATATGTAATTATTAATCACAGTCAAACTGTAAAAGACATTAATTTAACAGTTTCTAATTTAGAAATAAGTGCAGCCGGATTACGTTTTAACTTTAATGCAGACACAGAAAAAATAAATTATTTAACTAATGGGTACCTAGATTTCAAAGTGATTGATGATAAAGGAAACGAACTTATATCACATTCGGGTGGTAGTCAAATTCAAAATGTCGATGCAAAGGAAGAATTAACAGGTAGTCTACTAATAGACCCAATCACAGATAATGCTAAAACATTGACAGTTATACCATATATTAATTTCCACCAAGGAGGAACTAGTGTGGAAGTTGACCTTAAAGGCAATGAAACAAAAACAAATATTCAACCTTTTAATGAAACGGACATTGAATTTAAAAACTTTACAGTAACTCTACCTTAGAAGGTAAATATTTTTCGATTATTACTAACGAGATGCGTTGATCCTAGCAAGTGTCAGCGCTTATTTCCACTTTAGTTATAGGAGAAGCCCTTGAAGCTTAAGGGTTTACTGAAGTGAATAGCTATATGTTTGGTGAGCTAATAGATATGATAACTTCAACAATCGGGCGCGTTTATTTAGGAACGCATCTTTTTCTTTTAAAGGGCCAGATAGTTGAGGAACATTTTCAATAAAATTGAATATTATTGTTGAATTAAAGAATAATAGATTGAGAAGTTTCTCACTTTAATTAACGGTGCAGTTTAGTTGAACAAACTAATTGAAAGAAATGAATTAACCTCGGTTAAAAAAGTTTTGTTAAAATTAGAATGTTTTATAAAATTTTTCGTGATTTAAAACTATTCAAAACGTACATTTTCTGAGATTTCTTTAACCTTGTCCCAATCTAAAATTTGAATTTCTTTTTCTTCTCGTTTTATAATCTCTTTCTCTGTCCAGTCCTTAAGTATTCTATTTAGATGTCTTTTTGTAGTACCAATCAATGAGGCAACATCATCCAAAGAATTTGTTTTTATATATTGATTTACATGTGAAGGGAATTCAACCGAGCATAAATAAGCAGCTAGACGTACGCTTACTGGAGAGAGTGCATTTACTTTTGATGAAATTGTGCAAGTTAAAAGCTTATAGGCTAGCTCTTTCAACAATAGTTGATTAAATTTACTATCAAATTTTAAATTTGTTTCATACACTTCTATAGGAATAAATAATACTTCACACGGCTCTGTTGCAATACAGTTTGATGCAACTAAGCAATCTGCAAAGATTTCGATATCGCCCATAATCGCTGGTTGTTGACAGTAGCGTAGGAGTAATTCTTTTCCAGTCACTTCTAAGCTAGACACCATATATCTACCTGAAAGTAAAAAATATAGGCCATCTATCTTGTCCCCTGCTTTTAAAATAATCTCATTAGGTTGAAAAGTACGTACAGAAATGGACGATATTAGTTCTTTTGATAAAGTGTAGTCATATATAGATCGAAATAGATTTTGACTCATTTTTTCCTCCGGGACATCTGTCCTTTATTGTTTGTTTTTGTTTATTTTAATATAGGTATAGTCAATTAATAAAGAGGTAGGGATTCAAATGAACTTTGTATTCGATTTAGATGGAACACTTTGTTTTAATGGCAAGAGTATTGATAAAGAAATAATTGATGCACTTCAAGAATTAAAGTTTGCAGGGCATCAAGTGATTTTCGCTTCAGCTAGACCGATTCGTGATTTATTACCTGTTATACCTAGTAGCTTCCATAAAGGTCTATTAGTTGGAGGAAATGGTACATTTACTTATGATCATGGGCATATTCAAGTGATAAATTTCGAACAACAAATATTAGACAAACTCATTGAACTCATTCATCTACATCAATTAGAATTTTTAGCAGATGGTCAGTGGAATTACGCCTTTTCAGGTAATGTTGTACATCCTATTTATCAAAATATCGATAAAACTAATTCAACGAACATTCCTTTGGAACAATTACTGCCAGTTTGCAAATTAGTTTTATTCCAACCGAATGAGGAAGTATTAGAAGCTCTTCAAGTAATTCCTGTATCAGTTACACACTATAAAACAGAGCATGCCCTCGACATTAGTCCTCTAGGTATTAATAAAGTTAGAGGACTTCATATGTTGAATATTCAACAGTTTATTGCTTTTGGAAACGATAGTAACGATCAATGCTTGTTTGAACATGCAGTTCATAGTGTATGCGTAGGCAATAATGAAGTTAAACGTTATGCGAAAGAAAACATTGAAAGAGCAGATGTAGCAGGAAAAATTCGAGAATTAATTGGAAAGTATTATCTAGATGAAAGAGATACAGATACATCTAAACTTGTTAATAAATTAAAAAGCTTTAAATAAGGTTTAAACTTTGTAAATAAAGAAAAACTTCGCAGGGGCTTTACTTACAAGCAAAAGACTAATCACTGACTTGATATTCAGCAATCGGGCGCTTTTATTTAGGAACACGTCTTTTTCTTTTAAAGGGCCAGATTGTTCAGGAACGTTTTCAATACAATTGAAGATTAATACTAAAATATAGGGTCAAAATTGTGAAGATTTGTTCGTCTACATTTTTATTTAGAAATCAGTAGTCTTGAAAGATTAATATATTTAAGGATATTGTAGATATAATAAATCTCTAATAGAGGTGTTAACATGAAGTTTTAAAAAGCGACTATTTATGCTTTACACACCATGCATTCTCTCGTTACTGCTTCTTCGATTGAGCCTATAGGTGTCCAGCAACTGGTAGAATCCCAAGGTGTTTCAACAACTTATCTGTCCAAAATTTTAACCAATCTCGTAAAAGAAGGAATGATTGAATCAATTTCCTGATATCTCGACTGTATAGAAAAGATGTAGCTGTAGAGACAGCAAAACGAATGGAGTATGAAATTAAGTTGTAATTTTCCACTAACTAATGAAAGAAGGATGATACTAATGATATTAGTGAGTTCTTGTTTAGCAGGATTACAGGTAAGATATAACGGTACGCATAGTTTAGATCTTAAGATCAGTAAACTAATAGAAGAGAATAAGCCAATACCTGTATGCCCGGAATTGCTTGATGGATTTTCAACCCTCAGAGAACCTGCTGAAATAATAGGCGGTAACGGGGATGATGTATTAGATGGGAAAGCTAAAGTAGTCGAGAAGTCAGGAGGAGACGTTACGGAATTATACTTAAAAGGAGCTTACACTACTTTAAAAAAGTCTAAAGATGTTAACGCAACAGTAGTTGTTCTTAAGGAGTATAGTCCATCCTGCGGAAATTCAATGATTTATAAGGGTGAATTTATAGGGGAGAAAATTGCTGGGAATGGAGTTACAACTGCAATATTAAAAAGAAACAGTTTACAAATAATTTCATAAGAACAATTTGCGGTAATTTCGATAAGATAATATAATATATATTCAATTGTATTCCATAATAAGGATTTGCTGTTATTAATGTCAAATTCTGATTTGTACAAGTATAAAAGATGTTGTAGCTTTCCAAATGAGTCATTCATTTTGGCATTCAAAGGAGGAGTTTTTTTGGAATTTAGCACTGAAAGATTAAATATTAGACCTTTTAAGAGTAATGACTTACATGATGTATTTAACATTTACAGTAACGATGATACATGTAAGTATCTCTTGCATGATAAGTGGACACATGAAAATATGCAGGAAAAGTTTAATGAAAAGCTAGAAAATAGTGCACTCACAAAGGAAACAATTTTAAGTTTGGCAGTAGTAGTGAACCATTCTAAAGTAATTGGTGATTTATCTGTATGGTATACAGATATGAAGGATACTGTTGAAATTGGTTATAGCTTTTCTCCCGAAGCTTCAGGAAAGGGTTATGCAACGGAAGCTGTGAGTAGTTTAGTCAAAAAGTTATTTGATGAAATTAATGTGCATCGTATACAAGCTAACCTTGATGCGAGAAATGAAGCATCACAAAAATTATGTGAACGTATAGGTATGAGAAAAGAAGCCCATTTCATTCAGGATTTTTGGAATAAAGGTGAATGGACAGATAGTATTACGTATGGAATGTTGCTTTCAGATTTAAATTAAAATTACTTATTTATTATCTTTTAAACTGTGTCGGTAGTTCTTCTAACTCGAACAATTTTAAGTGCTGTTCCTCAAAGAATACCAGCTAATATCAGTTCACCGATCTTCCGCAAACGGGCGCAATTCCTATAAAAGGAGTTGTGTCTTTTTAGTTAACCTTTAAAAGTGGTTTAGCATACTTGAAAGAAAATGTTCAGTGTGCGAAACGTTTCCCTATAAATGTATATACATGAAATGGGAGGGCTGTCACTACAGTCACAACTGATT
>NZ_JBNFXM010000023.1:0-62595 GCF_049943995.1 Lysinibacillus sp. VIII_CA
GCTTTACTTTATTTCATTGTAAAAGAAAAAAGACTGTAGGCAAACTCTCAAATTTTTTGAGTTTGTCTACAGTCTGACTTGATGTGATGATACATCAAGTTTTTTCTTTGTTTTTATTAGCTTTTGTATAATTGGGGAATAATAAAGCTCAAAACAGCTGATTAAAGGTGAGATACAAATGAAAAGAGCCGTCTTTTTAGACCGTGATGGTGTGATCAATGAAGTATTAACAAAACGTGTGAAATTTGTTAATAAACCTAGGGATTTATACTTTTTACCCCAAGTTCCAGAAGCCATTCGAAAATTAAATAAACATTTTGACTATATTTTTGTTGTGACAAATCAGGGTGGCGTGGGTTTAGGTTTTATGAGCGAGAGTGGTTTGCAAAAAATACATGAACATATGGTGAAGGAGCTAAAGAAAAAAGGCGCCATAATTCATGAAGTTGTTTATTGTCCCCATAAGCCTAAGTCGGGCTGTGCCTGTAGAAAACCTAATAGTAAGCTCATTATTGATTTAGGAAAGAAATATAACATTGATTTATCGAAATCCTATATGGTTGGCGATACGGATACAGATATTATAGCGGGAAAACAAGCGGGTACAAAGGGCGTATTTTTAGGCGAGGATGACCCCTTAGCAGATGCAATTTTTCCTGATTTGATGAGAGCTGCGCGATGGATCATAAAAGATGCAACAGCTTAAGCAATGAAGGTACAAGAAGTATAAAACTTTGAAAAAGGGATAATTTATGAGTGGAGGTGATGATGTTGACGAAGGATAAGCGCAATAAAAAGCACCTAGATCGTGAAGAATACGGATATGGTTTTGATATTAGTGTAGATGATTTAGGCGTTATTGGTCAAAATAATGAAGCGAAAAAGCAAAATGACAATGAAAATAAAGACAAGCCACATAATAAGGATAATCCATCCACGCTCAATAAATAATCGACCTTAAAAGATTTCGCAAAAGCCGACTGGTGAGCGGAATTTTTTTATCTTGATTTAAAAATCCTCAGAAAAATATCTAGTGCAATGTAATGATGTCATACAAAAAACACCCTGTAAAAAGGGTGTTAATTCAATAGTTCACGTAAATATTCTCGAAGTTCTTCGGTTTCGTCTTCTGTCCGATTGTAAACATGTTCTAAATAGCCAGGCTCTTCTACATCATCAGGGCCAATAATAGCAAAGCGACCAAATTGAATATCCATGACAAGTACTTTCCCAAAGAAGCGGCCAGATTGTAATATCGCTAAATCATAGCGTAGTTTTTTTCCTGCAAAGCTAACAAAGCGTGTTTTTGTATCTTCTACATCATCATATAAAAAAAAACGTTCCATCTTTTAATCTCCTTCCAGTCCTATAGTTATGGTACTATAGAAGAGAAAAGACTATCAACTTTTAAAGATTTGAATGGGGGCTTTCCTTGTGTATTTTGTAGATCGTAATAAAATCACAAAAAATTTACAGTACTTAGATGGGCTATTAGCCATTTTGGAGACAGAGAATAACTGGTCTCAAAATGATATAAAGAAATTAGCTATCGAGCGAATTGGACACAACATTATGGAGTCAATGATGGACGTAGGAAATTTAATGATTGACGGTTTCATAATGCGCGATCCAGGAAGCTACGAGGATATTATTGATATATTAATCGATGAAAAAGTCGTAGTTGCTGAAATGGAGGCACCATATAAAGCAGTTGTTGGCTTGCGTAAAATGCTTGTACGTGAGTTTATAGAAGTAGATATTGATGAAGTTATACACGTACTTACAGCCAATTTATCGGCATTAAAGCAATTTTCACCTGCAGTCCATCATTATTTAACAAATGAGCTAGGCCCAGTTTCTGCATTTTTACCAGAGGATCATCAATGAGAGCGTATAAGGCCTATTGCTTTGATTTAGACGGCACTGTTTACCGTGGAAAGGAAGGAATTCCTTCTGCGATTGCATTTATTCATCGCTTACAGCAAGCAGGAATTGAGCCTTTTTATGTCACGAATAACTCTTCTAAAACGCGAGAACAACTGCAAGATGCTTTACTGTCTATAGGGATTCGTGCACCATTAGAGCATATTTATTCAAGTGCGTCCGTCACAGCGAAGTATGTAGCACTCCATTATGCAGGAAAAAAAGTAGCTATGATGGGTTCAGATGGTATTCGTCAGGCATTACTTAGTGAAAATATTGTGCCTGTTGAAGACGAGGCGGATGTATTTGTCATGGGGATTGATCGAACGCTTGATTATATGGCACTTGCTAGAGCGGCAATTTTTGTCCAAAAAGGAGCAATTTTTATTGCCACTAATCAGGATATTAAGTTCCCAACAGAATATGGCTTCTTACCAGGGAATGGTTCTTTTGCTCGTTTAGTAGGAGAGGTTGCGGGCGTTGATCCTATTTATATAGGAAAGCCATCACCTGCTATCCTAGAAGTGATTGCGACAGAACACAATTTTTCTAAAGAAGACATGGTTATGATTGGTGATAATTATGATACGGACATTATGTGCGGTATTAATTTTGGCTGTGATACAATCCATGTGAATACAGGCGTTACGCCCACAAAGGTTGTACAAGAGAAAGAACTTCAACCTACATATGTAGTGGATGCGCTACAATAAATAAAGGATGTTATGCAGATTTATTAGCATAACATCCATTTTTTTTGTTCAAATTTATTTATATAGGTGCGTTTTAGGAACCTACCATAAAGGGTTTTCTTCAATAAACTGATAAATGGCTTTCGTTAACGCTTCTGGAGAATCAGCTTCTACTAATTCACCATTGACAATAGCATAAAAAGATTCTGAGCACTTTGTACAATAACTGAGGCAGCCATATTCCAAAACGTCAATATTCGGATCGCGTTCGAGTACTTCATAAGTTGCTTGAGAGCCATTTGCTAAATTACTAATACAAAATTCAACCATTGGATTCATCCATGTCACCTCACCAAAGTAATGCTACTCGGTTTTACGAATTTCGTCAATTATTTAAGTTGAAAGTATTAAAGTGTTTTTATATAAAAAATAAAGGGAAAACCGTTATTAATTGCTTAAAAGTCTATCGAAATGAACATCTTTTCATTTATTTTGTGAAATCTTTCACAAAATTTCATTCTGATATTGTGAAACTTCTCACAATCGGTTATACTCGTTTGTGGATACTTTGTGAACAATTATTAAAAGAGATATAAAAGGAGAATATTATGGGTAAATTAGTACTTTTAGGTGGCGGCTATGGCAATATGCGTGTCATGCTTCGTCTATTAAATAATCTGCCATTAGACAGAGAGGTAGTCATAGTAGATAGAGCCCCTTTCCATAGTTTAAAAACGGAGTTTTATGCGCTAGCAGCAGGAACTGCTACCGATAAAGAAATTCGTGTAAGCTTCCCTGAGCATGAACGTTTAACGCCTGTATATGGAGAAATAACTGAAATTAATCGTGCGGAAAAAGTAGTCGTTTTAGAAGATGGACAACGTATTGAATATGATGATTTAGTCGTTGGTCTTGGTTGCGAAGATAAATATCATGGTGTACCGGGTGCAGAGGAGTACACTTATAGCATTCAAACGATGGGGCAATCACGTGCCACACTTCAAGCGCTATGTGGTTTACCTGCTGGTTCTACAGTTGGGATTGTAGGGGCTGGCTTAAGTGGTATTGAACTTGCAAGTGAGCTCCGTGAAAGTCGATCTGATTTAAAAATTAAGCTATTTGACCGAGGGCCACGTATTTTAAAGGATTTCCCAGAAAAATTAAGTAAATATGTAAAAGATTGGTTTGTTAAGCATAACGTTGATGTTATTGCCAATTCCAATATTACTAAAGTGGAACAAGGTAAAATTTTCAATCATGAGGAAGAAATTTTACTCGACAAGGTGGTATGGACTGCTGGCGTACAGCCTGTCAAAATCGTACGTGATATGGATGTTGAGAAGGATAAACATGGTCGTCCACTAGTAACACAGTATTTTAATGTACTTGACGATGAACATGTATATATTGTTGGGGATTGTGCTTCCTCAGATTTACCTCCAACGGCACAGTTAGCAGAGGAACAAGCAGAGCTAATTGTAAAAGTACTTCGTATGCGTTGGAAGGGCGAACAATTACCTGAAAAAATGCCAGAAATTAAATTAAAAGGTTTCATGGGTGCGCTTGGTAAAAAACAAGGCTTTGTCTATTTGGCAGATACAACAGTTACAGGCCGTATTGCTCGTTTAATGAAATCCGGACTATTATGGTATTATAAACGTCAAAATGATTAGTTAGTAAAAGGGATTGTTTCCATTTGAAACAATCCCTTAGCTTTGGTTATACTGTTTCATCTGGGACAAAACCTAAACCTTCAAGTGCAGTAAATACCGGTTTCAGCTGTACATAACCTTCGCCTACAACTTCATTATTTATGAGGACAAGCGGATAGAAAAACTCATCCTCCTGGATACGAGTCGCATAGTCTTGATCACGTTCATTCTCAATTGGTCCTTCAATATCGATATAGCGAATATCGTATTGTTGATCTGGATATTTTCGATCGATAGCTGCTTGTAGCCACTCATATGTATCTTTGGAAGATGGAGCATTGACACAGCTAGCGCAAATTACAGCTGTTCCATAAATTTCAATCATAGGTTTAGTTGGTTGCATCGTATTTTCTCTCCTTGTGATTCAATATTGGATTTTTTCTGTTGCTAACATTATAATCATTATAAGGAAAGGAGTCGAGATAAAATGGCAGAAGCAACAATTAACGACCAAGTTCAAGAGGTATTAGATAAATTACGTCCATTCTTACTACGTGACGGTGGAGACTGTGAATTAGTAGATGTTGAGGATGGCGTTGTAAAATTACGTTTATTAGGTGCTTGTGGCAGTTGCCCAAGTTCTACTATTACATTGAAAGCTGGTATTGAACGTGCATTATTGGAAGAAGTACCAGGTATTGTGGAAGTAGAGCAAGTATTCTAAGACATTAAAAAGTTCTAGCTGAATCTCAGACTAGAACTTTTTTTAAATTATATGTGGCGCGCATGTTCTTTTTCTTCACGGATGATAGCCCATTGCTCTTTTGCCATATCTACAATTTTAGCCTCGCCACCGCTACTTTGTTTTTCAATCACTCTCGAAAAGAAACGTGTCGCATTTTCAATGTCTCCGATTCTTCTTGATAATTCCGCAATCATATACATGATGCGTACAGCAGACATTTGTGTAGAACTGTAATCTTCTGTGGAGTACGATTCCATATAATGATCACGTGCTAGTTTCATAAAGCGTTCCTCTTGCCCACTATTTTTGAGCGAACGGTAAAGCCAAGCAAGACGTAAAGCTAAACCAGCAATAGCGACATGTTTTTCTTTTTTTATTGTGCCACAGAGGAAAGCTAATTTATAAGCTTGTATGGCCTGAAAAACAGTACGCTCTCCCTTAAAATCATGATGCACCCACTTTTTTGTAATTTGTGTGTGTATTTCATCTTGAATACCTGGTGCAAAATATTTTGTAAAGTCCTCTGTAAACGAAAAGCCACAATGCTCGCAAACGAAGACATTGTAATAAAGCGCATTCACATCATCTGTGTAAATAGGGTGGAAATCGGTTTCTGTATGTTCTACTTTAATAAATTTAGAACGTACTTTTAACGTCGGAAAATCCTTTTTACAATTCAAACATTGAATTTGTTTTTCATAATACGGTGAAATATCCATATATATTACCCCCTACATAGAAGTCATTGTAACTATTATACCAATGGAGCTGTTAGAAGCATGAACAAAAAATCCTAAACATGTGAAAAATATAAGAACTATCACTAAAATTTACCTTGAAGCTGAATGTTTGTCATACATTGGTCAAAATTGATATGATAATACGTAAGAAGGAAGGTGATGGGGATGACAAGTACAAAGCAAGTTATTGAAATTACACAGGCTGCCGGCTTTCATATTAATGAAATGATGGAGCATAACGAAGAGCAAGGTTCTTTTTTACGTGTAGTAGTAAACGGTGGCGGCTGTAGTGGACTATCCTATGGCATGCATTTTGATCAAGAGAAAAAAGAGGATGACTTTGTAGATGTACAACATGGTTTAACAATTCTTGTTTCCCGTGAAGATGCGCCGATTTTGATGGGAACAAAAATTGACTATAAACAATCGCTAATGGGCGGTGGCTTCACAATTGATAATCCAAATGCCATTGCATCGTGTGGCTGCGGTACATCTTTCAAAACAGCAAAGCGTGAAGGTACACCTGAGATTTGTGATTAACGAATTGAACGGACAGTAGGACGTCATGCTTACGTATTTATACCGACTAGTTGTTAGTTGGTTTCTATCGGATATATGAATATTAACGCTAAATTGCGCTTTCTTACGTATTGAAAATCGATACGGAAGGGAGCGTTTTTTTATGTCTGAAAATCGTTCAATTAAACGACGTAGAGCAAGAGTAGAGGCGCGTGAAAATGAATCGATTAGGGCCGTACATAAAATCGGTCTGTCTGACGGGTGGAATTATTTCATTACCGCTAAGATTGGCGAAGGTATTCGGAGAAGGACGCAAGAGGATTATTCGAACACTTGGCGTTATTTTACCGAATGGTTATTCGAGGCTGATTATAAGGTTCGATATGTTAACGATATTACATCGACAATGTGCCGTGATTACATTCGTTATTTAACAGAGGAAGCACCGCGCTTTAAAAATCACAAATACATGAACGGTGACTATGGCAAAGGTTTATCGTCTGCAACTATTAATATGCGTATTAGAGCTTTAAAGGTAGCCTTCAACTTTTGGAAGGCGGAGAACATGGTACGCGTAAGTCCGATGGATAATATCAGATGCCAAAAAGACGATATAGACAAAATTGAATCGTTTACTGATGAACAAATTGAAGCACTAATAAACGCCTGCGATCAACGTACTTACGTAGGATTCCGGGATTATGTTTTTCAAATCTGTCTATTGGATACGGGAATGCGAATGAATGAATTGCTTTCAATTACACCTGAATCAATTGACGTAAAGACTCGTTGTATTCATTTAGGTGCGGAGTTTAATAAAAATCGACGATATAGAGTCGTACCAATTTCGCAGGATACATTAAAACTTCTATTTGAGTTGGTAGACGAGAATAAGCAGCATTTCCCGGAAGCGAAACGTATTTTCTTATCTTGTTACGGTGAAGAAGTACGCGATACGCAGATGAATAAACGATTGAAATATTACGGAGATGTTACCGGAGTTGGTAAAGAAATTCGAAGTACCGCACATACATGGAGACATACGTTTGCACGCAATTTCATTTTAAATGGCGGTGATCCATATACGCTAATGCGAATTTTAGGTCATTCCAGTATTACGATGACTCGCAGATATGTGCAGATGACTGACGGTGATATACAGGTTAAGCACTTAGAGTATTCACCTTTACGGAAACTGAGAACAAAAATACGCAAATAAAAAAGAAAAAGCCGAGTGCGCTAACACTCGACCTTAACTGAATATGACTACCGATAGAACGATAGCATACACACCAATGTAACGCTATTGTACAGCCTTTTCGAAAAAATTACAACGTCTAGGCTTATTTAAGTGCGCCTATTTTCGGTAGTCCAACGTGGAAACCTAGTAACACGCTAAACTTGACCGGTTTGTACGATAGCCGACGCAATAATTATCGTTAGGACAACACTATAAGGTCGCCGTATGTGCCTTAGTTGTCTGAATGGTGCTGCCGACCATTAACGGGCAGGAGTGGAAGGACTGGCGCTTTAAGGAGCGCGTAGGACAGACCATACAAAGCACTCTACGACAAATCGTAGTTTAGCTTACCTCGTGGGGGCAGTAGTAGCGAGTAGGTCTGTTGAGTAGAAATGCTCGCGAATACATACGGCGATACAATACGGATACCATAGTTATACTGATCCATGTAAATTGCGTTCGTCTGTCTTACATGACTGATAACTACGTCTATTATTTCGTACTATCAGCGTGTAGGCAGACGAACTGCGTCCAAGCCGTTGTCCATGTTGCCGGCTCCATGATGGCGGTAAGCCTAAAATACTGTCAAGCGTAAAACTATTAAAATATCAAAATAAATACATAGAGCGTAAATAAAATTACTTACTTCCACTTGTCGATAAAATCATGAAGCGTATCATTGAAAGAGACTGCGCTATCTTTTATTTCTGCGTAGATATATGAAACTAATGCGAGCCAAGATATTGTTTCATCATAAGGGCTGTTCGTATTTATAAAGCTAATAATCTTCTTTAATTCTACCATTCGGTTGAAATCAAGAGTTTCGCTTAGATGTTGTTGGAAGTAACTATTTACGAAGTCGCTGTGACGGATACTAGCATCAAGTAGTAATGCAGCAGCTCGCGAAGGTGTTACATCGAGGGCAAATGCGAGTGTTACTAGATTTTCGTAATCAGTCTGCTTTAATCTAGTGCTGATCCTTTCTGTTCTAGTCCCAGGTTTAAGTCGTTGAACTGACGGTCTTTCTATATCCCCCATAAACAGCGTGTTGTGGAATCTTACGTTACGTTTGAAATGTTCGGATAGGTGAGTGATGACCTTCCGCGAATTAAGTCCAAATAAACAAATTGTCTCAGCGATATCTTTGACTGGGGTATCGACTACATAGCTGATTCGATAAATCGTGTCTTTTAATTCAATGTGGATAGTGGGCTTTACCTCACGTTTCTTATCGGACCGAACCTTCCTAACGCTCCCCTTTTGCACTTCTCTCGCCTCCCAAAGCGGATTTAAGTTTGCTACACTGTAGTTAAGTAGCTACTCCACAAAGTACGTCGGGGGAGTGGCTCTTATGATTAAAATTTTAGAAGCCTGGTGATACTGCTTGTACATAGTACTTTCGGAGGTGTCACGATGGGTAAATCGAAAAAAGAGATGGCTGCAGAATTGGCCGCTAAAATTATCAATCATGCAAATGATGTTGGTATCCCACTACAGAAAAAGAAATCGCATAAAAAGCAAAGTAAATAAAAAAGAGAGACGATAGCCGTTATTGGCCGTCGTCTTTTTTGTTGGGTTCTAATTCAATTAAATCGTTTATACTAGCCAATTGTAGTGCCTCACATAACTTTTCTAAATGTTCGATTGATAAGCGATCCACATAACCTCTACATAGATTTGAAATTGCATTAGGTCGAATATCAGCTAGATTCGCAATTTGCGCCTGTGTCATACCTCTTTCTTTTAGTATCTCAGCAAGTTTAATATGTATTTTTCTCATTACTACCCAGCCCCTTCATAACTATTATAACCCTAATTGTATCGTTTTATAACTTATTCGTAAATAAGTGTTGACGATATATCGTATATGCGATATATTGATATCAAGAAGTAAAACAAACGGAGGTAAGAGCGTATGACAATTAAATTAAGCGAACAAGTTACGGTTATTATCAACGATTGGTATTCCGCAATTATCATCGAAGGAAAAGAATTCGGATTTGTGCGAGGGACAGACGTATGAGGCAGTCGACAGCTCGTAAATCGTCGTCACAGTCCTTTGAACGTAGTTATATCAAGTCGTATGTAAAGTTACTCACGGAACAAGCAGCTAACGCAGCGCAAAAGGTTGAGAATTATTTCTTTGCTGAGGATGGTTCAGAAGATGAATTGAAAACTTGGTATTGTGCAGTAACAGCGTTTTATATAGCAATAGGAGTATTTATTTTTGTAGCGATAAACTAAACGGGAGGTTGTTTTTATGAACACACAAACGCAAATCATTAATATTGAGCCTGGCTTTACTTTGGAAGTATTAAGAACAGAGATTTTCGACGGAGTACATTTAGAAGTTTATAAGCAACCAGGTTATGCAGATGAAGCAACGTTACACATCGGAGATAATGAAGTTCACTTTGCTTGGAGCGATGAAGCAGCTGTATTATTTGCTGGACTAGACACGCGCAAGCCTGTCGATCTGTTAGAAATCTTAACGCAAGCACCGAGATTGTTAGCTTAATACGTAGTTTAATACGGTATCGGACGCTGATACAGGAATTTGATACGGTGGATAATACGGAATTTGCTACAGATGACGTTAATTTAAGCATTATTTAACGTTTTCCGATTTCGAATAGGAGTGATGACGTCATAGATAACGTCATTTGTGACGTTTAATAAATACGGGTATAAAAACATGTAAATATACATTCATGAATACATGTACGACGCGTTGCAGAGCGAAATACCCGTATTTCATACGGTAAATACATGTATGAAGTTGAGAACCACGGTTCCCGACATTTTTATTACTGTTAATCCGACACCGGTGTTGGTTAATCAACCGCCATTATGGCGAATGATAAAACCGTATCAGATGTTGCTGAGTCCTACTTGCGCCAACAAGTCGGATTTAGAAAGAGAGAAACATAACGTCTTATGAGATCCATTGCCACGGAATCATATATAACGCTGATCCTGCGCCAACAGAATCGGTAAATATTCGTTAGAGCTTGCGCCAACAAGTATCTAGTAACGTAATCGTAGCGCCAACTGCGATTGGAGACGGTTACTTTGCAGAGTAGCCGTTTTTCTATTACGTGCTTAGCTCATATGTAAGCTGACTTGATTGTCAAAATTTTTGACGTTCGATTATCCGAATTTCGGACGAACAAAGCATAGTGCCTTTATTTCGCCTTTATAAACGTGGCTAGAAACGGTTTTAAATCGCAAATCGACGTATTTATCATGCGAAGGCTAGAATACCTAAAACGAAAGGAGAATTGAATAGGAATAAATATTTTCGAAAAGTTGTCCCAAAATAGGACGTTTTAGTGTGCGAAATATAGTAGGAAGAAAATTATCGGATATCCGAAATTGAGTTAGACGGAAAATATGCCACGTGGCATAAAGTGAGAACAAGGCGGCACGAATATTGCATATTGAAAGTGGCTTAACGCTTAGAGGGAGTAAGGCTGAATGGAAATGGAGGAAAAAAGTTTAAAAAAATACAAAAAACTGCTTTACATTTGCAAGCAGGGACCGATATAATGGAGAGTGATACGTCTATTTTCGTGCAGACTTCACTTATGATAACATTCTTTTATTTATATTGTCATTATACAGGAGGATGAACAGCAATGCAAGTGGTTTAACAAAATTAATTATGGAGGTTTTAAAATGAGCGATAAACAGATTTTGATTGTAAAAGATTTAGGTGTTTCCATCTCGTTAATGGAGCGAGGACATAACTTGATTGCGCAGATGATGAGTGAGCGATATGAGGGTTTGAAGCTATACGTTTTTCACAATACGGTCAGCTTGGAATCGGACATCTTAGACTACCCACCTAGCACCTACTACTCAACTGATTAGCTACTTAACTTCATTCCTAGTTATATATTAGTTATTTGTACCGAAAAGGGACACTTATAAGGGGGCTTATTATGTTAACGAAATGTATTTTATCTATGAGGGTTGCGCGTGACTTGCTTGCAAGGGGCTGTAAGATGATCGATGTCGACACGTCAACGGCACGTCCGGGTAACGTTGTATTCATTTTTGAAGTAAACGAACATTTTAACCAGGCGTTAGCAGAAATATCACAAAAGGGGCGATGAGGATTGAAACGACAGGAACTGAACGACACAATTGCGAAAATTAGTGAGCTTTACATTAGTGCGCGTAAGCGTTACATCATCCAGACTCAGCAGAACTACATCACATTGGACGGTTATAAGAATCCAAGCGTGTGGACTTTGACTGATAGTTTAATAGAGCGCCATTTAAAAGGCGTGAATACTTACGGGGTGTTCAATGGTAACAGTGTTAACAAATTTATAACGTTCGATGTGGACTACGCTGACGACCAGGTATTAGCGCGATGGTCTACGTTGAAACTGATTTACGCTTTAGAGAATGATTTCAATATACCAGCAGCAGATATTCACGTTTCATTCAGCGGGAATAAAGGCTATCATGTCGATTTGTTCTTTGATGTGCCGATTTCGTCTGATGATGCAAAGTCTTTCTACAGACAAGTAATTAAGATTGCGGATTTGCCGAGCGAAAAGGTTGAATATCGTCCGACATACGCACAGGCGGTAAAGCTGCCTCTCGGAATAAATCAAAAGACTGGCGCGCGTTGTTGGTTCGTTGATCGCGAGACGCTAGAGCCTATCGAATCATTCGATTATTTAAACGATGTTGAGCCGATGGATCATGCGCTCATACTCGACGCACTGATTGAATTAACGCCTGAGCAAGAGGCGGAATTTAGAGAAGTTGTTGAGCGTACTAACGTTGATGTGACGGCTGTTAGCCACGAAAAGGCTCAGTCGAAAGTTATCGGCATATTAAAAGCCGGACAGCTACTATTCAGTAATACACGCCATGAAACGACGGTCCTACTTGCTGCGTTTTGTAATTCGCAAGGGTATGGAGAAGCCGAAGCAATTGATTTAATTATGTCGATATTACTCGCTACGCCTAACGAATATTTCAGTGAAGGAAGTACAGCGGAGTATTGGCAGAAGGAAACGGAACGGATCGTAAAATTGGCGTTCGAACGTGGCTACAAGTTAGGTAACGATGATATAGCTGTGAAAGTCTATAAGTCGGAAATACTCGCAGTTTTGGGAGTCGGTACGTTCCGACAGAAACAATTGGCTTATGCGATGTTGATTACGTCCAAAAGATACGGCAAGACTTTCTATTTAACTACTAGAACCGCTATGAGGATGATAGAAACAAAGTCGCACGAAACGATACAGTCGGCTGTGAAAAAGCTTGTTGCGGTTGGATTTATCGAATATGTACGTAAAGGCGAGATTGATAGAGCGATAAGTAGTCAAAAAGGACATGCTTTTTATAAACCGAATCGCTATCGAATTTTAATTGATAAACCGCAAGCTGACGACAAATGTGTTGATGTTTTGCCGAATCAGTCTTTGATCGACGTTACGTATCAGCTATTAGATATTCAAGAGTTACGTAGAGTTATATCACGCAAGGAGCTAGGTAATCGTTGGGCTCGTTAACTACGGTATGAGTTATATATTAGTTATTTGTACCGAAAAGGGACACTATGAAAATACAAAAACTACAAAAAAGGGGAGTTTGTATGACTACTAAAACTACTGAAATCAAAGTAACAGAACCAATTGAAACAATTGAAAATGGATTGATGGCTATGTATCAAATCAGTCGTGAAGAAGCTAAAGCGCAACTTGCTATTTATGATTTGTGGTACAAGCATTACACGAATGATTCATTGGCGATTAAGGAACGTATCGCTATGACAGAGGCGTTTACTACTGAGTACGCTGATCCAGGGAAAATAAAATTAGACAAGGCGTTTCTTCGTCATCCTGCGACTCGTCTGAAAGACTTCTCGCGTTCGTGTACGATCGGTGAAATATTGGGAGACTTCATTATGAGAATTGACCAGGTCGAGGAGCGTGAGACTGAGTATCCGGTACATGGAGTTGAAAAGCTGTTCCGTGACAATGTGAACGACCGAAAACGACTTGTTGGCATTTACTCGCAAGATGAAGAAGATCGCGATAGTACTGAGGAGTCTGTGCAATTGCGCAAATACGGTCTGCCAAAACAGACGGTGATGTCGGAGTATGATATGTCGGAGTTTAGTGTAGTTCAACAACAATCGGTCGTAGGAGAGACGGTAATTGAAAACGGTATAGATGGAGAAGAAACGATGACGGTCCGTAAATTCAAACGAGTGCTGCGTCTAGAAAAGGCGAAAGCAAAAGGTTATGCTCGTCTGTATGCTAACGATGGATACGATTATGACGATGCTTTGCGACGCATCAGACGGTTGGACGTTAAACGAGTGCGTGAGTGCATCGAGTGTGGGAACGTATTTTATGCTCACGATAATAGACGTCATATCTGTGACTTGCAACACGGCAGAATACAGGACAAAGTAACCGGCGAATGGCGACGTTCTCATCAATCTCACTGTGAGGTAGAAAATGCGAAAAAACGTTCGCAAAAACAGAGAGAAAGCGCGTAGTTACCGTATTGGAAAGCCATATAGTAGTAGAGGGGCAGTTGATGCCCGCATTTATTTTAGGGAGAATGTAAGCAAAATATAGAAAGGTGGTTATATGTGATGAATGGTAATACGGTGAAGGCAATCCGTCTTTTTAATGGTGAGTCCCAACGGTCGTTTGCAAAGCTGTTGGGCTTCTCTTACAGTGGGATTGCCGCGGTAGAAAGTGGACGATATGCTCCGAGTGAGCGTCTGCGAGCTTCGATTGCTCGTAAGTTTCCGATAGATGAAAGTTTTATTATTTTTTTACGAGATTTCGAAAAAATAAATGGAATTATCCATGATTACACAATAACACATTGAAAGTCAAAAGTAAAGCGTTTTGAGGAGGTGAGCGAGTGAATGAGCGGTTACAGCTATTAATCAAATATCTAACAGCTTTAGCAGGAGTACAAGCATCTGGAATCAAGGTGCGAGACGAGATACTCCAAACTATAAAAACGATTGAGGGAGAGATTGAGGGATATGAAAAAGAATAAGAGTGAAGTTAAAACAATTGAGTGCCGTATCTGTAAAGAGACAAAAGCAAACGAGCTATTCCGCCGTGATGCCAAGAGTAAAACAGGGCGTCAGAATATCTGTAACGAGTGTAGGAAGCAGCACAGAAGAGAGAACGGTGAATACGCTCGACAACGTGCTTACGCATATGCCGTTAAAGCCGGACAAACTATACCGATGGTAAGTGCTGCGTATATCGAAACCATTTTGACGGAGGCGTGTGTATATTGTGGTTGTGACTTTACTGACGGCAATGTAGTCGCGACTTGTGACCATGTATACCCGCAATCAAGTAGTTACGGTGGAGTCAATATTGAAGCTAATGTCTTGCCTGCGTGTAGGTCTTGTAATAGTACAAAGCATGATTTATTTGCGATAGAAGCCTTCGATAAATATCCCGAGCGATTTAAACCGGAACTATTGCGTCCATTTGTGCGACGCTTTATAGGTGGATTGATTAAAAGGGAGTTAACCGACATTGAAGTCGAGCAGATGATAGGTCACTTACGAGACGAGGCGGTAGAAATTCGGAGAAATGAGGCGAAACAATGCAAAAAATCGAGCGAGGCGTCTACAGATATAACGCGGGAGACGTTAACAGCAGTTGGATAACACTTTATAAACTACGAGAAATGACTGCGGCACAGCGTGAAAAATACGACTTGTGTCGCTATTTTAATGACAAAAAAGAGGAGTTGGAACTGAATGGAGCGTAAGAGGTATTCATCGAACTATCAGAGTGAGGGCAAGCGAGCAAAGCCGAAGCGTTGTAAAAAGCAGTATAACAAAAACGGTATCGAAATCATCGGGCAGCGATATCCGAAACCAAAAATTATAAACGGGACGGTGTTTTACTAATGCAGATTTATTACAGCAATGATAACAAAGAGCATTGTATCTATATTGACGAAGGCGAACGCCAGCGCCGTATATTTTTACCGCTGGAAGTTGCTACGCTTGATGCTCGATATTTTGTGCAATCAGAGGCGGCTAATTACGTAATTCAACAGCTGTTAAAGGACGGTGATTAGCATGGACGTTGTAGTGGATAAATACGAACGACAAGCAGGTCATTATGGTGAGTTTGAGTATATTTATAAAGTTCACAAAGTGCCAGGTGGCAGGGTAATTAAAACATTTCACGTACCTCATAGTTACGACTCCGAGGAAATGCTCGAGTATGAAGAGAGAGTAAGAAAAGAAATTCATGAATACCTAGAAAAGCACGACTATAAAGCAATACAAAAATTTTAAAAAGGACGGTAATTAAATATGACAATTCAAAAATTAAACGAGTTATTTGATAAAGGCTATGAAATTCAATCGAAATTTGGTACAACAATCGCTATTCAACTAAAGCAAGGAATGGATGAAGAAATATCTAAAATTAGAGCGGATAAACATCTTACAGCTCACGGTCAAAAGGCTAAATTAGAGGAGTTAAAGCAAGAAGCAGCTCGCGAATTATTTGGGGTGGTAGCAAAAGAAAAAGCCGAATACGCAAAGGTTGCTGCAGAAGCTACAGCACTTGCTAAGAAGATGAAAACAGAAGCTATTAAGCCACCATCTAATACAGTAGACGTTAAATTGTTCGAGCAAGAACTCGCAGCTTTACAGACGTCCATCATGCTTAGTACAAACGTAGATACAGCAATTAAAGCAATTGACGCTTTTCAATCAAAATATGATGAACCTTATTATGCTACCGAACTACAAAAAACGTTCCCTTCGCTTATTCAGACAGTAACTGCTATCGATGATAGTCCTATGCATAAACAAGCACTAACGCGCATTTATACTAGCGTTCAGGCCAAGGCAATTACGCCGGAAGTTGCGAAAGCAAACGATATCCTAGCTTACTTTAGCGGCGGTGAGGACATTAAATTGTTCCGTGAGGGGTCGCCTCAGCACGCCACTGTTAAAACGTATATTGGCGCAATAGCAAATCACATCAATGATCCGGAAAAAGCGCTAGGCATCCTTGACGGAAAAGTTGAGACATTTGGAGGCATGGCAGGAACACACGTAATAAGCGAGTAACAGGCGGAAATCACTCCGCCTTTTTATTTTCACAAACAAATAACGAATGGAGACGACAATACATGATTAAAATTTATTACCGAGAAGATGGAACAGCAGTAATTAAAGGCGATGATCGGTTAAAAGAAAAATTACCGGAAGGATTTAACGTATCACAAGTCGATATTTCAGACGAAAAAATCGATGCGCATAACTTAGCTTTCTTAGCAGATAAGGCGTCATATGCAGGAGTTTATTATGTTGAACGATATTTTGCAGTCAAAGCAGCGTTCGAACGACAACAGGCGTTAGTTGCAGAGCAAGCAAAACAACCGAGAGTTTCTCATGCGCCTGCGATTACTTCACAGACGATTAAGCCAGTGGACGCGTAGTAAATGACAAACTGAATAACGCAATATTAACGCAAGGCATGACGTTTTAATCGACGTTGTGCCTTTTTCTATTCATAAAACGCAAAGGGGATGCGAGAAATGAAAATAAATCACCGCAGACAGGAAGTAACACAAATACTAGGCGATAACGAAGTAATACTCGCTGCGGCTACGTTTGTAGTTGAAGTAGAGCGATTGCACGGTAAAGTACCGCAATTAATGGTCAAAAAAGCAACCGATTTTAAAGTGCCACTTTTAGCAATCGCAATGAGTGGTCGGATACAAGCGAATCACGCACGCAAACGATTAGAGGCATTAAACGCTGCAATCGAATATGCAAATGGTGATATGAGCGCACGCAAACGATATATTGCAGCAAGCCAACAAGCCGATCGTTTAGCGGAAATAGTGGCAAAGAGAGTTGATCGCATCTAATGGCGATAAATCTGACAGCAATCTTTAAGATGCGTGACCAGGGTTCGTCGCAAATGCGTAAACTCACGCAGATGATGGACCGAATGAACAAAACTAGCAAAATGACTAGCAACAGTATGTCGCAAGCGCAATCGGCGACTAATAAGCTTGGTGGCGCAGTATCATCCACGTCGAATCGTATGAACGGCTTCGGTGCGAGCATTAGTCGATTACACGTTAGTTCAAACGGACTTAGCGCATCATTCGGTGGTCTGCAAAGCACACTTGTCGGACTTGCGAGCGCATATGTAGGTGCCCAAGGAGCTGCAAAATTATTCGAGTCAACGATAGGGGCTGCCGCGCGATATGAACAAAGTTCTACAATTCTCGCTTCTATGATGAATGATGCGGGTAAGTACAAACAGTATATGAAGATGATTGATACGGTTGCGATTGACAGTCCGCTATTAAATTCTGCAGATATGGTAAGTGGTTCAAAAGGTCTTTTAACATTAACGAAGGATATGGGGACGCTTGAAAAAGCGTGGTCTACTATCGAAAAGTTAAATGCACTCAATCCAGATCAGGGTGTCGATGGCGCGGTATACTCATTTAAGGCATTAGCTAGTGGTGATGCAGAATCAATCGTCGACCGATTTGATATGAATAGGGCAGACATAAATCCGTTGAAAGGTCTGTCTTTTGCAGAACAAATTAAAGGACTAGACGCTGTTCTCGCTAAAATGAACATTACTGATGATGTTGTTGAAAAGATGGGAGCGACAACGCTCGGTAGATGGAACAGTCTTAAAGAACGTACCAGCACAATCTTCCGCGACATGGGTAAGGCATCAAATACAAAATTAGGCGACTTTTTGAAGCGTATTAATGATTCAATCGGTAAGTTAGATGTAAAAAGTATTAGTGACAAATTGGGGAGTTTTCTAGGTAAAGCAACCGATAAAGCCATCGCATTGTATGATCTATTCGTTAAATGGCGAGAACCTATCGCATACGCAGCCGGAGCAATCGGCACGTTTGTAGCTGCGTTAGCTGTAGTAGGGACGATAGCAGCGTTAGCGAATCCTATTAGCTTAATAGCGATGGGAATAGCAGCTGCGGCAGTCGGATTCAAGGCGTTATACGATAATAGCGAAACATTCCGTGGTGCAATTGACGGTATTATCGGCAAGGTGAAATCTTTATTTTCCGCATTCAAATCCGGAGGTACAAGTGGCTTAATCAACGCATTATTTCCGCCTGGTGTAGCTAAAAAAGTAAACGCAGTAATAAACGGAATTAAAACTAAAGTTTCCGAGCTAATAAATGCGTTTAAAAAAGGTGGAGTAGGCGGACTATTTGATGAGATTTTCGGCAAAGGTTCGTTTGAATTGCTTAAGACCAAGTTCGAAGAAGTCAAAGCGTATATCTCCGAAAAAGTAACGCAATTCATGCCGGTCTTTGAGCGTCTGAAAGCAACATTTTCAACCGCTTGGTCTACGGTGTCCGATATTCTATCTAGCGCATGGGATATTATTTCGCCAATTTTAAGCGGTTTATGGGACTGGATACAGATGCTCGGAGACGTCGTAATGATCGTTTACAGTAACGTAATCGCCCCAGCAATTTCGTTTGTGGTGCAACTATTCTCAACTTTATGGACAATAGCAAAGCCTATTTTAGAAGGTCTTGCGTGGGGGTTTGAGAAACTTTCTAGTGTAATTAAATGGGTATGGGATAACATCCTGGCGCCATTTATCGACTTCATTACTACTGTCGTCAAAGCTGCATTCGATACGTTTTCTGGCGTTCTATCAACTCTACAAGGATGGTTCGAAACGTTAAGTGGGTGGGTTTCAACAGCTTACGGACACGTAAAAGACTTTATCGGCTTTTTAGGTAACGTTAAGTTACCGGACTGGGTAACAAAAGGCGTAAGTACAACATTTTCATTCGTTGGAAACTTATTTGGCGGTGGTAAAGGTGGTAAACCGGACGGATCGCATTATCACGGCTTGGACAACGTAAGGTATGACGGGTATCGAGCCGTTTTGCACAAGGGCGAGGCCGTACTTAATCGTCAAGAGGCTGACGCATATCGTAATGGACAAGCCGGCGGTGGAATTAGCATCGCGAAGTTAGCAGAGCAGATTGTCATTCGTGAAGATGCGGATATTGACACGATTGCTTTCAAATTAGCGAAGGCGATAGAGAGGGAAATGTATCAAGCGGGTTAGGGCAAACGGGCGGGCATCGAATTTACATCGGTGCTTGCCGTCTTTTTTTATTTAACGGAAAGAAGGTGATTAGGTGATAGTCGGAAAACGATTCTATAAACCGTACCTAGTATCAGATACGGAAAAAGCCCGCCTTATGCGGGAACTAAAGCGACACGAATCGAAGGTTACTGCGATTGTTCTACTCGCTCAAAATGACGGATATTTAACGCAAGAACAGGTCGCGCAATTAGTCGGCGTTACGAGAATGA
Organism: Lysinibacillus sp. VIII_CA; assembly: GCF_049943995.1. Taxonomy (NCBI): domain Bacteria; kingdom Bacillati; phylum Bacillota; class Bacilli; order Caryophanales; family Bacillaceae; genus Lysinibacillus; species Lysinibacillus sp. VIII_CA. The sequence goes on from NZ_JBNFXM010000023.1 coordinate 19,894, forward strand.
CGCTATATCGTTGGAAACACTATGACTACGTTTATCAGTACGAGTTAGAGCGTCAGTATGATCTTATGAGCGAACACTATTCGAGAGAGTTTCACCGTCGTACCAGACGTAGAAAACTGTCTATTGAGGCGATAATGAGCGATCACAACTACGTAAGGACAGTGCTAGGTTTAACGTAGAGGTGACATTGCGAATCGTGCGAATCATCATATATGACGCAATTTGAATGTTACATTTTTACCTGTTTGAAAACGTTTTGGGGCGCAAAATATCGGGCAGACGCCGTTTATGGACGCGCTCTTAAAACACTTTGGGAAGTCACATTACTTCGCTATATGACGCAGTTTTAACGCACATATAATAGAAGGAACTCGGATTTTGTACGATTTACATAAGTAAGATAACGTAATGTTAACGCAGATACACCGGGCAGGTAGTCGGATTGGACGGGGCGGTCTGAAACTCGAGGGGTTCGAGTATGACGCTATTTTAACGCAAAGATTATGAACGCTATCGTATTATCATAACTTAACAGTATTGACAACGTTTTGCCGATACGATAAGATAGCCTTATAAACGTTATCAAAACTTATTATCAAAAGTTAGGAGCGATATAATGGCTAAATACGGATATGCTCGAGTGTCAACAGTAGCGCAAGATTTAGAGTCGCAAATTCAGTTGTTAGAATCGGAAGGCTGTACGGAAATCTATAAAGAGAAGTTCACGGGGACTAAGACGGATCGACCTGTATTTAATGAAGTTATGTCGTTGTTAACGGAAGGTGATACGTTAGTGGTAACGAAACTAGACCGGTTAGCACGTAACACTAGAGAGGGTATCGATGTTGTCGAGGCGTTATTCGAGCGTGGTGTGCGCGTGCACGTACTTAACGTAGGACTATTAGAGAATACGACTATGGGACGCTTCTTCCTCACTACGCTATTAGCTGTCGCTGAAATGGAACGAAATTTAATAATTGAACGAACGCAAGAAGGCAAAGCAATCGCAAAGCAGCGTGATGATTTCCGAGAAGGTAGACCGAAGAAATTTGATAAGAAACGCTTAGACACTGCAATGCAGCTATTGGAATCGAATAGTTATAAAGAAGTCGAAGCAAAGACAGGAATTTCAGTCGCTACATTAGCGCGTGAGAAACGTAAACGGAAAGAACAAACGATTATAAACGATTGAGCAAACGTCGCTTGATCGTTCTTTTTTGCGTTGAAAGTGCGTGACCCCCAAAGGCCTCGATTCTGACTGGCGCATTCTGGTGATCTGACCTTGCGCGCAACTTTTTTTCATTTGGGGGTTACCGTTTAAAACCACCGCAGTCTCAAAAAAAATTTCTGTGCTCATAGGACCATTTCAACGCTACTCGACGCATAATCAACGCAGTTATTTATACGTATAGAATCGTTATTAGACGTAACGAATTACGACTAGTAATATAGTTTACCTCGAATCGACTGACTGACGTAAAACTGACGCAAAGTTGAATGCCGCTAAACGCCTAGAGTACCTTTTACTAAGAGGAGAATGAGCAATTTTTTAACGCTGAAATGACGCATGAACCTTAGAGCTGCAAGGGTTGCGTATTTTTGTTAGGTAATGTATAGTTCGAGTTGTTAACGAGAAATTACTGACTATAACGCGCGCGTGTTTCGGAAGAAAGGGACACTGTTCATGGATTCAAAACTAATTAATCAAACAGAACTGGCGAAAATGCTAGGCGTTAGTACCTCTGCAATTGGTAGATACAAAGCACCGTTTCATTTCTATCTCGGTACATTTTCGCAAACTATAGGAAAAAGTGTTTTATTTAATGAAATAGAAGTAGGAGCAATATCGTATGTTAAACAAAAGGCAGACGAAGGTGTTCGTATTATAGACGCAGCAAAAGAGGCTATAAAAAAGTTTTACGATATAGACGTTCAAGATGTGGGTTGTAAAAATTGTGCGATGTTAGAAAGCGAAATCACTTATAAAGATGAAGTGATAAGACAGCAACATGCGTTACTTTCAACATTAACTGCAAGGTCTATTAAATAGTTACTTGCGATTCTAGTACGCCTACATATATAATGTAAGAAAGTAATCTATCGTTTTAACAATACGTAGGTATTGCAAAATACGTCGTATTCAAATATCGATAAAAAAGTACGTACAGTAGGCGTTCATGCTTCCGAATAGTATACCGTTCAATTCACAATTGATAATCCAAATGCCATTGCATCGTGTGGCTGCGGTACATCTTTCAAAACAGCAAAGCGTGAAGGTACACCTGAGATTTGTGAGTAATTAAACGTCATATAAATGTAGAAGAAGGATTGTAAATAACGGTTAGAATTGATGTGTACACAATCCAGATTATATGTAAACACAACCCTAAAATAGCGTATTTAGGGCTGTGAATACCAAGCCTTTTTGATTTGTTTGTTTTGATAACAACAAATTGAAGAGGCTTTTACTATGGCTTGAAAACATCAAAACCTAAAACAAAAGCCCTTTTTACATAATTAAACAACGCATTCGGATTATTTAAAATCTATAATACCAAAAAATTGCTATTTCATTTGCTGTTGGAAAGTTTGAATAAAGCATGGTATCCACTGCACCTATTACAAATTGATTTTTGGCATAAAAATGACAGGCTGAAACATTGATATCCTGTGTTTCAAGCATGAGACCACAGTAATTCCTTTCTTTTGCCCACTCAATGGCTTTTTTTATTAAAGCTGTACCAATGCCATCTTTTCTGTAATCTTTTGCAACAGCAATGTCTTCAATAAGTGCATATCCATTCCAGTTAGAGCACAACTTAATCTGCCCTACACAATTGGATTCAATATAGTAAAAAAATACGGCTTTCTCCATATCGTTTATGTAGCTAAGGTCAATTTCATCATCTTCATATTTTTTAAAAAAAGGCTCAGTGTCTATTTCCTCTGTAAATGTCCAAACTTTATTTTTGTATGTCGGTATAATTTTTCCTGAGACTATAAAACCGTGGTTTGATTTATTATAATCCTTCATATTAGAAGAAGTCATTTTTATAATCATTTTACTCTCCCTTTCTGTATTCATCCATGAGGTAGGACGTGAGGACGTGAAGGGCTTTTATTTTATGAAAATCTATATCATCTCTCAGCTCCTGCTGGATATTGAAATATCAGAAAAGTGGTCTTTTCCTGAAGATCAATAAAGCCTTTTCGCATTGAGTTAATCCAATTTTTCGCGTTCCGTAAACTTTACCCCATTTAAAACAGCTAGCTTATAAATGGCCCTCTTTTCGTCGAGACCAAATTGTCCGTTCTCCACAATCATAAATTGTTCATTGTTTGTTGTTAGAAAAAAATAGGTTCCCACTGTACCTATTTCGTATTCATAGGTAACCTCCTTTATATCTTGCCATTTATAAATAGTTTGGTGGTGATACTGTTGAAAAACGATTTCCTCCTTTTTTATAGCGCTATAGCTTAATAAAGAATAATAACCTAAGACGATACTACCTAAGATGATTACACATGCGAGGATGTAGATTTTTGTATTCCTTTTTAAACCGAGTACTAGTAAAACTAAGAAAATCAATCCTAAGGCGATTAAAAGCATAATAAAGTTGCTAGGTGGTGTCATCAGGACGACATCCTCTCTATGAGCATAGAATGTCTGCGATATGGTTAGAGGCATAAAAAAGGCTAAAAAAGGCGTGAGTATCGCGAATATAAGGGCTACTATAAAGTACTTTGCTCGTACTGATAGTGCATGTAACATACAATCTCCTTTCGTACCTAAAATGATGAGTTTCATTAAGTGTAACATATTGACAAATGAGGATTGTAAATGTATTTTTTCACTTTATAAGGATTGGTCTTAAAATTCTGAATAAAAGCTTTTTTCCATTGAAAGCAAGCAGGTATAATAGATATATAGAGGTGAAGGTTATGAGAAAAGATCGAGGGAAAATATGGTTGGGTGTATCAGGTGTTACAGTTAATGAGCTTGGACAATGGTTAGTGGTGAAAAAGGCTTATAGTGGATTGAAAGGACGTTGGTCATTACCAGCAGGATTTGTTAACGCAGGAGAAACCGTGGATGAGGCAGTCATTCGTGAAATAAAAGAAGAAACAGGGATAGATTGCAGCGTATCAGGGTTAATTGGATTTCGTACAGGCGTCATCCGTGACGATATCAGCGATAATATGGCAATTTTTTATTGTCGTATGCTGGATGAACAGCAGCAAGTATTCATTCAGGAGAAAGAAATACTAGAAGCCAAATGGTTGTATCCTCAGGAGCTCGCACAAGATGAAGCAACCTCCGTTATGTTAAAAGAAATGGCAACTAATCAATTTCAAAAGCATCAATTAGAAGCGATAGAGGGGATTAATCCTGGGGATATTTTTGGTTATACCTCCTATCGACTGTTCTTTAAAAAATAATATGACTTCGAGAGGGGACCTATGATGGAGCTATTTTTATTTATGTTAGAGCGAGTTGGGCTGATCATTGTGTTTGCCTTTTTAATGTCGAGATGGAGACTTTTTCGAGAGAAGCTATTTCAGGAGCAAGGGACGAAGGAGAAAATATGGCTCATCATTACCTTTAGTAGCTTATGTATTATTAGTAGTTATACAGGGATTAAAATTGAAAGCGGTACGATACATCCTTTAAATCAGATGATACATAGTACGATTAACGCTGAGGAGGCTATTGCCAATACGAGATTGATCGGTGTAGCGATTGCAGGTATTTTTGGTGGGCCTCTTGTTGGTGTATGCGTGGGGATTATTGCAGGTATTCACCGCATGACACTTGGGGGCTTTACAGCAATAGCCTGTGGCATTTCGACGATTTTAGCGGGCTTTATGACTGGTGGTTTAAGCAAACGTTTCAAAATACGTCAAACTTTTTCCTACAAGAAAGCTGTCATCATTGGAATTTGTGCGGAAACGATTCAAATGATTGTGATTTTAGCTGTTGCGAAACCATTTGAGCAAGCTTTGCAGCTAGTCACGTTAATTGCCATGCCAATGATTTTGATGAATGCTTTTGGAATCTTTTTATTTTTTATGATTATAAAAACATTTATTGATGAAGAAGAACGAACAAAGGCATTGCAAACACATCAAGCTTTTTCAATTGCCCAACAAACGATTGAGCATTTCAGAAAAGGATTGAATGAGGAATCCTGTCAAACGGTGGCTGAAATTATTAAAAGAGAAATTAAAGTAGAGGCGGTCGCTATTACCGATAAAAACGGTGTATTAGCACATGTTGGTGTTGGAGAGGACCATCATTTAATTCATCGGGAAATTATGACGGCTTTGACGAAGCGAGTATTAGAGGAAGGCAAAATTTTAATGGCTACCTCGGCAACGGAAATTCAATGTCCACATGAGGATTGTCCTTTAAGCGCTGCCATTGTTTTACCTTTAATGGTACAGCATCGTACTGTTGGAAGCCTCAAGCTGTATTTCACGAAAGCAGATTCATTAACAGGGGTGCAGAAGGAGCTTGCGGAGGGCTTAAGTAGACTATTCTCTTCACAGCTTGAATATGCTGAAATTGAACAACAGCGGAAGTTATTAAAGGACGCTGAAATTAAAGCGTTACAGGCACAAGTGCATCCGCATTTCTTCTTTAATAGCCTTAATACCATATCAAGCTTGATCCGTACAGATGCAGATGAGGCAAGAGCATTATTAATCAAACTTAGTACTTTTTTTAGAAGCAATTTGCAAGGCGCACGGCAAATGCTCATTCCATTGAAAAATGAAATTGATCATGTTGAGGCATATTTATCTATTGAGCAAACAAGGTTTCCTAATCGTTACGAAGTTGAGTTTTTTATGGATGAATCACTTTTCGATGTACAGATTCCACCATTTACATTACAGCCTCTTGTTGAAAATGCTATTTATCATGCATTTAAAAATCGTAAGGAAGGAAAGATTTTTGTCCAAGTACAACGAGTAAACGATAAGCTAGTCCTGTTAACAGAAGATAACGGCTGTGGCATGAGAAAAGAGCAGGTAAAGCAGCTTGGTAAACGGATTATGCAATCGGAGCAAGGGACTGGAACGGCTTTATGGAATATTTATCAGCGTATTCATGAAATTTATGGCACAGAGGCTGATTTTCATATAACCAGTACATTGGATGTAGGAACAAAAATAATGATTCAGCTGCCGTTAAAGGCGACTAGATGGGAGTAGAATAGAGTGAATGTATATATTGTGGATGATGAACCGTTGGCACGTGCTGAATTGCGCTATTTATTAGAGCAAACAGCGTTAGTAAATATTTGTGGTGAATCTGAAAGTCTAGAGGAATTCTACCATACGACACAGTATGAACAAGTAGATTGTTTATTTTTGGATATTGAGTTAGGCATGAATAATGGGCTCGATTTGGCTAAGCAATTACTGTTGCATGAACAAAAACCAGAAATTATTTTTGCTACTGCCTTTGATGAATACGCATTACAGGCATTCGAGGTCAATGCTTTTGATTATATTTTGAAACCTTTCGAAGCACAGAGAGTACAAGCTGCAGTAGAAAAGTTAGTAGCTAAAAGAAGAGCCGCACAGGTGAAAACAATAGAAGAAATAAAAGTTTCACAGCTGGACAAGCTTGATAAATTAACGGTTTATGTCAACGATCGAATTTTATTAATGAAAATACAGGATATTTTATATTGTACATCGGAGGACAGTAAAACGGTGGTTGTGACAGAGCAAGGGAGGTTTTTTGCTTCGGAGTCATTGGCAGCATTAGAAAAGAAGTTGACATTAAAAGGATTTGTGCGTGTCCATCGTGCGTTTATCGTGAATTTAGAGCATATTGTGGAACTAGAGCCTTGGAGTAGCTCTAAATATAATTTAATATTGTACAACAGACATTCCATTCCAGTCAGTAGGCTCTATATGAAGGATGTACGAAAAATTTTTGACCTATCGAGATAATTGCATTTCAACAGAAGAATACTACGTTTCAACTTTTAATTCTGACATTTCAGTTAATTTTGTGAATATAGTGGACATTCCTTTGCTATGATGTGGAAAAAGTATAAGGGGTGTTGATATGAATGCGATTACAATTGTGATAGGTTCTATTTGTGTTTTGGTGATTAGCTATCGTTTGTATGGCATATTTTTTACAAAAAAGGTACTCAAAATAAAAGATGATACGCCCACGCCCGCCCACGCTTTGGAAGATGGTAAAGACTATGTTCCGACGAATAAATGGGTAACCTTTGGTCATCACTTTGCAGCAATCGCTGCTGCGGGCCCATTGGTAGGGCCGATTTTAGCTGCTCAATTTGGTTACTTACCTGGCCTTCTATGGTTATTGATAGGGGCGGTCATTGGGGGAGCTGTACATGATGCAGTGGTATTATTTGCTTCTATGCGCCATGGTGGGAAGTCTTTATCAGAAGTGATGAAGGAAGAGCTCGGCCCGATAGCTGGCTTCTGTACAGGCCTTGCGATGCTGTTTATTATTACAATTACAATGGCAGGTCTATCTATGGTGGTTTTAGGAGCTTTAGAACGAAATCCATGGGGGACGTTTGCCGTAGGGATCACCATTCCAATTGCTATGCTTGTAGGTATTGCTTATCGTAAAACAGGCAATTTACTTGCCACGTCAGCAGTTGGGTTTATTTTATTAATGATAGGTGTATTTATTGGACCGCTTATTCAAGGAACTGCATTTGGTGATTTTTTAACATTTGATCGTGATACATTAGCAATTATTTTACCTATCTATGCATTTTTTGCGGCGGCATTGCCTGTGTGGCTATTATTGGCTCCACGTGATTATTTAAGTAGTTTTATGAAAATAGGGGTGTTCATCGCTTTAATTATTGGCGTATTTTTCGTTAACCCAGCTATTCAGTTCCCACCATTTACAGAGTTTATTCATGGTGGAGGTCCGGTAATTGCTGGTCCTGTGTGGCCATTTGTATCCATTACGATTGCCTGTGGAGCTATTTCTGGCTTCCATGCCTTTGTAGGCTCAGGAACGACACCTAAAATGATTGACCGTTGGGAAGATATTCGAATTGTTGGCTTTGGAGCAATGTTAGTTGAGTCGTTAGTAGGTGTGATGGCATTGATTGCAGCTACGGCTCTTCATCCGGCAGACTATTTTGCTATTAACTCAGCGCCAGCAGTTTTTGCTACATTAGGAATGGAGCCTGTTCATTTACAAGCATTATCTCAAAGTATTGGAATGGACTTAGAGGGACGAACAGGAGGAGCCGTGACATTAGCTGTCGGAATGACGGATATTTTTACAGGTATTCCTTGGTTTGCGGAGTTATCCTCCTATTTCTATCAATTTGTCATTATGTTTGAGGCTGTGTTTATTCTAACAGCGATAGATGCAGGAACACGAGTGGCACGCTATTTAATTCAAGACTTTGGGGGCAATGTTTATAAGCCATTGAAGCGAACTAATTGGATACCGGGCACAATTTTTGCTAGTGCACTGGCTTGCTTTATGTGGGGTTACTTATTGTATTCAGGGGATATTAGCTCCATTTGGGTATTATTCGGTGTTTCTAATCAGCTCATGGCAGCAATTGGTTTAGTATGTGGAGTGACGATGGTACTGAAGGTGGCAGATAAACGAATCTATGCACTAACTTGTTTTATCCCATTAACTTATTTATATATCACTGTGAATGTTGCAGGCTATTGGATGATTAAAAATGTTTATTGGAATCCAGCAGCAGCCGGCTTCAATATGTTAAACGGCATCTTATCCGTTATTATGCTGATGCTTGGGCTACTCATCGTTATTTCAGCCTTTAAGAAATGGGCACAGCTGTGGAAATCTCAAAAGTTTGTATTAACTCAATCAACTTCATAATGTAAGAGAAGAAACTATTGTAGATAAGAAATTGTCTTCAATAGTTTTTGTGGTATTTGCTAGGATAAAATATCCCTGATTAATCACAATCGATGAAAATGATTTCCTAAATATGTCGAACAAGCGAAAACAAGGATATGTTCATTGAAAGCGTTGTCGTAATCATGTAAACTAATGAGAGGAAAACGGAGGTTATACATACATGGATGGTCCAGTTTCATTAGTACAGTTAATCATTTCTATTTTGTTATTTTTCGTCATGTTCTTTGGTATCGGATTCTTATTAAACATGCTGTTACGTATGACGTGGTTAATGGCGATTGTATATCCAATTGTTGTGATCTTTATCGTGGATGAAGTAAGCTTCTTAGATTATATTTTCAAGCCAGGTTCTGCATTTCCAGCGTTAATCGATAAATTACAAGCTCTTCAGTTTGTAGATATTGCTATTTTATCAGGCGGCTTGGCAGGCTCAATCGTTGCAGGTATTGTGATGATTTATTTACGAAAAAGTGGATATCGCATGTTCTAATTTGCTCAGTATTCTTCTTTCTATTGAATGAAAGAAGAGTACTTTTTTTATTCGATAAAAACACATCCTTCATTATTAAAAGGATGTGCTTAGCTATCATATGAAAAATTCGTAGGTTATGATGGCGATAAAAATACCTGTGAGAGCCCCAAAAAATACTTCGCTTCGTTTGTGTCCTAATAACGTTTTTAATTCCTCCATTTTCTCTTGCCCATCCATCTGAGGCCATTTTTTTAAATCATGAAGTAGTGTTTGGAAATCCTTACGCAATTGATTTAAAATCGCAGCATGTTGCCCAGCTTGGTAACGTACACCGCTGGCATCGTACATAACAATGATGGAAAACATAGCGGCTACCGCAAAAATTGGGGATGCTAAACCTGTCTCATAGGCAATAGAGGTTGCCAGTCCAGTAACAGAAGCGGAGTGAGAGCTAGGCATTCCACCTGTAGAAGTAAAGAGGCTCCATTTCACCTGTCTGGTCATTAGAAAATGAATGGGAATCTTGACAAACTGAGCAAAGATAACTGAAAAGAGGGCAATCAGTAATGGGGTGTTTTGGAGTAAACTCATATTCATCACAACCTTCGCAAATAATTGCTTTTATTATAACATTCATTATTTTCTAAAAGAAGATATAGGCAAATATTACGCGCTTTTCAGAAACTTCGTTATAATAGGAGATGGAATGGAGGAATTTACATGAATATTTTAAAAGAAGCAAAGACATTTGAAACGATTTCGACTGAATTATTAGTGGTGGGTGTCACAAAACACCGTGAACAAATGCAGAATTGGACAAGCTTTTCATCTTTTTATGGTGAATCTCTTGATATGTGGGTTAGCGCGGGAGATGTGTCAACTGATCTTAAGAAGTTAACGAAGTTACCATTTGTGAAGGAGCATGCCAATCTAAAACGTATTTTATTTGTAGGGCTGGATGAGCGTAAAAACTTAACAGAAGGGGATGTTCGAGCAGCCTTTGGTTTAGTTGGGAAAGAGTTAAGGGCTTTAAAAGTGAAAGAGTATTCGATCTGGCTTGAGTCATTTACAACGGAAACAATCTCAGTGACAGATGTAGCTTTCTTAGCAGGTGAGGGAATTGGTCTAGGCTATTATTCTATTCCTCATTACAAAACAACTTCAAACGAAGTGGATAAACGTATTGAAGCTGTTCATCTTGTGACAACAGCAGGGGATTTAGATGAAGTTGTAGCAGGCTTCGAGGTCGGCGTCATTTATGCGGATGCAGTAAATGAGGCACGTAGTCTCATTAATTTACCACCGAATTTACTAACAGCAACTGATTTAGCAAACTATGCGGAATCTCTGGCAAGCGAATATAACTTTGAAGTAGAGATTTTAGGTAAAGCGCAATTAGAAGAACTTGGAATGGGCGGTATTTTAAGTGTCAACCAAGGCTCTTATGAGGAACCTCGATTAATCACATTAAAATATAAAGCGACTGATGATTTTGAAAATCCAATTGGTCTCGTTGGTAAAGGTGTAACATATGATACAGGTGGCTATTCCTTAAAACCAAAGGACTCAATGGTTGGGATGAAAGGCGATATGGGCGGTGCAGCAGCAGTGCTCGGTGCTATGAAAATTATCGGTGAATTACGTCCAAATAAAAATGTAGTAGCCGTTATCGGATCTACTGATAATATGGTATCTGACACAGCATTTAAACCAGATGACGTAATTACAACGTATAGTGGAAAAACAGTTGAAGTATTAAATACAGATGCAGAAGGACGTTTAGTTCTGGCAGATGCAACTACATATGCAAAGCAGCAGGGGGCTGCATCACTTATTGATGTAGCTACTTTAACAGGAGGCGTTATTACTGCGCTAGGTATGGATAAAACAGGTGCTCTTTCTAATGATGATGAATTTTTTGCAGCATTTATGGAAGCAGCAGGGGAAACGGATGAATTTGTTTGGCGCATGCCTTTAACAGAGAGTGATAAAAAGAGAATTCGTAAATCTGATGTGGCAGATTTAAACAATTCACCTGGCCGTGATGGTCATATGATTTTTGGTGGGGGCTTTGTCGGCGAGTTTGTTGGTGAAACACCTTGGATTCACCTTGATATTGCTGGAACATCAGATGCAGTAGCTGCACACGATCTAGGTCCTAAAGGTGGGACAGGTGTAATGGTACGTACACTCGCTAATTTTGTGCAACGTTTAGGAGAAGAAAAATAAGAGAGCATTTGAAACAGCGGGGTTGTCTTCCCGCTGTTTCTTTGCATTTTAAGTACTTATCCCGATAGAATAGGCATTGTACATATGATAGATGTATCTTCCTTCATACGATAAAGTAAAAAGGGAGGTAGCATATGCGTAATTTCGGAGGTTACCCAGGAGGAGGATTTGGAGGTTTTATTTGGCCATTCGGTGCACCGTTTTTTGGTGGCTTTTTAGGAAGTTTCCTTGGCTCTCAATTTAATCAATATCCTTACAATCCATATTATCCAAACTATCGGCCGTATCCACCTGGTCCATTTTACCGACCAGGACCACGGTATCGTAGACCTTGGTAAGAACATAAAATGAAAAAACCAGTTGCCTATTCAAAAATCGGCAACTGGTTTTTTTGTTATGTGGAGGAAGTATCAAATTTTGTGTTGACAGAATATACTAAATTATTTATTATTCTTATTATATTACTAAGAATTAAATAAGTAGCTGACTAGCAAACTAGAGGCTTTTATTCTCCATAGGCATTTTTGTGCCTAGGGATAATATTGGCCTTTTTTCTTTATCTTGTTTATAGAAAATTTTTCCTCTATAGGAAGAATCAAAAGCTTTGTTCAAATGTCCACCCAATGGGGACATCGCCTCTTGCAGATGTCAAAGGGTGTGGTGATAACTACTCGTTAACTAAAAAACTGGACCCTATGACGCGGGCACAACGAATAGAAGGAGTGAAATGGAATGGGGAAAGTATATATCGTTGGTGCTGGTCCTGGAGATGTTGATCTCATTACGGTCAAGGGATTACGTTGTATTGAATGTGCAGATGTCATTTTATACGACAGACTCATTAATAAAGAGCTATTAAACTATGCTAAACAAGATGCTCAATTGATATTTTGCGGAAAACTGCCACAACAACATGCCATGATTCAGGAACATATTAACCAAACACTTGTCAGTTATGCACAGCAAGGATTAATCGTTACCAGATTAAAGGGAGGTGACCCATTTGTCTTCGGAAGAGGGGCAGAGGAGGCTGAAGTGCTAGTCAAGCATCATATCCCATTTGAAATTGTACCAGGGATTACTTCAGGTATAGCAGCCCCTGCTTATGCAGGAATTCCTGTGACACATCGGGACCTAGGCTCAAGTTTTGCCATGGTTACTGGACATATGCAGGAAGGAAAAGATGATGCAATACGTTGGGAAAGTCTTGCGAAAGGGATCGATACGATTGCTATTTATATGGGGGTAGGTAATCTGCCGTACATCCGACAGCAACTTCTCCAATATGGGCGTGGAGAAGAAACGCCTGTAGCTGTTATTCATTGGGGAACTTTTACTGCTAAGCAAAAAACGGTTACGGGTACTTTAGCGACAATTGAAGAAATCGTTCAAACAGAAAATATTCAGAACCCGAGTATCATTTTAGTTGGGGAGGTTGTGAGATTAAGAGAAACTATTCAATGGTTCGAGCATAACGGTCCACAACCAATTCAAGTTACGGGATAAGGATGTGACTTTATGCAGGCTATTTTATATATTGCCCATGGTAGTCGTGTTAAGGCAGGCGTAGATCAAGCTGTAGCTTTTTTACAAGGGGTTCAACAAGAGGTTCAGGTTTCTATTCAGGAAATATGCTTTTTGGAGCTTGCAACACCCACCATTGGAGAGGGGATTGCAAACTGTGTTAGACAAGGGGCAACTAGGATTGCTATTGTACCCATTCTACTGCTAGCTGCACAGCATGCAAAGGAGGATATTCCAATAGAAATTGCAAAAGCTCAAAAGCTCTTTCCACATATCCTATTTTCCTATGGTGAGCCATTAGGCATTCATGAACGAATCATCGACTCGTTACAGGCTAGAATTCTTGAAAAGCAGCAGCCTAAGCATGAAGCCAGTGTTTTACTAATAGGACGTGGCAGTAGTGATCCGGCCGTAAAGAGAGATTTAGCTGAAATTGCAGCAAGGTTGCGAATGAAATACAACTATCAAACAGTAGATACTTGCTTCTTATATGGAATGGGTCCGAGTTTTGATGACTGGCTCCAGCAAGAAAAAGAGAGGCAGCATCAAGTTTTTATTGTGCCGTATCTCTTATTTACAGGTATTTTACGGCAAAGCATTGCAAAACGATTACAAGGGTTATCAAACAACAACATGGTGTTATGTGAAAGCTTGGGTTATGACGTCAATGTAAAAAAAGTGTTAGTGGAACGTATTAATGAATTACTACATTTCAAAGAGGAAGGTGTTTCGTAATGGTAGATAAAAGGCTTGAAAATGTAAATCTAGCATTAGATAATGTCCGCCAAATGCTAAATACTGTGAACCATGGTTCGATTACATTGATTGTTCAAAACTCTTATGTGGTTCAAATCGAAAAAAAAGAAAAAATAAGACTCCGATAATTTTTTTAGAGGATGAAATGATGATGATTCGCGAGGTGGCAAAGATTGAAACTGCAAGTTATAAACAGTCCATTTAATGAAGAGCAGGTAAAATTATTAAACGAACTTTTACCTCAATTAACACTGGAGCAAAAAATTTGGTTAAACGGTTATTTAAGTGCAGCACAAGCTACTCAGGAGCCCATAGTTGTAACTGCTCCAGCTACAACTCAATCGATTACGAAAACGATGACGATTTTATATGGGTCGCAAACTGGTAATAGTCAAGGGCTAGCTGAAAAATATGCATCTCTATTAGAGGCTCAAAACGTAGACGTTACTGTCTCATCATTAGGGAAATTTAAAGCAAGTAACTTAAAGAAAATCACAAATCTATTACTTATTGTGAGTACACATGGTGAGGGTGATCCGCCAGATCAGGCGATTCAATTCTATGAATTTTTGCATAGTAAACGAGCACCAAAATTAGAGCATCTTCAATATTCGGTACTGGCATTAGGGGATAGTTCCTATGAATTTTTCTGCAAAACAGGTAAAGACTTTGATGAGCAATTTGCTAAACTAGGTGCAACAAGAATGGTTCCTCGTACAGATTGTGATGTGGATTATGATGACGCGGCTGCACAATGGTTCTCAGCGGTTCAACAAGAATTTCTCAAACAAGCTACTGCAATATCGGTAACTTCAACAGAGAGCGATGAAATCCTAGGAGCTACTACATATTCAAGAAAAAATCCATTTTACGCTGAAGTGTTAGAAAATATTAATCTAAATGGTCGTGGATCCAACAAAGAAACACGACATTTAGAATTATCCATTGAAGGTGCTAATTTTCAATTTGAGCCGGGGGACAGCATTGGTATTCAACCAGAGAATAGTGAATCATTAGTCGATGCATTACTGGGAGCTCTGCAATTTGATCCAGCTACTGAGGTGACTGTTTTTGATGAAATCTTGTCCTTAAAAAATGCTTTACAAAAAAGATTGGAAATTACAGTGTTATCTAAGCCTGTTCTTGAAAAAATTAAGGCTTACACAGAACATAATGAGTTTTCAAGGTTATTGGAAGAACCTAATGCGTGGAAGGATTATGCCAAAGGAAGGGATTTACTTGATGTTGTAGAGGATTTTGCTCCTTTCACATGGAGTGCGCAGCAATTCGTGGACATTTTGCGAAAAATTCCATCACGACTGTATTCTATTGCAAGTAGCCAATTGGCGAATAATGATGAGGTACATTTAACGATTAGCAAGGTAAGCTATGAGACGAACGGTCGACAACGTCTGGGAGTTTGTTCAGGTAGTGTGGCGGACCTTCAAATTGGCGATACATTACCAATCTATGTTCATAAAAATCCAAATTTCAGACTACCAGAGCAGAAGGAAACACCAATAATTATGATTGGTGCTGGCACAGGTATAGCCCCATATCGAGCTTTTCTAGAGGAACGAGAAGAGTTAGGGGTTGTGGGTAAAGCTTGGCTCATTTTTGGGGATCAGCATTTTGTTACAGACTTCCTCTATCAAACAGATTGGCAACGCTGGCTAGCTTCTGGTACTTTAAGCCAAATGCATATAGCCTTCTCACGTGATACCGATAAAAAAATCTATGTTCAACACAAAATAGAAGAGAATGCGGCAAATTTTTATGAATGGCTTGAACAAGGTGCTGTCATTTATGTATGTGGCGATGAGAAATCAATGGCAGCCGATGTGGATGCAACTATTCACCGTATTATAGAACAGCAGGGGCAAAAATCGTCTGAGCAAGCAAAAGCCTTTGTACAAGAACTAAAGCAACAAAAACGATACCAGCGGGATGTTTATTAACTGTATTCGGGAAAAAAATTTCCTTGTAGAAAGATGACTATTTGCTAGCAAGCGGAGCCTCTGGAGAGGTTAAAGGAGCGATAAAGAATGACAGAGAAAATTGTTTTGCCTCCACAATCAGGGAAACCAAGTGATGTAGAGCGCATTAAGACTGAAAGTAACTATCTTCGTGGGACACTTGAACGGACTATGAATGATCCATTAAGTTCTGGTATTCCTGAGGATGACAATCGTTTAATGAAATTCCATGGTAGTTACCTACAGGATGACCGAGACCTTCGCAATGAACGACAACGACAAAAACTAGAGCCTGCCTATCAATTCATGGTACGTGTACGAACACCTGGAGGAGCGGCTACTCCAGCTCAATGGCTGGTCATGGATGAAATGGCTACAAAGTATGGCAATGGCTCCTTAAAACTAACGACACGTCAAGCGTTTCAGGTACACGGCATTTTAAAATGGAATGTCAAAAAATATATGCAAGAAATTAATGAAGTGTTATTGGATTCTCTTGCTGCCTGCGGGGATGTAAACCGTAATGTCATGTGTAATGTAAATCCAAATCAGTCAGCATTACATGAAGAAGTTTATAACTGGTCTGCTAAACTAAGTGAGCATTTACTACCTCGTACACGTGCATACCATGAATTATGGTTAGACGGAGAAAAGGTCATAGACAGTCAGGATGATGAAATTGAACCGATTTATGGAGCACAATATTTGCCACGTAAATTTAAAATTGCCATTGCGATTCCGCCAAGTAATGATGTCGATGTGTTTTCACAAGATATCGGGCTTATCGCGATCGTAGAAGATGAAAAGCTTATTGGCTTTAATGTAGCTGTTGGTGGAGGAATGGGGATGACGCATGGAGATCATGCTACCTATCCACAGCTTGCGCGAGAAATTGGCTTTATTACACCTGATAAACTATTGGAAACAGCAGAAAAGATTATAACAATTCAGCGGGATTATGGGAATCGCTCTGTCCGTAAAAATGCACGTTTCAAATATACGATTGATGCGAGAGGACTAGAATGGTTTAACGAAGAACTAACTAGACGTTTGGGTTGGAGCATTCAAGAGGCACGTCCTTATACGTTTGAGCGTACAGGAGATGAGTTCGGTTGGATTAAAGGGGCTGAGGGTAAATGGCATTATACGCTATTTATTCAAAATGGTCGCATTAAAGATTTCCAAGATTATAAGCTGTTAACAGGGTTACGTGAAATAGCTAAGGTGCATACAGGTGATTTTCGTTTAACACCTAACCAGAATTTAATGATTAGTAATGTAACACCACAGAAAAAGAAAAAGATTGCTGCTATTATCGAGCAATATAAGCTGACAGATGGTGCACATTATTCCGCACTGCGTCGTAATTCTATTGCCTGTGTCTCCTTACCAACCTGTGGTTTAGCCATGGCAGAGGCGGAGCGTTATTTGCCATCTCTTATTACTAAAATAGAAACAATCATTGATGAAACAGGGTTAAATGATACAGAAATTGTTATCCGGATGTCAGGCTGTCCAAATGGTTGCTCCCGCGCAGCGATGGCTGAAATAGGCTTTATCGGTAAAGGTCCTGGAAAATATAATTTGTATCTTGGGGCAAGTTTTACTGGTAATCGATTGAATAAAATCTATCGTGAAAATATAGGGGAGGAAGAGATACTAGCGGAGCTCCGACCAATTCTTGTACATTATGCGAAGGAACGTTTAGTCGGTGAGCATTTTGGTGATTTTGTCATTCGTGCTGGATATGTGACGGCTGTTTATGATGGTAGAGAATTTCACGTCTAATATAAATGCCATGTAGCAAAGAAATTTGCTACATGGTTTTTTAAATGGAGTAATCTTCGGGGATAAAGACCTTTAATTGCTTCGGCCTAACAAATATATGATCACCCACTTCAAGCTGAAGGTGAAGGAACTGTTCTTTTGATAATTCTGCCTCTAAAAATTCATCTAAATCCTCACGGCGTAGCTCAATTTGGACAATAGGTCCCAACAGATGGATATGATTGATTTTGACGGGTACCGTACCTGGAATATTTACCTTTTCTATTTGTATATCATGGGGGCGAACATAGCCAATCACATTATCCTTGCTATGTGATTGTACATCAGGCACATCCAGTGCGACTTCTCCGTGCATCAGCTTACCGTTATGTAAGCGTCCTTTAAAAAGATTGACGTTCCCTAAAAAATCATAGACAAATGGACTTTTAGGATGCGTATATACTTCATCTGGACTTCCGATTTGCTCAATTTTGCCATTGTTCATGACAACTATGCGATCTGCTACATCCAATGCTTCCTCTTGATCATGCGTAACAAAAATACTTGTAATATGAAATTCATCGTGTAACTTTCGTAGCCAGCGACGCAACTCCTTACGAACCTTTGCATCGAGTGCTCCAAATGGCTCATCGAGTAGAAGAACTTTTGGCTCTACTGCAAGTGCTCTCGCTAGTGCCACACGCTGTCTCTGACCACCTGAAAGCTGTGTGGGATAGCGGTCAGAGAAATTTTCAAGTTTAACTAATTGTAGCAATTCCATCACTTTGTCTCGTATTTCTTGCTTAGTAGGTCTAGTTTTTCGAGGGCGAACCTTTAGGCCATAAGCGACATTTTCAAAGACGGTCATATGACGAAATAGAGCATAATGCTGAAACACAAAGCCTACATTACGTTCCTTTGGATGTCGATCCGTCATGGAATGTCCATCAAAAAAAATATCACCCGTATCGGTGGTTTCCAGCCCTGCAATAACACGTAATAGAGAGGTTTTTCCTGATCCAGAGGGGCCGAGCAATGCAACAAGCTCCCCTGACTGAATATGAATAGAAATATCCTCTAATGCTTGAAAAGATCCGTATATTTTCGAGACATTTTGAATTTGAATACTCATGTTAATTATCTCCTTTTAGCTAGATTTGGACTTCCATGCAATGATGTCTTTTAAAATTAATGTAAAGATAGCTATGACACTCATTAAGGATGCAACAGCAAAGGCGGCTGAAAATTGATATTCATTATAGAGAATTTCAATATGAAGGGGCATTGTATTCGTCATGACTCGTATATGGCCAGATACAACTGAAACTGCACCAAATTCTCCTATAGCTCGTGCATTACACAATATGAGACCATAAAATAAACCCCATTTAATATTGGGTAAGGTGACGTACCAAAAGGTCTTAAAGCCACTCGCACCAAGAGAAATCGACGCCTCCTCCTCAGACGTTCCCTGTGCTTGCATTAGAGGTATTAGCTCACGGGCAACAAAGGGCAGTGTGACAAATATCGTCGCAAGGACAATGCCTGGTAGGGCAAAAACAATTTTAATATCTTTGGCGAATAACCAATCACCAAATAATCCCTGCGATCCAAATAGTAAAATAAATACCAAACCTGCGATAACAGGGGAGACCGCAAAAGGTAAATCAACAATGGTTAGTAAAAGATTTTTCCCCTTAAATTTAAATTTTGTAAGGGTCCATGCAGCCATTACGCCAAAGATTGCATTTAGGGGTACAGCAATCGCTACAACTGTTAAAGTGAGCTTAATAGCAGCTAATGCATCTGGATGTGTGATAGCTGCCAAGTAAACATCCACACCTTTTTGAAAGGCTGTAATAAAAATTGAAGCTAATGGCAGGACGATAAAAAAAGCTAAAAAGACTAGTGCAATACATGTAAGTGTATAGCGAATAACACGAGGCTCCTGTAGGGCGACAGACTTAGGTACCTTATTTTTTTCAGGACTAGCCTGTTGAATAAATGCTGATTGTTCCATAAAGCTCCTCCTAATGTACAAACCGACGATTGGCTAGCCATTGTATGACGTTAATGGTTAATAATAAAATAAATGAAGTAACAAGCATGACTACCGCAATTGCAGTGGCACCAGCATAATCGTATTGCTCAAGTTTAGTCATAATAATTAAAGGGGTAATTTCGGTTTTCATAGGCATATTTCCCGCAATGAAAACAACTGAGCCATACTCACCAAGAGCACGAGCAAAGGCTAATGAAAAGCCCGTTAATATGGCTGGTAATAACTCTGGCAAAATGACTTTACGAAAGGTTTGTAAACGATTTGCTCCAAGGCTGGCAGAAGCCTCCTCAACTTCAGCACTAATATTTTGCAATACTGGCTGTACTGTTCGTACAACGAAAGGAAGCCCAATAAAAGTTAAGGCAATAATAATACCAAGGGGCGTAAAGGCAATTTTAAAATCAAAAAACTGGCCAATCCAACCATTGGGGGCGTAGAGAGATGTTAAAGCAATCCCTGCTACAGCAGTAGGTAAAGCAAAAGGCAAATCTACTAATCCATCCATCATTCTTTTAAAAGGGAACTGGTAGCGAACCAGAACCCATGCGATAATTGTGCCGAAAAGTACATTTAATAGACCTGCAATGAGGGCTGTGCTAAAGCTAACTTTATAGGAAGCAACAGCACGAGGATCAGTGATAATATCAAGAAACACTGTCCAGCTTAAGGACATTGTATGGAAAAAGATCATAGAAAGTGGTAATAACACTAGTAAACTAACATATAACATCGTATATCCAAGAGATAGGTGAAATCCTGGAATAATGCGACGTGATTTCTTCGTCAGGGTTAAACTACTCATCAGAACACTCCTTATTGTGGCAAGTAAATTTCATCAAAGGTACCGCCGTCTTTAAAGTGAGTTGCTTGTGCTTTGGTCCAGCCACCAAAATCATCGATTGAAACAAGTTCAAGCTGTGGGAATTGGTCTTTATATTTAGCTAGAACAGCCTCGTTGCGAGGGCGGTAATAATTTTTGGCAGCAATTTCTTGACCCGTATCGCTATATAAATGCTGTAAGTAAGCCTCCGCTACTTCCCGTGTTCCTTTTTTATCGACGATTTTGTCAACAATCGCCACTGGTGGCTCCGCTAGAATACTTAATGATGGAGTAATTATTTCGAATTCGTCCTTCCCTAATTCATGAAGTGATAAGTAAGCTTCATTTTCCCATGCAATTAAGACATCCCCAATTTTGCGTTCCACAAAAGTTGTGGTAGCACCTCGGGCACCAGAATCCAGTACTTCAACATTGCTGTATAGTGATTTCATAAATTCTTTGATTTTTGTTTCATCATTGTTATATAACTTTCCAGCATAGCCCCAAGCAGCTAGGTAGTTCCACCTTGCACCACCAGATGTTTTTGGGTTAGGGGTAATGACGGATACATCTTTTTTGATGAGATCATCCCAATCTTGTATATCTTTCGGGTTGCCCTTGCGTACTAAAAAGACAATAGTGGATGTATAGGGAGTAGAGTTATGGTCAAATTCGGTTTGCCAATCTTTATTCAGCAGCTCACGAGTTTGGGCAATTTCATCAATATCATAGGCGAGAGCAAGGGTGACAACGTCTGCTTCAAGACCATCAATCACTGCTCTACCTTGTTTTCCTGAGCCTCCATGAGATTGTTTAATCGTGACATCTTGCCCTGTTTCATCCTTCCACTTTTTTATAAAATCTTGATTGAACTCATCGTAAAGCTCGCGTGTTGGGTCATAGGATACATTTAATAGCTCAACGGACTTATTACCTTCCTGGCCACTTGTATCTTCATTTGAGTTAGCACTACTACATCCTGTTACAGATAAAGTTAATACAGCAAGCAGTGCCAAAGATTGAAAGACATTCTTTCTTTTCTTCATTCTATGTCGCTCCCTTTCTGGCTGAAGAATGCAAAAAGCCATCCCCCATAACGATAATTCGTCATAGGTAGATGGCCTTCAGATCCTCTGATCAGCATTTTAGTAGTTGTGTCAAAGCTTTAGATAATACATTAAACACATATTTCCTATTAGTCAACAAGGAATTATAAAATGTTGAAAATCATGGTGATTACCTAGCTGTCATTTATCTTATGCTACTAAGAGTGTCAAAAATGGGTTTATTGCATAAGATATTTGAAAAAACCTAGTTGACTGCTTGGTGTACTTTAGTATATATTTGGTAATAAGAAAAACGATTAAAGAACGAGGTAGCAATTACTAGTGAAAAATCGTTGAATAATGAGCTGGCTAGTCAAACTAGAGGCGTTTTAACAAAGGCATGTTTTTTGGGTGTCTTTAGTTAGAACGCCTTTTTTTGCTATGAGGGGGATTCTATGTTAACACATGCAAATTGGCAAGAACCAAACATTAATTTTCAAGTTGATGAAATGTATAGGGGAGCATTAGAGGTTTTACGATGGAGCTATCAAGAGTATGGGAATGAAATAGTTTATGCCTGTAGCTTTGGGATTGAGGGCATAGTCTTAATTGATCTCATTTCGAAGGTAAAGCCAAATGCAACCATTGTCTTTTTAGATACAGATGTCCATTTTAAAGAGACCTATGAAACGATCCGGCGAGTAAAAGAAAAATATCCACAATTAAACATTGTGATGAAAAAGTCTGCACTCACACTTGAACAACAAGCAGCTCAATATGGTGAAGAACTTTGGAAGTCAGATCCAAATCAATGCTGTGCTATACGCAAGATTAAGCCGCTACATGAAGCCCTTTCAGGCACAAAGGCTTGGATATCTGGTTTACGACGTGAACAATCGCCAACACGTCAACAAACAAATTTTCTTAATCGTGATGATAAATTTAAGTCGATTAAAGTTTGCCCACTTATCCATTGGACTTGGAAGGATGTTTGGCGCTATGTCTCGAAAAACAATCTGCCATACAATCCGTTGCATGATCAAGGCTATCCAAGTATCGGTTGTGAGCATTGTACAAAGCCGGCATTTACGATGGATGATTTACGTTCAGGTAGATGGCAAGGCTCTGGGAAGACAGAATGTGGGTTACATGAATAAAGGAGTTATGCCATGCTTGAATATTTTGCCATAGCTATTAGTTTATTTTTTGCCATGAATATAGGTGCAAGTGGGGCAGCAGCTTCAATGGGAGTTGCTTATGGGGCAGGTGCTATTAAAAAGGCTTGGCAAGCATTATTATTATGCGCCATAGGCGTTTATAGCGGAGCGGTGTTGGGCGGAGGAGAAGTAGTCAAAACGATTAGCTCAGGTATTATGCCTCAGGAGTACATTACGGTTAAAATTGTTATCATTATTTTAATTTCTGCAACAAGCAGTTTATTTTTTGCCAACCTTTTAGGTATCCCATTATCTACCAGTGAGGTTACCGTCGGCGCAGTTGTTGGTGTGGGAATAGCTTATAAAGTGTTATTCGTCCAATCTTTGCTGGTCATTATGTCCTTTTGGGTTATTGTCCCACTTATAGCTTTTGTAATGGCCCTTATATTGGGGAAGTTGTTATATAAATTACAACTTAGGGGGCTATTAAAAGATCATCCGATTTTAACGATTCTACTTGTATTAGCAGGATTTTTTGAAGCCTTTTCGGCAGGTATGAATAACGTGGCGAATGCAGTTGGGCCGCTGGTAGGTGCTGGCATGCTGGATGTTACTATCGGCATTATGCTTGGGGGTGCATTTGTAGCTGCAGGAGCTATCCTACTTGGTAAACGAGTTCTTGAAACAAACGGTAAAAAAATTATGCGTTTTCAAAAGGCAGAGGGTATTTTAATTTCAAGTACTGGGGCGCTACTCGTAGGCATAAGCTCTATTTTTGGACTTCCAGTACCACTAACGCAAGTAACATCTTCCTCTATTATCGGCATGGGAATGGCGAAAAACGGAAAACAAATTTTTCATAAGCATATTGTGAAAAAGATTATTCGTATATGGGTTGTATCCCCCATCTTTTCATTAGCCATTTCTTATTTTTTAGTACAGTTGTTTTTAGAAAAAGATCTATATGCGGTTATTATAAATGGCAGCATTATCGTTGGAACGCTTGGAGTTATTAGTTTAATGCGTACCATTCGAGAAGAAGAGCAATCCATATATGATGCAGGTGAGGGAATTTAATTTTACTAGTGTTACTACATCATTGATGTTGATCTTACTATTAAACTTAGTATTTAACTAGAATTAGGAGGAGATAATATGAGTTTACAACCACATGGAGGGTTTCTTGTGCAAGCTTTTCATCCCGATAAGGAAATAACATCTATTCATAAGGAGATTGAGCTGGATGCCATTTCTTTGAGTGATTTAGAGTTAATTGCCATAGGAGGCTACAGTCCCATCCAAGGGTTTTTAACACAAGCAGATTATGAATCTGTGGTGGAAAAAAGTCGATTAGTATCAGGTATAGTATGGAGTATTCCAATTACCCTCCCAGTGACGGAAGAGAAAGCAGCAACCTTACAACCTGGTGAAGAGGTAAAACTAGTCTATCAAGGTGAAACTTTTGGTGTTATTCAGGTGGCTGATATTTTTGAGCCGAATAAGCGAAAAGAGGCTTTACTTGTTTATGGCACTGAGGATTTAGCACATCCTGGAGTTCACAAGCTACATGAACGTCCTGCCATATATGTTGGTGGAAAAATTACGTTAATTAAACGTCTAGCACAAAAGTTTCCTACGTATTCATTTGATCCAGTGGAAACCCGACAACTATTTGCTTCAAAGGGTTGGCAAACCATTGTGGGCTTTCAAACGCGTAACCCAGTGCATCGGGCCCATGAATATATCCAAAAGGCAGCACTTGAAACGATAGATGGTTTATTTTTAAACCCTCTTGTTGGTGAAACAAAATCGGATGATGTATCTGCGGCTATCCGTATGGAGAGCTATGAGATTTTATTGAAAAATTACTATCCTGAAAATCGTGTGCAATTAGGTGTATTTCCAGCTGCTATGCGTTACGCAGGACCAAGGGAGGCCATTTTCCATGCGCTTGTAAGGAAAAATTATGGCTGTACACATTTTATCGTGGGTAGAGATCATGCAGGTGTTGGGGATTACTATGGCACGTACGATGCCCAAAAAATCTTTGAACAGTTTACGGAAGATGAATTAGGGATTATTCCATTGAAGTTTGAGCATAGTTTTTATTGTCAGCAGTGTGAAGGGATGGCTACTACAAAAACTTGTCCCCATGATAGCTCTGCCCATATTATTTTATCAGGTACAAAAGTACGAGAGATGCTTCGCAATGGAGAAGTACCACCAAGTACATTTAGCCGTAAAGAGGTAGTAGACGTACTAATAAAAGGCATGCAGAAGGAGGTAGTCAAATGAGTTCAAATATTGTTTGGCATGAAGCCTCTGTTACAAAAGATGAGCGTCGCTCTCAAAATAAACATCAAAGCTTTATTTTATGGTTTACGGGTTTGTCTGCTTCAGGAAAATCATCTATAGCCAATGCATTTGCCCGTCAATTATATGAAAGGGGTAATCAAGCTTTTGTGTTGGATGGCGATAATGTCCGTCATGGCTTAAATAAGGATTTAGGTTTTGATGAGTCAGGGCGTAAAGAAAACATCCGTCGTATAGGGGAAGTTTCGAAGCTTTTTATAGAAAGCGGTCAAATTGTGCTAACGGCATTTATTTCACCTTATCGAGAAGATCGTCAAGTAGTTCGTGAGCTTGTTGAAGATGGTGAATTTATAGAAGTCTTTGTAAAGTGTTCAGTAGAAACATGTGAAAAAAGGGATCCAAAGGGACTATATAAAAAAGCTAGAAAAGCAGAGATTGCAAATTTTACTGGTATTAGCGCTCCTTATGAGGAACCCGAAAACCCAGAAATTATTTTAGATTCAGAACATCATACTGTAGAAGAATGTGTGGAACAGTTGACTAGTATTTTAACTGCCAAAGGCTATATTTAACTAACCAATAAAAAAATCTGCTCGTTCATAATGATTGAGCAGATTTTTTATATGTTTTATCGAACATCTTGTTCTTTTTTCATTCTGTCAATTTCAGGGCCTAATTCATCACGTACTGTACCTTTCCAAGGCTTTACACCAGCAATATAAGAGGATCGAGTCATAATATGTCCTCCAACAGGGCCAGTGATGAAGAGGAATAGTATACCTAATAATATACGTGGATTAAAATGATCTTCAATTAGCCAAAAGTGAAAGAATACACCAATTAGTACGCACATAACACCAAGTGTAGCACTTTTTGAGGCAGCATGTGCTCGCGTATATAAATCAGGTAGGCGGATAAGCCCAATGGCTGTGACGACAATAAAAAGTACTCCAACAGAAATGAAAAAAATAACTAAACTATTAGCGAGAATTGTCACGTTTAATGATATCTCCTTTCTCTATGAATTTAGAGAAAGCAACTGTCCCAATAAATGATAAAATAGCTAGTAATAAAATAATCTCAAGGAAGAAGCTTGTTTCCACTAGTATTGAAAATAATCCAATCAAGGAAATAAGAGAGACACCCAGTGAATCCAAGGCGACAACACGGTCAGATGCAGAAGGTCCTTTAATCATTCGATAAATGACCGCAATCATCGATAAGCAAATCACTACAATGACTGCAATAATAAATGTTGTCATGATTTACTCACCTCCAAAATCGCTTTCTCAAATGAATCTCGAATGGAAGCAACAGCCTCATCCACATCGTTTATATCAATAGCATGTACATATAATGTTTTAGCATCATCGGATACATGTACGACTACAGTCCCGGGCGTTAAAGTAATAAGGCTGGATAGTAAAGTGATTTCCCAGTCTTCCGTTAATACAGTAGGGTAAGCAAAAAAGGCAGGCTGCATGTCCAATTTAGGCTTTAATACTACCTTCAGGACTTGCACATTCGCTAATACTAACTCTTTAAAGAACAGCGAAGTCAATTTTAAAATGGCCCATAGTCGGTAGACATAAAGACGAGACTTAAAAAATCTTCGCATTATTATGAGCAGAATGATACCCATTAAGAACCCAATTATAAAGCCGGTTGCTGTGTAATTAGAGGATAGGAACATCCATACGAAGGCAAGTACAAAGTTTAAAATCATTTGAAATGCCATAGCGTTAATCCCCCTTCATCACAGCATCTATATAGATAGATGGATCATTTAAAAGTTTTGATGCATCGTCCATAAATGGCGTCATCCATTCGGAACCCACACCATATACGACAGAAATAAGTACTAATAGGGCTGAAGGCATAAACAGCATCTTGTAGATAGATTTGTCAACGGTACCCTTTGTTTCTTTCTCCTCGCCCCAAAAGGCATAGATGAAGATACGGATGACTGATAGTAGTACGAGCAGTGAGGACGCTAATATGAAAATACTACTCCACATATTTCCCGCTTCAAAACCACCTTGTACAATCAAAAGTTTGCCCACAAATCCGCTAAGTGGTGGAATTCCGGCTAAGCCAAATGCTGCAATTAAATAACACCAACCAAGCACCGGGTATTTCTTCATCAGGCCACCCATCTTACGCAAATCAGATGTACCTGTAATGTAGATGATAATACCGATTAACATAAAGAGTGCAGCCTTTATGAGCATATCGTGTACTAAATAAAACATCGCTCCCTTTAAAGAAGCTTCATTCATTTGTGAGACACCAAATAAAATAACTCCTACAGCAATGACAATATTGTAGATAATAATAAGTTTGACATCAAAGTAGGCGAGTGCCCCAATGCATCCAGCTACAATTGTAGCAATGGCAAGTACCATCAATAAATCATGAGTATATGATAAATCGTGTACAAAGAATAGTGTATAGGTACGTGTAATTGCATAGACACCTACCTTTGTGAGCAATGCACCGAATAGTGTTAATACAGGTATAGGCGCTGCTGCATACGAAGTAGGAAGCCAAAAATACAATGGGAAAATGGCTGCTTTTAATCCGAAAACCATTAAAAAGAGTACAGCTATAACCGTAATGATACCTGGCTGATTGATTTCAGCTATTTTAACGGCAATATCAGCCATGTTCAATGTTCCTACAACCGAGTATAAAAAGGCTACGGTAATGACAAATAAGGCCGACGAAATAACATTAATTAAAATATATTTGATCGATCCTTTCAGTTGCCCTTTCTCGCCACCTAGCACGATCAGTAAATATGAAGCCATTAATAATACTTCGAAGAAAACGAATAAGTTAAAAATATCACCTGTAGTAAAAGCCCCATTAACCCCAGTTAAAATAAACATGATACCAGGGTAATAAAAGAATCTTTCCCGTTCCTTCGTAATAGAACCAAAGCCATACCAAACAACAAAAAAAGCAATTAACAATGTTGTTGTAACGAGCAATGCGGATACCATATCAGAAACCATGGTAATGCCATAAGGGACAGGCCAATCTCCAAAGGTAACCTTTTGGATACCATCATGTTTCACTTTCAATAGAAGTGAAATGGCAGTAATCAAGGATATCCCGATTCCAAGTAATGAAAATGTTCGTTGATACATTAAATTTTTTTGCCCAAACATTAAAATCATACCGAAGAAAAACGGAATGATGATAGGCAGCAGTAGGAAGTTATTCATCCTCATCACTTCCTCTCATTAAGCTAATATCATCAGTTTGTAGCTCCTGATAGGAACGATATGCTAGCACAAGGAAAAACGCTGTGACGCCAAAGCTAATAACAATAGCGGTTAAAATAAGTGCCTGGGGTAATGGATCTGCAAAGGGTTTAGCTCCTTCGTTTAACACGGGTGGAGCCTCACCACCAAGACCACCCATCGTTAATATCAGTAGGTGAGCACCGTGACTTAAAAGTCCCGTACCAATAATAATTCGTAATAAACTTTTTGATAAAATTAAATAGACAGCTGCCATAAAGAGGAAGCCAATGACAAAGGCCATAATTATTTCCATTATTCATCCTCTCCAATCGTTTGAATAATGGTCATCGTAACACCCACAACAACCAGATAGACACCGCTATCAAAAAGCATAGCCGTGTGTAAAGACTGTTTGCCTAGAAGCGGTAAATCGAAATAATTAAAGAAATGCGTAAAAAAAGGTTCGCCAACAAACATAGGAAATGCCGCAGTGGCAAGGGCTAATAATAAACCAATAGCCGTTAAATACGTGTAATTAATAGGTAAAATATGTCGTACAGTACGAATATCAAAGGCTAACACTAATAGCACGATGGCACTGGAGGTTAAAAGTCCTCCAACAAAGCCACCACCAGGCGTGTAATGACCTGCTAAAAAAATATGAATGGAGAAGAAGAAAATAATGAAAAATACAATTTTAGCCGTAAATTGTATTATCACATCATTTGTTTTCATGTGTTTTCTCCTTTCTATTCATGCGCAATTTAATCATAGCCAAAATGGCCATTCCAGCAATACCGAGCACTGTAATTTCAAACAATGTATCAAAGCCACGATAGTCTACTAAAATTACATTAACAATATTTCCTCCGCCCGCTAAGGAGTAAACGGTTTCCTCATAGTATTTAGAAATAGAAGGAATAAGTTTTTGTGAATGAGCAGATAATGCGACAAGTGTTACCATGGCACCTATTGTAATAGATACAACAGCTCGATTTAATTGAAATCTCATACGTTCTTCTCGTTTACCAAGTTTTGGCAGATGGTAGAATGCCATTAAAAAGAGAGCAACAGATATAGTCTCTATAACAAGCTGTGTTAAGGCTAAATCTGGCGCATTAAAAATAACAAAAAATAATGCTACCGTATAACCAACAGAGCCAAGACCTATAATGGCTGTTAAACGCGATTTGGCTAGTATAGTGATAGCTGTTCCAATTAATAAAACCACGACTAAAATAATTTCATAGGGCCTAATTGGAGCTGTCTCTTGGAATGAAAAACTAAAGGCATTTTTCACAAAAAGCGAACCAATGACGATAATAGCAATACCACTAAACATATAAAGTAGATAATGACGCATTGACCCCGTCATGTAGAGTCGAGAAAGGCGATTCAAGCCAACATCTAACCCCTGCATAATTTTGTCATAAGCATTATTCAAGGTGAAAGCCTTTGGGAATCGTTGATACATCCCTTGCCATTTCGGTAGTGATACAAATAGCAGTACTCCTATGATAATAATTCCTATCGTCATTAGAAGCTCTGGATTGATTCCATGCCAGGCAGATACATGAATGTCAATATCTTGTGGTACCTCGTATAAAAATGGCTGAATTGCTAGTACAGCAGGTTTGACAAATGTATCACCAATAAAATTCGGGATAAAGAATATAAGCACAACTAATCCTGCTAAAAGCATTGGAGAAACTAGCATCCCAATAGGTGCTTCATGTGGTTTATGCGGTAATTGTTCTGGTTTGTAGTTGCCATTAAATGTTCGGAAAACAAAATAAAAGCTATAAATAAATGTGAAAATACTAGCAACCCAAGCCACGATTGGGAAGAGCACTCCCCATGTATCGAAGCCAAAAAACTCAAACTTTTGAAGCGCGAGCATGGCTGTTAAAAACATTTCTTTACTTAAGAAGCCATTAAACGGTGGAAGACCAGCCATCGATAAGCTTCCTATTGCCGCAACTGTAAAACTGATAGGCATAATACTCATTAACCCACCCAATTTACGAATATCACGTGTCCCTGTTTCATGATCGATAATCCCGGCAATCATGAATAGGCTACCTTTAAATGTAGCGTGATTGATCAGATGGAAGATGGCAGCAAATGCCGCAAATTTAATTGTATCTACGGATTCGTTGGCATGAAACGCCACTGCGCTTGCCCCAAGTAGTGACATAATAAGTCCAAGTTGACTGACGGTCGAGAAGGCAAGAATCCCTTTCAAGTCCGTTTGTTTGACTGCAAAGAATGAACCCCAGAATAAAGTTAAAATACCTATACCTGTTACAAGCCATACCCAGAGCTCAGAAGCCGCAAAAATTGGGGTAAAGCGTGCTACTAAATAAATACCTGCTTTGACCATTGTGGCAGAGTGAAGGTATGCACTTACTGGTGTAGGTGCTTCCATTGCATCTGGTAGCCAAATGTAAAATGGGAATTGAGCCGATTTTGTAAATGCTCCTAGAAGGAGTAACACAAGCGACCAAGTAAATAAAGGGTGATCAACTAGATTTGGAGCCATAACCATTAGCTCTCGAATGGAATAAGTTCCACCCATTAAGTAGAGAAGAACGAATCCACCTAACATCATTAAGCCACCGCCAACTGTTATCATCATTGACTTCAGTGCTCCAAGGCGTGACGCATCACGGTTATACCAATAACCAATGAGTAGGAATGAGGAAATGGACGTTAATTCCCAAAAGAAATAAAGTGTAATTAAATGATCTGACTGTACTACTCCAAGCATTGCAGACATAAATAACAGTAAGTAAACATAAAAATTATGTAATTTTTCTTTATGTTTATCTAAGTAAAAAATGGAGTAGAGGACAACTAATGATCCGATCCCAGTAATTAGTAGCGAGAATAATAAGCTAAGGCCATCCAAATAGGAGACGAAGGAAATATCAAGCGATGGAATCCAAGGAAGTTTAGCTGTAAACACTCCACCTTTAGCTACTTGTGCAATATAAGATGCATAAATCACCACGAGCGTAGCTGGAACAGCGAGAACAAACCAGCCAGTATGAATATTCTTTATGCTTTTATATAAAAATGGTACGAATATTGCAGCAAGCATGGGAATGAAAATATAAAGTACTTGTAACAAAAAAACCCTCCTTTATGCAGGTAAGTATATCAATTATAACGTACTTTAATCGGGAATGCATACGTACTATTGGGATTTAGCTTGCGGTAGTAGGAGAATTTTCGTTATATTATAAATAGGAAGTTATCAATAAAAATAGAGGAAAAAATTTTTTATGAAGAATCCGTATATCTATGGTTATTTACCATTAATTACAATTTTATTGTTTAGTTTGACATTTGGTATGTATGCAGTTGGAGAATCTTTACAAATTTTTCGAGCAATCGGTGTATATTCAGGTATGCGAGAATTTTTGTCTGATGTTGAATTACGTGTATTTTTACTCATTGTGTTTGCTATTGTTTTTTTTATGCTATTTTCAGCACTCAAACTAGTAGGAGAAACAATCCATGAGTTAGGAATGCTCTTTTTTTCAAAAGACAACGATGGAGCAACTGTTAGTCAAGCACGAGGCGGCTATATTATTTTGTTTATTGGTGCCATGTGTTCAGCATTTGCCATCCAATTTATTTATGTGTTAATAGGAATTTTTGTTCTAACTGTTTTTACATATTTCATTTATCTTATTTACAAAATGAGTCATTTTATGTCAATGGGCGGCACAATCGGTCTATTAATCTTTGAGCTTTTTATGTGGACTATTCTATTAACATTCATCGTTTATGTTGTATTGAAACTATATAATGGAATATTAGCAAGTCTGCCATTTGCTCAATAAATGCATACTGTAGGCAAAAGCCCTCGAGAATCTCAATCTCGAGGGCTTTTGCTATTTCTTAAATGACGGTTTGCATGGGGGTTCTGTTATTTTGCCTGGCACGTCCAAGTAACCCGTTCCTTTTTGTCATACAACCAAACTACTAATTTTACTCAAGTAAAACATTAAATAATTGATGATGAATTTTGTATTCTTCTAATTTTTGCATGGATTGAGGCTTATCATAGCCAATCCATACGGCCGCTGTATAGGTATCATTAAGTCCGGCAAGCCAATAGTCTCGATAGTCATTCGTTGTCCCTGTTTTGGCCCCAACGTAGCTGCTATTACTGTAGACTCCCTGTCCCGTACCGTTCGTCACAACATCGGCAAGTAGCTCACGCATGTATTTTACTGTTTTAGGAGACCAAATTTGATCACGCTGTGTATCCCAACTATAGAGTTCTGTTCCATCTAAAGCTGTCACTTTACGAATGCTATGTGCTAGAACATAAGATCCATCAATAAAGCTTGTATAGGCATCTGCTAGCTCTAAAGCTGTTACACCGTAAGTAAGCCCGCCCAAGGAAGCTGCATAATTATGGTCCTTTTCTACAATGGAGCGAAAATGAAAGCGATCTAAATATTGAAATGCTGTATCAATGCCAACTGTCTGGAAGAGTCGCAGTGCCGATGTATTGTAGCTATGTCGAAATGCAGTGCGCAGCGACACATCCCCATACTTGTAGCCCCCGTAGTTTTGAGGGCAAAATGATCCGACACAATAACTGCCACCATTTACAATCGAATCAGGTGTATGTGTTGTTGTTTCAAAGAAAGGAGCATAGACGGCCAGTGGCTTAAACGCGGAACCTGGTTGCCGTGTTCCTTGAAATGCACGATGATAATCAAACTTTTCATAGCTTTTTCCTGCATATAAGCTAACGATTTCTCTTGATTGGTTTTGAATAACAGCACCTGCTGCTTGCAATGAACCGGCACCTAAGGTAGCTGTCATTTGTTGTTCATCATGCCGCTGTTTTTGTGGATCCAACGCAGTGTTAATAATCAGTCCATTTTGAAATAATGAATCAAGTCGATTGTCTAATTGTGTCTTAATTTTTTTCTTCTCTTCCTCATTATCTGTATGGTTAAGTCGATCCGCATAGCCTTCTTTTTCTGCAACTAACCATTTTAATTCTTGAAGAACGTAAGTACTGTACATAGGATAGCTTTGAATTTTATCCTTAATATGCAATGTAATCGGTTTTGCCTTATAAGTTGTCGCTTCTTCCTTTGTAATGCTACCTTTCACGGCAAGTGTATCTAATAAGCGTTCTTGACGTGCTTTAGTTTGTTCAAAGTTTTTTAAAGGGTTATAAAGTGAAGGGTTATTGGGAATCGCTGCAATAAAAGCAATTTCAGCTATAGATAATTGCTGAAGTGGTCTTTGAAAATAATAGGTTGCTGCTCCACCAATACCGTAAACTTGATTGCTAAAATAGGACTCGTTAAGATACATGGTTAATATTGCTTCTTTATCGAATTCTTTTTCTAATTCATAAGCATAAAAAAGTTCGGTTAATTTTCGTTCATATGTTTTTTCATCAGATAAATAACGCATTCGAACAAGCTGCTGTGTAATCGTACTGCCACCCTGTGAGCTAGTACTTGTACTTGAATTGGCGACTACTGCACGCATAATAGCACTTAAATCAAAGCCAATGTGTTCATAAAAGTCGGCATCCTCACTTGCAATGAATATTTCCTGGGCAATTTGTGGAATTTCTTGCAATGTTAATGGCTGCCGCCATTCGACATATTCTTCACTAAATGTTTGCCCATTTTGATCCTTAAGTGTTATAGGGAGCTGGGGTTGTACTTCAGGTAAATGAATCGCCTGTGAAATTTGTTCTTCATGTGCTTGTGCTGTATTGATTTCTGTTCGTATGTTTGTGCTAATCCACCATAGAACAGGTAGGGAAAGAAGTATAATAAAAAACCCAAAAGCCTTTTTCATGTGTGCCTCCACTCTTTCTATGAATCCTTCAACAGAATAACATATTTTGGATTGATTCCAAATACTCGGTCAGACCTATTTCCATTGTTTTTAGAAAGGAAGTTAAAAGTGCATAAATCGTCAATACTTTGTTGAAGAAAACCAATTGGAATTATGTTAGACTAAAATGAGGTCAAGAAGGATGAATTGTCATCTTTTTCATTGAAACTGAAAATTATCATTAAAGGAGAGACTTCCATGTTTCCACAATTAACAACAGACGTACAAGCAGGCGAAGTGCTTGTAGAAATGAACACAACATTAGGTGCAGTTAAAATTAAGCTGTTCCCAGAGTTTGCACCAAAAACTGTTGAAAACTTTTTGGGTCATGCTAAATCAGGTTATTATAACGGCATCATTTTCCACCGAGTTATTCAAGACTTTATGATTCAAGGTGGTGACCCAACAGGAACAGGTATGGGCGGAGAGTCAATTTGGGGTGATTCTTTTGAAGATGAATTCTCAGATAAATTGTTTAACCTACGTGGTGCGCTATCAATGGCTAACGCTGGTCCAAACACAAATGGTTCTCAATTCTTTATCGTACAAATGAAACATCTTCCAAGCGATATGCTTCGTCAATTACAAGGAGCAGGCTTCCCAGAGGAAATTATCGAAGCTTATGCACAAAATGGTGGTACTCCTTGGTTAGACCATAAACATACTGTATTCGGTCATGTTGTAGAAGGAATGGATATTGTAGATAAAATTGCGGATGTAGAAAAAGATCCTCGTGATAAGCCATTAGAAGATGTGAAAATTGAGTCAATTACAGTCTTTGAATAATAATTATAAGGACGTGTAGAGCATGGAAAACTTAATGTATCAATTTTTATATTTCCCTGAAGATAAATCAGGATATATTCCAGCAGCATTTGAATTTTTAATCATGCTTATTTTATGTGTAATCGTGTTTACGCTTTTCCGAAAAATTTCTAAAAAGCAGGAAATGAAATCAAAGGAAATTGAAGCGCGTATATTAGCAGAAAAGAAAAGCACAAACAACCAACAAAATGTCTAATGAAAAAGAATCTGCCTCCAATGGAGACAGATTCTTTATTTTAAATTTTTCTTTTTGAACGACGAACCATGTTTTGTATTGTTTTGAAGGCATGGAAGCAAACGAGTACAATGGATAGGCCAATTCCACTTAAGGCGGTAATGAAGGCAACCCATTCGAACGGTGTATAGCTCCAAACACTATCTAAATCATTACTGTCCTTCCATTCTTCAATGACTAAATTCATTCCGTAAATACCGGAAATAACCGTAAATACGGTTAAAATAAATAGTAAATTATTGCTTCGATTATCGGATTGATCTTCTTGTGTTCGATATAGGCTGTTCAATGTCGCTTTTGTTCCTACATAATGTTCATTAATACGGAAATGCTTTCGTAGCATTTGAGCTATTTCTCTACCTTCAGTCCGAACAACGACCTCTTCAAAATAATAACGTGCAGAAAACTCTGTGATAAGTTCGATTAATTCATTAACAATTTGTTTATCTTTCCCCCATTTAATTTCACTGTATTCATAGGAAAGCTTTAGAAGCATCATTTTATAAAAATAATGAATGAATAAATTGTAATAGTGAGTCCCCATAAACTCCTGAATGCTATGTGAACAATGTTCAAAAGGCCTATTTGTAAGTGTCATTTGTGACTGTGCTGAAGAGATAATAAAACTATTAGGTGCCCACCGTGTATGGGCGTGTTCCTGCACATAGTTTGAAATATATTGAGAGTTAGTACTCGAAATAAAGGGCTTGCCATCAGGTGTTCTTCCATCTACTTGCCCTAATCGAAAAAGATGCTCAGGTAATAGTTCTGCTTTTTCATCACAAATTAAATAGGCTGAGGAAAACATTCGCTCATCTTCAAAAAAAGGTAACCCTTCATAGGTATGGTCTTGGTGATGCTGAAGGAACGGTTTTAAGAAGGGGATAAAATAGTTGAATAATAGCTCACTTGTTGAATCACAATGACCGAATGAGAAATGATGACTAGCGCCTTTTTCCTCTCGCAGTTTTGCCTCCAGCACCCTAAAGTAATGAATAAAATTTAAAATATCACTAATATCATATTGGCTGTCTATGCTTGTTCGAACGGTGACGATGCCATTGCCGAAAGGGCATAGTGTCACATCGATGCTCATAAGCTCGTAGTTAATACAATTTTCATGATGGTGTAAGGCTCCTTGTGTATAGAATGCTTTTGAGAAGCGAAGAAAGTCTGGGCTATCCATTTTATTTGGAAATAATTTATCCTCAAGAAAGGGATAGAAAAATTGGGCAAGCTCCTCATGTATAATTGTTATGTCTCCATAAAAGGCATGTTCAAGATTAGCGTTGTTCAATTCAAAAAAAGAAAATCCTTCTTCTAAAAGGGTATGACCAATCTTTTGCCGATCTTTTATTTGGTAGGCGAAGGGAAATAAGAATGTCATATATGCACGTTCAATTGTTAAAGGAACTAAGTCCATTTGAAAACACCCCTTTTTCCATCTGTTTGTTAAGAGACTTTTCCACATCGTAAGAATTTTAAACATATAAAAAGAAGGAATCCTAAATAATCAGAATTCCTTCTCTTATTTTTATTGTTCAAAGGCTTTTTTAAAGCGCTCTACGCCGTCTCGTACTGTTTCAAATGAACAAGCTACATTCATACGTAGGAAGCCTCGACCCTCTTCTCCGTATTTTGTACCTGGCTCTAATGCCAGTTGACCAATTTCTAATAGTCGTTTCATAATGTCTTTTTCTTCAAGCTTAAGCTCTCGATAATCAATCCATATTAAATAAGTGGATTGTGGTTTAATGATGCGAATGCCTGGAATCTGCTCTAACTCGGCTTTGACATAATCCATATTTGCTGAAATATACGGCAGCAATTCATCTAGCCAAGGGGTGCCTTCCGTATACGCAGCTTGCAATGCTACAGAGGCAAAAGTATTTAAAGAGCCTTGTCCACTTGCCATATTCACGGCTTCTAGCTGTAGACGTTTTTTCTTATCTGGCACAATCATATAGGAAACTTGAATACCTGCTAAATTAAATGTTTTAGTAGGAGCCATACACGTTACGATCCGATTGATTTCATCGCCTGCTATTTTGGCAATAGGAATATGCTTTTCTCCATTGATCATTAAATCAGCATGAATTTCATCTGAAATAATAAGAACATCGTATTGAGCACAGAGTCTTACAATTTCCTTTAAAGTAGCTTCATCCCATACATAACCTCCAGGGTTGTGAGGGTTGCATAATATGTAGGCTTTCACATTTTGAGCTAGTGCCTGTTCAAAAGCTTCAAAATCTACGATAAATTTACCATCATTTTTTTCAACTAGCGGACAGCTTACCACTTCGCGTCCATTGCTTTTTGGAATGTTAAAAAATGGTGGGTAAACGGGTGTTGATATAAGGACTTTATCTCCTGGATTAGTAAAGGCTACAATGCTATTTGCTAAGGCGGCAACAACACCATTACAGAATACGATAGAATCCTTGTCAATTTGCCAATCATGACGAGTATTTTGCCAGTCCACTATTGACTGTATTGCTTCCTCGCTCATAAAGCTATAACCAAAAACAGTACGTTCAGCATGTTCCTGCAATGCTTTTGAAACGGCTGTCGGAGCAGCAAAATCCATATCAGCTACCCACATTGGCAATATCTCGGACGCATCGTTTAGTCCATAAACCATTTTCATTGCGTCCCATTTTACGGAGTTTGTAAAACGGCGTTTGATAGTTTGATCAAAAATAGACAAGCAAATCACTCTTTTCTTTTTTATTTACTATGGTATCATACGATTATGATCAAAGGATAAATAGGTGAGTATTTTGGAAAATGTAAAAATGAATCAAGCAGCTGTGCATCTGCTAGAGGAGTGGGATCCATTCCACTTAGGTCCAGACCATTATGATACGGAAACAGCAGATGTTGTAGCGGCATTGCAAGGAATCGATGATCCGTCGACACTTGCAAAAGTTATTCAAGAAACATATGAGCATTCGTTTGAGCAATGGATTCCTTTTGAGGAATGTGTAGCCATTTCTTACAAACTGATTGCTATTAAATTTGAAGCAAAATGTATTATTTAAAATATTTTGCATATTTCCTATAAAAAAGGGGTTGTCATGTGACAACCTCTTTTTTCATCCTAATGTTAGAGGTTCTTTATTCTTATTTAAATAATGGTAAGATGCCCTGAATGAAAATAATTAATATAGCAATAGGGGACACGTAGCGAATTAACATGTACCAAATTGTAAATATCCAACTAGATGCGGCTAGCTCTTTACGTGAAATATCTTTTGTATAATAATAACCTGCAAAAATTGATATGAGCAGAGCACCAATAGGCATTCCGATGCTGTTGGTCATAAAATCAACAAAATCAAAAATAGAACGGTCTAAAATCTTCACATCTGATAGTATACCAAATGACAATGCACTAGGAATACCAACAATAAAGATAATGATGCCACCAATCCATGCAATTTTTTTCCGTTTTTCTGGCTTATCTCCGATTGCTATTGCTACGACAATTTCTAACATGGAGATGGAAGATGTAACTGTGGCAAATAGTAATAAAATAAAGAAGATGGTTAAGAAAAGAGCACCGAGAGGCAGTTGCTCGAAAACAGCCGGCAAAATAATGAATACGAGGCCAGGTCCTTGATCGGGTGTATAGCCAAGTGCGAATACTGCTGGGAAAATAACAAGACCAGCAAGTAAAGAGATGATGATGTTCATAGATGCAACATTAATGGCTGAGTTACCAATTTTTTCTGTTTTCGATAGATAGGAAGCATAGGTAATCATAACCGCAATACCAACACTTAATGAGAAAAATGCTTGTCCTAATGCCATTAAAAATGTTTCGGCATTCAGGTAAGACCAATCTGGCACAAACATAAATTTAACGCCTTCCATTGCTCCATCCAATGTTAAAGAGCGTATGACTAATATAATGAAGAAAATAAACAAGAGCGGCATCATCCATGTGCTGGCTTTTTCAATGCCACCCTTAATACCAGCTGACACAATGACTACTGTCAATAACATAAATAGCCCTTGCACAAGAACTGCTTCAAATGGACTCGCAATTATATTGCCAAATAAATCTGCATAATTGATGTCAGAACCTGCATTCGTTAGCTTAAAAGTAAAGGCACGACCCAAATAGCTTAAAATCCACCCACCTACAACACTATAGAAAGATAAGATAAGGCCCGCAATGACCATACCGCCCCATCCAATTAAATACCATGGCTTTCCTGGCGCCTGTTCTTTAAAGGATGTGACAGCATCCTTTTGTCCACGACGACCAATCATAAACTCTGCAATGAGTACTGGTAAGCCGATAAAGAATGTACATAAAACGAATAATAAAATAAAGACACTACCACCATTAGTACCAGCCATATATGGGAATTTCCAAATGGCTCCTAGTCCTATAGCACTTCCAGCAGCAGCTAAAATAAACCCAATTTTAGTTGTAAATTGATCTCTTGATGACACAAAAATAAAGCCTCCTTATACTAAAGTTTTATTTTACCGCATTATTTTCATAACACAAGCAAATATCTGAATATTGACTAGGGTGTTTCTACACTAGTAGCCATTGAGATGGAATTTTAGTTTGATACTTCCTTTATTGGTAAAAAATCTTATTGATATGTAACAATTAGGATATTTCTGTCGTTCCATAAACAAAAGGAGGGATCGCTTTGGTAGAGGCCGATTTAATAGCAAGAGCACAGCAAGGAGACAAAGATGCCTATATCGACCTAATTCGAATTCATCAACAGACAGTTGAAAGGTTTGCCTTTCAGTGTGGCGTACATAGCAATGATTTAGCTGATGTTTCACAGGAGGTATTTGTTAAACTGTATCGCTTTTTACATCAATTTAAACAGGATCGGTT
This sequence comes from Lysinibacillus sp. VIII_CA, assembly GCF_049943995.1. NCBI lineage: Bacteria > Bacillati > Bacillota > Bacilli > Caryophanales > Bacillaceae > Lysinibacillus > Lysinibacillus sp. VIII_CA. The sequence goes on from NZ_JBNFXM010000023.1 coordinate 60,009, forward strand.
TACGACATGGCTCTATAAAATTACATTGAATGCTACACGGGATTATTATCGGAAGGAACAGAGAGAACTGGCGAAAGGGGACAAGCTTAATGCGCATCGTCAAACTATTTTTCTCTCTGCTGAAGACGATGTTCTATTATTTGAAGAAGATAGAACTTTACATAATGCTATTCAATCCCTAGATGAAAAATATCGGTACCCTATCGTACTGTATTATTTTCACGAGTTAAAATACGAAGAAATCGCAGAGGTTTTAAATATTTCATTATCAACGGTCAAAGTACGGCTATTACGTGCGAAAGAAAAGTTGAAGGCAGCATTAATGCAAGAAGGGAGTGTTGAAAATGGATGATAAACAATTTAATCAACGTATAGCACTACTGAAAAAATCCTATGAGCGAATGGAGTCAAAACTAGATCTACAACATGTACTTCAGCAAATTGAAAATGAAGATGCCATTAGGGATTCTCAAGAAACCATAAATACGATTCTAAAGTCTTCAGCAAAATGGCAAAAGCCTGCTGTTTGGATTGCTAGCATCGCCAGCGTTTTATTAGTTGGACTATTAATATCATCGTTTATGCTCCACCCATCAACTCTCGTGCATTCAAATGAAGAAAAGATAGAAAGCAGCTATGAAGAATGGTTCTCTAGCTTACAAAAGAAGTATCAAGAGAAACGTGAAAAAACACGTGTTGAGCTTGACATACCTGAGGAAGACTTTAAGAAACTCTCGTTTGTTGAATCTGCTGATTATAAATACAATGATAAAGCTAAAAATAAAAAAATAGTACTAAATAAAATGGCTTATGATCCTAAATATTTAACACAGTTAGAGCAAGAGATACTAGACAGTTTGCAAACACCTCGAGAGCTGATAGAGCGGATTGAAACGTACGAAAATCCGATGTCATTTGCCGAGTCTAGATATTTCTTTAGCATATATTACCCAACAAAAGATGTTTTGCAATATTATACAAATGAACTTTCCCAATATAATAAAGTACTGTCACAAAAAAAGAAAGATTATCCTAAAGAACTAAATCAATTAATTGCAACGGCCAAAAAACAATATTTCGAGTTGTCTTATGATGGACAAAACTATAGTTTTAGAACGAATCCGATTTTTATGAAAGATGCACCAGTATCCATTGACCGTCTTCATCCTGATATATTAGGTTATTTTAAATATTTGGCTACAGGCTCTTTATTCAATGGTGAGGATTTACGTTTTTCTGCAGAAGAATCTGCTCGTATTTTAAAATTATACGAAAGAACATTAGTTAATGATTTATCAAATTCATACCTCGATTTCCAATTGCGAAATTTAAACAAAGAGTTTGAAAATACGTGGCTTGTACTTTTGAAAGGTGATGACAAAACTAGATACTCACCAGAACATATAGAGCTATTAAATGATACGGCTAATGGGAAGTATGGGGAATCGATGCGTTTGACCGCACAATTCATCCTCGAAGAATTTAAGAGAGAAGGAACATCCAAAACCATAGACAAACTAACAAGACAGGATATTAGGATGGAGCTTTCATATTTGAGTAATGAAGTCTATATAGAAATATATGATGGTTCAACAGGTTTACAAATTGATAACCGTTGGATTATCCAAACGGAAGGTTTATACAACGCGTATGTGTCAAGTAAAGATGATACCATCCTAGATTCATTAAACCCAATGAATGTTGTGAGCCTATTCTTATATGCACAAGGAAAAGGCGATCAAGAAACAGTAAAACAGTTAGTGTCTCAAGCTGTAGATGTGGATAAATTGGTTCAATTTGATGGTATGCAACATTTTACAGTTCTATATGCAACAGATACATCCCAAACAACCATTAAAGTAGGTGTTAAACCAGAATCCATTCAAATGATTGGCCAGCGCTTAACCTTCCAATTAGGTACAGTTCCTATAGAAAAAGGAGAAAAACGTTTCATCATTACAGCTATTCCCGAATAAGGAGATTTTTTGCCCCGTTTTTACACGTATGTTATAATTTAAGCGATATATACGTAGCAAACCAAAAGAAAGTGGGCAAAGGTTATGGTAAAAAAATATGAATTAGGAGACGTGTTGACCGGAAAAGTTACAGGTATTCAACCATACGGTGCATTTGTTGCATTAGATGACAATACGCAAGGCCTTGTGCATATTTCGGAAATAACATACGGCTTTGTGAAGGACGTTAGTGAATTTTTAGCTGTTGGGCAAGAAGTAGCGGTCAAGATACTTGAAATCGATGAAGAGGCCGAAAAAATTAGTTTATCGATGAGAGCGCTACAGGAACGCCCAGTAACCGTAAGAAAAAAAGAATCACCACCACGAAAATCATTGCAGGACCGTGTAGATGAATCGGATGCGAATGGTTTTAATTCCTTAAAAGATAAATTACAGGACTGGATTGAGCAATCTGGACAATAAAAAAGCGAGGATACTTTCAGCGTGAAGGTGAAGTGACCCCTAAAAGTTAGACACGGTTATTTTGATTTAGGCAGCTTGGATAAAATGAGTTCGGTATTGCACCGGACTCATTTTTAATTTTGCCTTCATACGTTTCGTGTTGTAATAAT